>JBEBOQ010000004.1:0-148390 GCA_040396375.1 Achromobacter xylosoxidans
ACTTACTTGCCAACGATCTTAGTCTCCCAGGCCCGCGGCTTCCCCTCCCAGACCGAAAACCCCTGCACCCGCTTGTTGGTCGCCCAAGCATCCGCCCCGTTATAAAGCACCAACAAAGGCGTCTGCTCCAGCATCAACGCATGCAGCTGGTCAAACAGCTTCTGCCGCTTCGCCGGATCCGACTCCAGGAAGCTCTCGTCGATCAGCTTCTGCGCCGCTGGATCATCCCAGACCTTGCGCGGCTGCTTGCTCTTGTCGCCCGCGAACTGCTCGAAGCTCAGCGCCGGATCGATGCGCGACGAGAACGTGAACGAACTGATCTGGTACTTGCCCGTGTTGTAGCGGTCCAGCTGCGTGGCCCATTCCAGCACCTCGATCTTGGCATTGATGCCCACCGCCTGCATCATCGCCTGCGCGATCACCGCCACCTGATAGCTCGGCACGTGCGCGCGCTTGTTGGCGTAGATCACGATCGGTTCGCCCTTGTAGCCCGCTTCCTTGAGCAACTGCTGCGCGCGCGCCGGATCGTATTTGTAGGTGCGCTTCTCGGCTTCCTGGTAATAGGCCGAGCCGGCATACACCGCCGAATTGTTCAACTGCCCCAGCCCTTCGGAAGCCGCCGCCACCACCTGCGGAATATCCAGCGCCGCCGCGATCGCCTGGCGCAGCTTCACATTCTTGAGCACCGGGTCTTGCGTCTGGAACAGCAGCGTGTGCTTGGTGGCGTCGTGCGGGCTCATCACCGACACCGTCGGGCTCTTCTTCAGCTCGGCCACGTCCGTGATCGTGATCTGGCTGGCGTCGATGGCGCCCGACACCAGGCCTGCCTTGGCCGTGGACGGGTCCGGCACCACCAGGAACTTGACCTCGTCGGCCAGCGGACGCTTGGCGCCCACATAGCCGTCCGGCTGGTCGCCGGCCGACGGCGACACGTAGTCCTTGAATGCGGACAGCAGCACGTATTCACCGCGCTTCCATTCCTTGAACTGGTACGGGCCGGTGCCCACCGGCTTGTTCCACGAGCCATCGGCGTTGACCGAGTCCTTGCTGAGGATCGCGGTCATGCCGCAATCGGTGCGGGCCAGCGAATCCAGGAACACGGCCGACTTGCGGTCGATCTTGATGATCACCGTCTGCGCGTCGGGCGCCGATACTTCCGTCACCTTCAGGCCGTTGCGGCCGTCGAAGTCGCTGCGGCAGCGCCAATCCGTCTTGGCGTCCATGTAGCGTTCCCAGCTCCAGATGACGTCGGCGGACGTAAGCAGGGCGCCGTTGTGGAACTTCACGCCGTCGCGCAGCTTGAAGGTGTAGGTCAGGCCGTCTTCCGACAGGTCGACCGATTTCGCCAGCAGCGGCGCCACCGTACCGTTCTCGCGGTAGCCGACCAGGCCTTCGACCACGTTCAGCACCACGCCGTCGGTGGTGTTGTCGCGGTTGACGCCCGGATTGGTCGAACGGATGTCGGCCGGCTGGGCGATGGTCAGGGTGGCGGCATGGGCCGCGCCTGTTGCGGCCAGGGCCAGACTGAGCGCGAGCGCTCGGGTAACGGTGTGATGATGCATTGCGAAAACTCCCCCGGGGGCATGCGACGCCTGATTCATAACTATATTGGCGCCAAAAATAGCTGCCTATTATGAACGCTATAGTCCACGGCGCCATCGGGGGTATCCCTGGGAAGCAAGCGAATCAGACGCCCGGAAGGGGCCGCAGCGCCGCGCCAGACGTATCCGACACCCAGAAACGACTTGCGGCGGCCCCCGTTTCAGGATGGCCGCCGCAATGTGGGCAAATTCGCCCGGTAACGGTTAAGAAAACACGCTTAAGAAAATGCGCTCAGGAAATGTCTTGGCCGACGTGCTGGGCGATGATTTTCTGCAACCGCTTGACGTCGCGCGCCTCAAGCGCCTCGACCATGTCGAAGTGCTCGCGGGCCGAGATCTCGATGCGCGACCGTGTCACCCATTCCTTGGCGGGCGCCGCCGGGCCGCGAGCCCGGGTTTCCAGGATCAGGGCCGACAGCTCGCGGTTCGAGCACATGTCGTACATTCCGGCGTGGAACGCCAGGTTGACCTCGTACTGCTCCAGCAGCGTGCCGTCCTGCAGCAGCTTGGCGAAACGGTCGGCCAGGGCGCGCAGGGCGCGCACCTTGGCTGCGGTGACGTTGGGCATCAGGTCGGCCGCGGCGCCGGTTTCCAGCAGCACGCGGATGTCGCGGATCTGCAGGTGCTGGTCCGGATCCATCGCGTAGACGTGGTAGCCCCGGTTGGGGATATGCGAAATCAGCCGCTTGGCGGCCAATTGGTCAAGTGCCCGCCGAACGTCCAGACGCTTGGCGTCGTAACGCTCCTGCAGGTCGATCTGTTTCAGCCACGCGCCGGGACCGTACACACCCGACTGAATATCATGGGCAATACGGTCAACCAGGCCCGGCTGTGTCGCCGCCGCTTTCGGCATGGACCACTCCCGTGAATCAAATCCAAACCGCGTATTTTAGGCATAAGTCCGCGCCAGGCAGGCAAGCCCGTCCCTGGCGCAGATCCGTCCCTTCAAGCCGTGGCCCGAGTCGGCTCCAGCCCGTCCAGGCGCCAGCGTAGCCGCACGCCCCCGGTATCGGTGGATTCCAGCGCCGGAATCGCCGACAACAGGCTGCGGGTGTATTCCTCGCGCGGGTGGTCGAAGACCTCGTCGCGGGTGCCCTGCTCGACGATGGCGCCGTCGCGCATGACCACCACCCGGTCGGCCACCTGCTCCACCACGCCCAGGTCGTGGCTGATGAACAGGCACGAAAAGCCGTGGCGTTCCTGCAGGTCGGCGAACAGGTCCAGCACCTGCGCCCGCACCGTCACGTCCAGCGCCGACACCGGCTCGTCGGCAATGACGAAGGACGGCCGGCGCACCACCGCCCGGGCGATGGCGACGCGCTGGCGCTGGCCGCCCGACAGTTCGTGCGGAAAGCGCTTGGCGTATTCCGAACCCAGGCCAACTTCGGCCAGCACCTCGTCCACGCGGCGGCGCTTGTCGGCCGCCGGCATGTCGACCAGCATACGCAGGCCTTCGCCCACCAGTTGGCCGATGGTCATGCGCGGGTCGAGCGACGAGTACGGGTCCTGGAACACCATCTGGCAGTTCAGGCGGTAGTCGCGCCAGGCCGGCGAGCGGCGGCTGACCGGCTGGTCGCGGAACAGGATCTGGCCTGATGTCGGCGCCAGCAGGCCGGCGATGGCGCGGCCCAGCGTGGTCTTGCCGGAACCCGAGCCGCCCACCACCGCCACCACTTCGCGCGGCTTGACGTGCAGGTCGATGCCGTTGAGCGCGCGCTTGGCGCCGGTGCGCGAGAACAGGCGCTGGTGGCCGGCGTAGTCGACCACCAGGTTCCGGACCTCGACAATGGGCGCTTCCTGGATCGGCGCGCGCGCCGGCAGGCGGCGCGGCATGGCGTCCAGCAGCTTGCGGGTGTAGGGATGTTGCGGGCGTTCGAGGATGCCGGCGGTGGTGCCGGTTTCCAGCACCTTGCCGTGCTGCATCACCACCATGCGCTCGGTGTAGCGCGCCACCATCGGCAGGTCATGGCTGATCATCAGCACGGCGGTATTGTGCTCGCGCGTCAGGTCGACCATCAGTTCCAGCACGTCGCGCTGCACCACCGCGTCGAGCGCGGTGGTGGGCTCGTCGGCGATCAGCAGCGCCGGCTCCAGCAGCATCACCGAGGCCAGCATCATGCGCTGGCGCATGCCGCCCGAGAACTCGTGCGGCCAGGCCTCGATGGCGGCCTTGGGGTCGCGGATGCCGACGCGGCGCAGCATCTCCAGGATGCGTTCACGGCGCTGCGCGGTCGACAGGTCGCGGCGATGCAGCTTGAGGCCCTCGTCCAGCTGGCGCCCGATGGGCATGGACGGGTTGAGCGAGGTCATGGGTTCCTGGAACACCATGCCGATGCGCGCGCCGCGCAGCTTGCGCAGCGCGGCCGGGCTGGCCTGAGTGACTTCCACGCCTTCGAAGCGGATCGAGCCGCCGGCCACCACCAGCGGCGGCGGCGTCAGGCCCATGATGGCGCGCGCCGCCTGGGTCTTGCCGCTGCCGGATTCGCCGACGATGCCGACCATTTCGCCCGGCGCCACCTCGAAGGACACGCCGGCGACGATTTCGCGACCGCCGCGGCCGACGGTCAGCGACAGATTCGATACGGTTACCAGTGCGCTCATTGCACGCCCCTCATGCGGGGATCGAAGCGGTCTCGCACCGCGTCGCCCAGCAGGTTGATCCCCAGCAGCGCGAGCGCGATGGCCAGGCCGGGAAGAATGGATAGATAGGATGCCTGCGCCATGAACGGCCGCGCCGCCGCCAGCATATTGCCCCAGGTGGGCGCGGGCGGCGGCACGCCCAGGCCCAGGAAGGACAGCGCGCTTTCCGCCAGGATCACCCAGCCGAACATGGAGGTGGCCAGCACCGTCAGCGGCGCCACGCAATTGGGCAGCACGTGGCGGAACATGGTGTAGAGCTCGGAATTGCCCAGCACGCGCGAGGATTCGATGAACTCCTTCTCGCGCAGCGACAGCACCGTGCCGCGCACGATGCGCGTCACCGACGGCGTGTAGGCCAGGCCCAGCGCCAGGATGATGCCGTACTTGTTGGCGCCCACCACGGCCAACAGGCCCAGCGCCAGCAGCAGGCCCGGAAAGGCCAGCAGGGCGTTGTTGAAAGCCATGATGATGCGGTCGGTCCAGCCGCGCACGAAACCGGTCAGGGTACCGATGGCGGTGCCCGCCACGATGGCGAAGCTGACGGTCAGAAAGCTGATCCAGACGCTGCTGGACGCGCCGGCCAGCAGGCGCGACAGCTCGTCGCGGCCGAATTCGTCGGTGCCCAGCAGGAAGTCGCCACCCGGCGGCTTGAGCCGGGCCACGAAGTTGATCTTGAGCGGGTCATGGGGCGTCCAGACGGCGCCCATGATCGCCGCGACGATCATCGCCGCCACGATCACGCCGCCTATCAGCGCGTTAGCTGCAATTCGCTTTTTCATTCGGCGGTCACTCTCGGGTCGAAGATGGGATAGCAAAGGTCGATCAGCAGGTTCACGATCACGTAGACCACGCCGACGAACAGCAGGCAGCCCTGGATGACGGGGTAATCACGAGCGAAGATCGAATCCACCAGCAACCGGCCCAGGCCAGGAATGGTGAACACGGTTTCCACCACGGCGATGCCGCCCAGCAGGTTGCCCAGCACCAGACCGATCAGCGTCCAGGTCGGGCCGAAGGCATTGCGGAAGGCATGGCGCATCAGCACGGCGGATTCGGACAGGCCTTTGGCGCGCGCGTGGGTGATGTAGTCCAGCCGCAGCACTTCCAGGGTGCTGGCGCGCGCCATGCGCATCAGCACGCCGATCTCGTGCAGGAACAGCGTCAGGATCGGCATGGCCAGGTACAGCAGGCCGGCCTTCCAGTCTTCGCCGATCGACACGTAGCCCACCACCGGCAGCCATTGCAGCTTCAGGCCGAAGAAGATCAGCAGCAGCAGGCCCAGCCAGAAGGTCGGGATGGACACCAGCAGCGTGGCGGCGCCCACCAGGATCAGGTCGGGCGCCTTGTTCTGCTTCCAGGCGGCGATCATGCCGGCGGGCACGGCCACCAGGGCGGCGAACAGCACGGCCACCAGCACCACGCGGCCGCTGATCAGGAAGCGGTCCCACACCAGCGGCAGCACAGGCTGGCCGGTGTTGATGGACGAGCCCAGGTCGCCGTGCAGCATGTTGCCGAACCAGATGCCGAACTGCGTGGTCCAGCTCTGGTCCAGGCCCAGGCGCGCGCGCAGGTCGGCCAGCGCGGCCGGCGTGGCCAGGTCACCCAGCAGCAGCTGCGCAGGGTCGCCCGGGATAAGACGAATCATGACAAATACCGCCACCGCCACGATCAGCAGTGTGGGGATGGCCATGACGATACGGGATAGCGCGAAACGCAGCATGGCCCTCTCCTATTGCGGCTGGCAGGCGCTTGCGCGCCCACCGCCCATCTTGCATTCAGTGTTATTCATTTCGCAGCTTGCGCAGTTCGGCAGCCAGGAAGTCCTGCACCTGGCCGACGCACTTCAGGCCGTCGTGCGGCACGTTGTCGACCACGTCCAGCACGGCCTTGACGCCGGCGGCCTCGAACGAGCGGCGCAGCGATTCCAGGCGCTCGGGGCGCGTGGCGCCGGCCGAGTTGGCGCCGGGCATGAAGAACTTGCCGCCTTCGCGGTGCGTGATTTCCCAGGTTTCCAGGTCGGCCTTGCCGACGATCATGTGCACGGCAACCTGGCGCAGGGCGTCCACGTCGACGGCTTTGCCGAAGCGGGCTTCGGCGTCGCGCACGCCAACCCACCAGTCCTGGCTGGGGTCCAGCAGCGTGACCGAGCCGGGTGCGCCGATGGACACGGCCCACAGGGTCTCGGGGTGCAGCAGGGCGTAGCGGTTCACGAACTGGCCGCCGCCGGAGTAACCGAACAGGGCGAAGCGCGAGAAGTCGCAGCCGAATTTTTCGCCGACTTCGGCAACCATGTCCTGCAGCACGTGGTCGTAGCGGATATCGCCTTCGCGCAGTTGCTTGAAGCCGTCGCGGTTGCCGTCGCCCAGGGGGCTGACGGGGAACAGCGGGCACAGCACGATGCAGTCGTTCCAGCGGGCGAATTCGGCAAAGGCGTCGCGGTATTCAACGAAGGCGCGGCCGGTGCCGTGCATGATGACGACCAGCTGCATGGGGTGCTTGGCCTGGTCGATGTGCGGGGGCACGTACATGCAGTACGAGAAGCGCGGGTCGATGCGGGCGGAGAAAACGGTGCTGTGGCCGAGATCGTAGATGGCGCGGGCGCGGGCGGCGTCGGGGGTAAGGGCGGGTGCAGCGGTGGGCATTGCGATTCCTTGAATCCTGGGAGGGTGGGGTCCCTAGGGGTGCTGGCTGGGGGTGTTTGTTTGCATAAATTGGCGCCAATTTTAGGTGGGGGGTGGGTTTAGGGGCAACCGGGGGGAATCCCTAACGGGGTGGGGGGTCGCCTGCGGCGAGGGGCTTGTTCCTGGGGGTTCTTGAAGCTCGTGCATTGCTTTGCTTCTGGTGGCCCGTGGGTTCTTCTGCCGCGTGGCGGGCAGGGGCAGCGGGGTGCTTGGCGTTCTGTTGCGGAACGTGGGGGTGGGGAAGATCTTGCGGGGCTGCCCAAAGCCGGCCGCGTGGGCGGCCTTTTTAGGCGTTTGGGGGGGCTGCGTCGAGACGGTTGGGGGTGTCTCTTTGGGGAGGGCGAGCTTCGGGGCCACTGATGCTGGCCTGGGAGTGGAGAGCGCTGGGCTGGCGCCTGGCGGCGCCCTGCCCTGGTTCAGTCCAACTTGTAGCTTTTCAGGTGGATGCTGGTTTCGGTGGCGGAGATAGCTTTGATCAGGCGGACTCGGTCCAGGACGCGGGACATTTCTTCGATGTTGGCCACGCGCAGTTCGGCCAGGAGATCCCAGCGGCCGTTGGTGTCGTGCAAGGCGACGACGGCGGGGTCGCCCAGGAGGATGCTGACGACGCGGCGGGTTTCGTTGCCGTCTACGGCGATGTTCATCCAGGCGCCGATCTGGTCGGGTTGGGATTCTGGGCGCAGGCGGACGGTGTAGCCGACGATGATGCCGTCGTCTTCCATGCGGGCGATGCGGTTATTGATGGTTCCCCTTGAAACGTCGAGCTTTTTGGCCAGGGTCGCGACGGTTGCGCGAGCGTCGGCGCGCAGCAGCCCCAGCAATTGCTGATCGAGTGTGTCCATGATTGTTCCCGCGTAAAAATTGGCGCCAATTTCACATCTTATACGGATTCGGCGAGGCGCAGGGCGCGCGGGCGCGTCTGCCTGGGCCGCGACGGCGTGGGGCGTTTTTGCCACGGCCCCAATTTACCGCGTTTAGATTGGCGCCAATTTTTGCTATATTTTTCGCCGATCCGGGTGGGTTCCTTCGGGGCCTGTCCGCGCAGTACGCCGCAGTCCGCTTTATTTCAGAAAAGATTCTCAATTTGATTGCCGCTCTCATTAACGTGTGAGCAATTCCTGGAACGTCCATGTTGATCCCCTTTCCTTTGCGCCGCCCAGCCCTGGCGCTGGCTTTGCTGACGCTGGCCGCGAATGGCCATGCGCAAACCGCGCCGGCCGCCGCCCCCGCCACGCCGGCTGCCTCCGCTGACAACAACACCCTGGGCGCGATCAGCGTCGTGGGCGACTGGCTTGAAAACCCCAGTGATGAAAAAGTGCTGGAGCATGGCGGGGCACGCACCATCATCGACCGCGCGTCGTTCCAGGATACCGGCGCGACCAGTGTGCGCGATGTGCTGCGCCGCATTCCGGGCGTGCAGGTCCAGGAAAGCAATGGCACGGGCGGCAGCGATGTGTCGTTGAACGTGGGCGTGCGCGGGCTGACCTCGCGCCTGTCGCCGCGCTCGACGATTCTGATGGACGGCATTCCGCTGGCGGTGGCGCCTTATGGCCAGCCGCAGTTGTCGATGGCGCCGGTGGCGCTGGGCAATCTGTCGGCGGTGGACGTGGTGCGCGGCGCGGGTTCGGTGCGCTATGGCCCGCAGAACGTGGGCGGCATCATCAACTTCGTGACGCGCGCGATTCCGCGGGACTTCACCGCCGACGCCACGGTCGAGACCGACATGTACAGCCACGGCGGCGTGAAGACCTCGCCCAGCGCGTTCATCGGCGGCACCAATGAGCGGGGCCTGGGCGGCGCCCTGCTGTATTCAGGCACGCACGGCAACGGCTTTCGTGAAAGCAACGACCGCGTGGACATCGATGACGTGATGCTCAAGGGCACCTATCGCATCGGCGCCGACGACAGCGTGTCGGCCGCGCTGCATCACTACGAAGGCCGCGCCGGCATGCCCGGCGGGTTGACCACCAGGCAGTATTCCGAGGACCCGTTCCAGTCCACCCGGCCGTACGACAGTTTCACCGGCCGCCGCACCGACGCCTCGTTCCGCTACAACCACGACGACGGCATCAATAAGTTCGAGCTGCTGACGTACTACACCGACAGCTTCCGCGGCAGCAGCATCGAAACGGAGGGCACCGGCGCCAACGCCGGCAAGCGCCGCCTGACCTTCAACCCGCGCAACTATCACACCTTCGCGATCGAGCCGCGCTATTCGCGCCTGTTTCGCGGCGCCGACGTGACGCAGGAGATCAGCGTGGGCTACCGCTACCTGAAGGAAGCCAGCGACGAGCGCGCCTCGCGCACCGCGTTCTACGTGCCGGACGGCGGCTTCGATCCGCTCGATGCCCCGAATCCGCAGTACCAGTACCGCACCGGCGGCACCACGGCGCATGCGGTCTACATCGACGACACCATCAATGTCGGCAACTGGACCATCACGCCGGGTCTGCGCTATGAATTCATCGACTCGTTCCTGAACGACAAGTCCAATCCCGCGGCCAGGACCCATACCAGCATCAAGTCCGAAGAACCCCTGCCCTCGCTGTCGGTGGTCTACCACGTCAGCGAACAATGGAGCGTGTTCGCCAACGCCGGCCAGTCATTCGGCCCGCTGCAGTACTTCCAGATCGCCTCGACCACCAACGGCCTGCATCCGGAAAAGGCCACCACCTATGAAGTCGGCACGCACTTCAATGGCGGCGGCTGGAAGGGCGAGCTGACGCTGTTCAACATCGACTTCGACGACGAACTGCAGTTGCGCGGCGGCACCAACGGCGGTTCGGACGCCTGGACCAACCTGGGCGCCACCCGCCACCGTGGCCTGGAAACCGGGCTGTCGTACGACCTGGGCGAACTGTCGGCGGCGCTGTCGGGCCTGTCGCTGTACGGCACCTATACCTACACCCAGGCCACCTACAAAGCCGGCGTGTTCGAGGGCCGCGACCTGCCCTTCTATTCGCGCAACGTGGCCTCGCTGGGCGCGCGCTACACGCGCAACCAGTGGACCTTCAATGTCGACACCTTCCTGCAGTCCAAGCAGCGGTCGCCCGGCGCGCCCGACCCTGGCGCCCGCTACCAGACCGAGGAAAGCGCCAACGGCGCCTACGGCGACATCCCGGGCTACGGCACGGTGCACGTGCGCGCCGCCTACGACTTCGGCAAGCAGATGCACAACCTGAACATCGCGCTGGGCGTGAAGAACCTGTTCGACAAGCGCTACTTCACGCGCTCCACCGACAACAACGCGGGCAAGTACGTGGGCATGCCGCGCACGGTGTACCTGCAAGCCTCGCTGGCATATTGATGGACGATTGACGTCCCTGGGGCGGCGCGGCTTGCTTTGACGTCGCGGCGCGCCAGCCCCCTGGCGGTATCGCGGGCCCCGGATGACTTCGGGGCCCGTTGTTTTGGCGCATCCCCGGGACGGCCTGGGTCATATACAATTGGGAATCATTATCAATTATTGAATACGACCGGGCGGGGTCCCGGCGTGTCGGGGATCCCTGCCGTGGATGTCGTCCACAACCTCTACGCCAGCCATCACGGCTGGCTGCGTAACTGGCTGCGCAAGCGCTTGGGCAATACGTTCGATGCCGCCGATCTGGCGCAGGACACGTTCACGCGCATCATCGAGGCGCGCCGCAAACCTGGCGCGCAGGAACTGACGCTGCTGGAACCGCGCGCCTACCTGACCACCGTCGCCCGCCACGTACTGTGCAACCACCACCGCCGCCAGTCGCTCGAACGCGCCTGGCTGGAAGCGCTGGCGCAATTGCCCGAACCCACTGCGCCGTCGGTCGAACAGCGCCTGATCATCCTGGAAACCCTGCACCAGATCGACGCCATGCTCGACGGCCTGCCGGCCAAGGCGCGCAGCGCGTTCCTGATGGCGCAACTGGACGGCATGACCTACCAGCAAATCGCCGACACCATGCGCATCACCGATCGCACCGTGCGCCGCTACATGGCGCAGGCGTTCGAGCAATGCCTGCTGCTGGCCGCATGATGGGGAGCACCGCCAACGCGCGCGATCTGCCATTGGACCGCCAGGTGCTGCGACAGGCGGCCCAGTGGCTGGTGCGCCTGCATCCGGGTGCCGAGCCGCCCCCCGAAGCCTTTCGCGAATGCGAACGCTGGCGCGCACAGAACCCCGAGCATGAACGCGCCTGGCAGCGGGCACAGTTGCTCAACGACCAGTTCAGCACATTGCCCCCCGCGCTGGCCCGCACCACCCTGAATCGCAAACTGTCGCGGCGCAAGGCACTGGCGGCCATGGGCGCGGCAGCGGCGGCCCTGCCTGCCGTCTGGTTTGCTGGCCGCTTGGCGCCGTGGGCCGCCTGGTCCGCCGAATACCGCACCGGCACCGGCCAGCGGCGCGAGCTGCGGCTGGCGGACGGCAGCAGCGTGCTGATGAACGCGGGCAGCGCCGTGGATATCGCCTACGACGCCCTGTCCCGCCGCGTGCTGCTGCGGGCCGGCGAAATCCTGGTCCGCACCGCGCCGGACCGCGGCCGCCCGGAAGCGGCGCGGCCGTTCGCGGTGTCGTCCGAGGCGGGTGCGGTGCGCAGCCTGGACGCCCGCTACACCGTGCGCCAACGCGGGGCGCAATGCCGCGTGGCGGTGCTGGAAGGCGCGGTCGAGGTAACGCCCCGGGACGTGCCCGGCCAGCGGCTGCGCGTGGTAGCCGGCCAGTGCCTGGCATTCACCGCCCAAGGCGCCGACGCCTTGCAGCCGGCCGCCGCCGGCGAAGGCGAATGGGCGCGCGGGGTGCTGGTGGCCGACAACATGCGATTGGCGGATTTCCTGGAGGCGCTGTCGCACTATCGGCCCGGCCTGCTGCAATGCGACCCGGCCGTCGCCGACCTGCGCTTGTCCGGCGGCTTTCAACTGCAGGACACCGACAAGGTACTGGCGCTGCTACCGGCCACCCTGCCCGTGCGCGTCGTCAGCCGCAGCCGCTACTGGATTCTCGTCGAGCCGCGTTCGTCCGCAGCCTGACGCCCTCGCGCCGCGCGTCGTTACACATTCGTCAGCGCCGGCATGTCCGCTTTTCTCCGTTCGCGTGTCAACAACCCCAGCAACACCAAAACACGCCTTTTTCGGAGAACCCCATGACGCAGCGCCGCCCCGGCCGCCGGCCCGCCCCGCAACACCCGGCCCTTGCCCTCTCTTGCCGCCCGCCCCTGGCGCGTGCGTTCCGCCATTCGTTGCTGGCCCTGGCGCTGGCCGGCGCCGCCGGTACGGCCCAAGCCGCCGACGCCCCCGTCGCGCAGGCCGCCCGCAGCTGCGACATTGCAGCCGGCCCACTGGGCCCGGCGTTGAGCCGCTACGCCAGCGAATCCGGCATCAACATCGCCATCGACCCGGCGCTGGTGGCGGGCCGGACCACCCGCGGCCTGTCCGGGCAATTCGCGCCGCGCGACAGCTTGAGCCGGCTGCTGGCCGGCAGCGGCCTGGAAGGCCAACCGGCCGGCGCGGCCGGCTACGTGCTGCGCGCCACCACCGCGCCGGATGCGTCGGTGCTGCCCGAAGTGCAGGTCAGCGCCGACGGGCTGCGCGATGGCAAGACGGAAAACAGCGCGTCCTACACCGGCTCGACCAGCGCCACCAAGCTCAACCTGTCGCTGCGCGAAACCCCGCAATCGGTCAGCGTGATCACGCGCCAGCAGATGGACGACCAGTCCCTGAACACCATCCAGGACGTGTTGAACCAGACCACCGGCATATCGGTCGACAAAAGCACGTCGACGCAGGAATACACCCAGGTCTATTCGCGCGGCTTTGCCGTGGACACCTATATGTTCGACGGCATCCCGACGTCGAGCCAGCTGGAAGGCATCACCTTCGACACCGCCATCTACGACCGCGTGGAAGTGGTGCGCGGGGCGACCGGGCTGGTCAGCGGCACCGGCAGCCCGGCAGCCGCGGTGAACCTGGTGCGCAAGCGCCCCACCCGCGACTTCTCCGGCTCGGTGTCGGCCAGCGCCGGTTCATGGGACCGCTACCGCGCCGAGGCCGACCTGTCGGGCGCGCTGGTCGACAACGGCCGCATCCGCGCACGCATCGTCGCCGCGCACCAGGACTACGGTTCGTTCGTCAGCCGGGCCAAGCAGAAAAAGGACGTGTTCTATGGCGTGATCGAGGCCGACCTGACGGATTCGACCCTGCTGACCGCCGGCATGGTCTACCAGGACGACCGCATGGACCAGGCCAGCCGCGGCTTTCCCATGTTCTTCAACGATGGCTCGCAGACGAATTTCTCGCGCCGCATGAACGGCGCGTCCGACTGGAGCTATTACGACCGCAAGCAGACCGCATTGTTCGCCAGCCTGGAACACACCTTCGCCAACGACTGGATCGCCAAGGCCGCCATCAACCGCAGCGAAAACCAGTACGACGCGCTGCTGGGCTATGCGCAGAATGGCTACCCGGACCGCGACACCGGCGCGGGTGGCGGCCTGTGGCTGGCCAACTGGCACGGCAAGCCCAAGCAGACCTCGGTGGACCTGTATGCCACCGGCCCGTTCTCGCTGCTGGGTCGCAAGCACGACCTGGTGTTCGGCATCAGCGCCTCGCGCTATGAGGAAGGCGGGCCCACCTACCCGAGCTGGCGCCTGCCGGGCTACGACGCGTCGATTCCGAATATCTTCAATTGGAACGGCCACTCGCCCAAGCCCGACTACGCCGGCACGCAAACCGGCAACACCAAGACGCGTGAAGAAGAGCTGGGGCTGTATGCCACTGCACGCCTGCGTCCCACCGAGCGCTTCTCGGTGATCCTGGGCGGTCGGTACACCGACTGGAAGCGCGACGTCGACAGCAACTATTTCGACGGCACCCAGGTCAGCGACCAGTTGCGCGAGAAAGGCAAGATCACGCCATTTGCCGGGGTGGTCTACGACCTGGACGCCAACTGGTCGGTCTATGCCAGCTACACCAGCATCTTCAAGCCGCAGGCCTATCGCGACCGCAACAACAGTTTCCTGCCCCCAGTGGAAGGGGAGAACTACGAGCTGGGCGTAAAGGGTGAATTCTTCAACGGCGCCCTGAACGCCAGCGCGGCGGTATTCGAACTGAAGCAGGACAACCTGGCCGAGATGGACCCAGACAACATCTGGGTCACGGGCGGCGGCGGCGGGTCGTACGCCTACCGCACGGTGCAGGGCGCGACCGCGCGCGGCATCGAACTGGAAATCTCGGGGGAACTGCAGCCGGGCTGGCAGATGATCGCAGGCTACAGCTACCGGCAACTGAAGGATTCAGACGGCCGCAGCATCGACACCAACCAGCCCAACAGCCTGTTCAAGCTCTGGACCACCTACCGCCTGCGCGGCGCGTGGCATCCGCTGACGGTGGGCGGCGGCGTCACCTGGCAAAGCAAGATGGTGCAGCCGGACGCGGGACCGAACAACGAGACTTTCCGGCAGGACGCCTACGCGCTGGTCGGGCTGATGGCCCGCTACGACTTCAACCGCCACCTGTCGGCCACGCTGAACGTCAACAACCTGCTGGACAAGAAGTACTACTCCAGCGGCATGGGCGGCTATTACGGCGATCCGCGCAACGCCATGCTGACGATGAAGTACCGCTTCTGATGTGAGCCTCGGCCCGGCGCCCTATTTTCGGAACAGGCGCTTGACCAGGCTGACCGCGCCCAGCACCACGGCCCCGGCCACGATACCGAACAGGGCGCTGAGCAACGTGGACGTCAGCACGGGCAGCAGGCCGCTGCCCGTGGCCGCGGCCACGTGTTCGATGGCGGCGCCCAGCGGCGCGATGCCGTGGGTGAGGATGCCACCGCCCACCATGAACATGGCGGCGGTGCCGACCACCGACAGGGTCTTCATCAGATAGGGCGCGGCGGCCACGATGCGTTTGCCAAGCCAGGCAACGGCTTGCGAGCGCTTGGTGCTGAGATACAGGCCCAGGTCGTCCAGCTTGACGATGCCCGCCACCAGGCCATAGACCCCCACGGTCATGACCAGCGCGATGCCGGCCAGCACGATGGTCTGGCGCAGCATGTCGGCGCCGGCCACGGCGCCCAGGGTGATGGCGATGATTTCCGCCGACAGGATGAAGTCGGTGCGCACCGCGCCTTTGATCTTGTCGCGCTCGAACGCCACCATGTCCACCGACGCATCCTGCAGGGCCTCGGCCCGCGCGGCGTGGTTGCCGTCGGCGGTGTCGCCGTGCGGCAGGAACTTATGGGCCAGCTTTTCCACGCCCTCGAAGCAGAGGAAGGCGCCGCCCACCATCAGCAGTGGTGTCACGGCCCAGGGCGCGAAGGCGCTGATCACCAGGGCCGACGGCACCAGGATCAACTTATTGATGAACGAACCCTTGGCCACCGCCCACACCACGGGCAGTTCGCGGTTCACCGGCACGCCCGACACCTGCTGCGCGTTCAGCGCCAGGTCGTCGCCCAACACGCCGGCGGTTTTCTTGGCTGCCACCTTGGTCATGACGGAGACATCGTCCAGGATGGTGGCGATGTCGTCGAACAGGGCGAAAAAGCTGCTGCCGGCCATAGAGGGCCCCAGGAGTGGAGATGTCCGAGTGTACAGGCGCGACGGCCGTTTCAGCCCCGCCGCATGTCCGTGCCCGATGTGGCGCAGCCATCGTCCGGACGCTATGCTGGACGTCCGCCCCGCCCCAGGAAACGCCATGCTTGAACTACGCCCCAGCTGCGAACATTGCGATATCGACCTGCCCCCGGCATCGCCCCAGGCCCGGATCTGCAGTTTCGAATGCACGTTTTGCGCGACCTGCGCCGAAGACGTGCTGGGCAATGTCTGCCCCAACTGCGGCGGCGGCTTTGCGCCGCGCCCGGTGCGCCCGGCCGTGGACCGCCGCAACGGCAACTACCTGGGCAACCACCCGGCCGCAACTGCGCGCAAACACCGGCCCGCCGATCTGGCGGCGCACGCCGTGTTGCGCGGCACGTTGCAGGGCATCCCGCCGCAGAAGCGCTAGGCCCTGCCTCAAGCCTTGATATACACCCAGGCGTGCACGCCTGATTTCAACAGCACCGAGACGCGCTTGTAGTCCGAGACCTCGTAGCGGTCGGCGGCGTCGAGTTCCTGCTGGGTGATCTCGAACACCATGCCCGCCACTTCGTCCTTGGGGTCGTAGCTGGCAAAGACAATCGGATGCTGCGCCAGGCCGCTGGTCTTGATGACCTCGGGATCGGTGATTTCCACCCAGCGTTGCACGTAGCCCGTCATGGCGTCCGGCTTGCCCGAGAGTTCACGGCCGAAGTTGGCGCGCTGCACGGCCTTGTCCTGCAGGGTTCCGTAGGAAAACAGCAGAACCGCGGTTTCGTTCGATTCAGGCACCTTTGTGTCCTTTAGGAAATGAGGTGAAGCTGACTGTACACCAGCGGCCGGCCGTCATCGAACTGCAACCAGAAGGTCACATTGACGCCCTACCATGTCGGCTTCTCCACCGCCTAGCGGCGGACAGCGTCCGACTTCCCCCTCGTATGCCTTCCTTAGCCGTCCCCGACCACCCGCGTTGCCAGCCGCCGATGTGCGCACTGGCTTGAAACGCCTGCAGGCGATGATGACCCTGATCGCAGCCGGCGCCACCCTGGCCGCCTCGGCCGCGGCGGCCGAGGGCGCGGCGCGCGAGTATCCCTTCGACTGGCCGCGCCAGCCCCTGCACAACGCCTTGCAGCAATACAGCCAACTCACAGGCGATTCCGTGCTCTACGACAGCGCACAAACCGCGGACAAGACCGCGCCTGCCATCGCCGGCCGCTACACCGCGCGCGACGCGCTGGCCCGGCTCCTGTCCGAAACCGACCTGCAGGCCCGCTACACGGCGCCACGAGCGCTGATGCTGATGCCACGCGTGCGCACGCCGCCGGCGCCCGTCTCGCAGGCCTCGGCGGCCGAGCGCCAGCAGTATTACGGCCGGCTGCAAACGCGCGTGCTGGCCGCCCTGTGCGCCCGGCCCGAGCTGCATATCGGCGACTACCGCGTGGCGCTGCGCGTGCCGCTGGACAGCGCCCACGCCATCCACGGCGCGCAGGCCTACGCCACCGGCCGCCCGGACATGGCGCCCCGCCTGCAAGCCGCCCTGGAAGGCCTGCCCATCGGCGCGCCGCCCGCTGGCTTTGGCTTGCCGGCGACCCTGCTGATCACGCCCGAGGCGGCCCGGCGCTATGGCGGCTGCCGACAATGAGCGGCCAGGGCCTGGCCAATCTGCGCCGGCTGGTCGCCGACCGCTACGACGCGTTGCGGCGCCAAGTCGCCCGCCGCCTGGGCGGGGCCTCGGACCTGGCCGGCGACGCGCTGCACGACGCCTACCTGCGCCTGTCGGCGCGCGACGACCTGGACGGCGTGCGCCACCCGCAGACCTACCTGGTCAACACCGCCGTGCACGTGGCGATCGACCGCATCCGCCAGGACGTGCGACTGTTGAGCGAGAGCGAGGTCAGCGAGTTCTTCGACGTCGAGGACAGCGCGCCGGGACCGGATGGCGTGGCCGAGTCCCGCTCGGACATGGACCATATGTTCAAGGCGTTGGACGCCCTGACGCCGCGCCAGCGCGACATCCTGATCGCGGCCCGGGTCGAGGGCCTGTCGCGGCCCGATTTGGCCAAGCGCTGGGGCATTTCGGTGCGGCTGGTGGGCCGCGAACTGCAGACGGCGCACGAACATTGCGTCCAGGCGATGGCGCGCGGGCAGGAATAAATGAAAGAAAGTGTATTTTTTACGCGAATCCGGTTCCGTTTGGCGTGCGCCGAATCGTCTAAGTATGAAAGCGGCGGATAACGGCCGCGCGCAGCCAGCGATACCCATGACCCCCCAACCGTCCTCCGGCCCCCTGCCCGACTCCGCCCTGACGCGCGAGGCCCATGCCTGGGCGCGCGCACTGGCCACCGGCGCCCCCACTACCGCGGACGGCGCGGCGTTCAGGGCTTGGCGCGCGCAAAGCCCGGCGCACGAGCGCGCCTGGGCCGAAGCCACCCGCGCCTGGCGTGAACTGGGCCGGGTGACGCAAGCCTATGCCGAGGCCCGTCCTGCCGCGGCCGCCCCCCGGCGCGCGGCGGCCCCCGATCCGCGCCGCCGCTGGCTGCTGGCTGGCGGGGCCACCGCCTTCGCCAGCCTGGCGGTCGCCGGCGTGGTGCGCCCGCCGCTGGGCCTGTGGCCGTCGTGGTCCGAATTCAATTCCGACTACCGCACCGGCACGGGCGAGCAGCGCAGCGTTGCACTGGACACCCAACAATTGACGTTGGCGCTGAACACCCAGACCAGCGTCAATGTCTCCACTCGCGGCGGCCAGCCGGAAATCGAGCTGGTGTCGGGCGAGGCCGCCATCCGCGCCGCACGCAGCCAGCCCTGCGCCGTGGTGGCCGGCGCCGCCCGCATGACGCTGGTCAGCGGCGACATCGAAGTGCGCCGCCTGCCGCAGGACGAGGTGCAATTGCGCTGCAACGCCGGGCAAGTGAACGTGCGGCATCCCGACGCCAGCCTGGTGCTGCGCGCTGGCCAGGAGCTGCGCTACACGGCCGCTGGCCTGCAGGCCCCGGCCGCCGTCGCCCAGGACGCCTCCGATTGGCGTGCGGGCATCGTCAGTTTCCACGACCTGCCGCTGAGCCAGGCGATCGACGAGATCAACCGCTACCGCCCGGGGCGCGTGGTGCTGATGAACGACGCCCTGGCCCGCCACCGCCTGAGCGCGCGCTACGAGGTCAAGGACCTGGACCAGGCCATTACCCAGATCCAGCAGTTGTACGGCGCCAGCGTGCGCCGCGTGGGCGATGTGGTGTTCCTGAGCTGAAGGCGTATTCCCCGGGGCCGCCATGATGCGTTTGTCATAAAAAATTCATGCGGTTCCCTATGCCGACTGCGCAAGCGTCATTCGACTAGATGAGTAAGCGGGCACGGTGGCCATGTCACTGGCGCCCTTCATCGACATTCCTGAATCACGCCATGTCCTCGTCTACGTCCGCCCAGTCTGCCGCCCGCCTCGCCTCACCCGTTCGCTCCTCCACGTCCCCCTTGCGCCGCGCCGCACGCCGCCGCCCGGGCTGGCGTCTGCGCCCGCTGTCCCACGCGATGGCGGTACTGGCGCTGGCCGGCGGCTGGTGCGGCGCGGCGCAGGCCCAGGCGCGCGCCTTCAGCCCCGGTTGGTTCGCTGACAAGAACGCGGTGCAGTCGACGGCGCAGCGCACCGGCCGCATGCCCGATGGCAGCCTGGCCGGCATCGGCACCAGCGCCCGCCAACAGGCCGAGGCGCGCCAGCAATTGCAGAAGTCGCTGGACAACCTGAACCGCACCGCCGCCGCCGTCGCCGCGCAGCAGGCGGCGCAAGCGGCGGCCCGTGCCGCCGCTGCCGCCAATGGCGCCGGGGTGCCCGACGGCTTGGTCGAAGGCGGGCTGTGGGAAGCCCGCGGCGCCCTGGCCAAATGGGAAGGTGCCAAGGCCGCCAAGACCAGCGTGGAAGGCGGCCGCCAGGTCGTCACCATCGAACAGACCCAGTCGCGCGCCATCCTGAACTGGGATACGTTCAACGTGGGCCGCAACACCACCGTGCAGTTCCAGCAGAATGCGAACGACGCGGTGCTGAACCGCGTGGTCGGCGCGTCGGCCAAGCCCAGCGAGATCCACGGCGCCATCAAAGCCGACGGCACCGTGCTGGTGGTGAACCAGAACGGCGTCATCTTCACGGGCACCAGCCAGGTCAACGCGCGCAACCTGGTGGCGGCTGCCGCCACCATCACGGATACACAGTTCCGCGACAAGGGCATCTACACCGACATCGACGGCACCCTGCCCGCTTTCAAGGACGCGATCGGCCAGGTGCAAGTACTGGCCGGCGCGCGCATCGAAACGGCGCCGTCCAACACCGCCACGCGCGGTGGCGGTTACGTGTTGCTGCTGGGCAGCGAAGTGCACAACGCGGGCACCATCAGCACCCCCAGCGGCCAGGTAGCGCTGGCGGCCGGCGACGACTTCTACATCCGCAAGGGCTACGGCACCGATGGCAACCTCAAGTCCACCACGACGGGCAACGAGGTCAGCGCCGCGTTGAAGGCCGGCAGCGCCGCGGGGCTGGTGCGCAACACCGGCCTGATCAGCGCCACCACCGGCGACATCACACTGGCAGGCCACCAAGTGCGCCAGGATGGTGTGTTGGTCGCCACGACCGACATCGGCACGCGCGGCGCGATCCACCTGTTGAACCGGGCCGGCGACACCACCGGCAGCATCACCCTGGGCGCGGGCAGCGTGACTGCGGTGCTGCTGGAACAATCCGCGATTACCGGCCTGGACAGCCAGCGCGCTGCCGCCATCAAGACGCTGGACGGCGCACCCGACAACAAAACCGGTGGCGCGTTCGACAACCTGAGCACGGTGGCCGACCGCCGCGACCTGTCGCGCATCGAGGTGGTGACGGGCAATCTCGCCACGTTCGATAACGGCTCGACCACCTTGGCCACCGGCGGCCAGATCGCCGTCTCCGCCAAGAAGCAGACAGTGGTGGCCAGCGGCGCCCAGCTGGATGTGGCCGGCGCCATCGGCGTGCACGTATCGATGGAATCGAACAACCTGCAGATCAACGTGCAGGGCAACGAGCAGCGCGATGCGCCGATCAACCGCGACAGCAAGCTGCTCAACAGTAACGACGTGTGGGTCGACCGGCGCACGTTGGTCAAAGTTGCCAGCGGCACCAACGGCTATGTCGGCGACCGCTGGTACACCAGCGGCGGCCTGCTTGAAGTGGGCGGCTACCTGGCCACCAGCGGCCACTCCGCCGCCGAATGGCTGGCGCAAGGCGGCACCGCCACCTTCACCGGCGGCGAACTGGTCACGCAGGCCGGATCGAACATCAACCTGTCCGGCGGCACACTCGATGTGCAAGACGGCTATATCCGCCAAAGCTGGTTGCGCGGTTCGGACGGCCGCCTGTACGAGGCCTCGCGCGCGCCCGGCGACCTGCTCTATACCGGCCTGTACAAGGGCTTTGAGCAAGTGCATGCGCGCTGGGGCGAGAAAGCCACGCGCGTCTTCTACAACCCGCTCATCGCGCCGCAAGAGCGCTTTGAAAACGGCTACACCGTGGGCCGCGACGCGGGCTCGCTGGTGGTGGCGACCAACAAAGCGCAACTGGCCGGCGAGGTGACCGGCGAGGTCTACCAAGGCTCGCGCCAGATCGACGCGCCGCAATGGGACCTGGACGGCTACTACCAATCGCAAACCGCACTGGCGCGCCGCGCGCAGTTGGTAGTGGGCAGCTATACCCCCCTGTACGACGCCGCGTCCGGCATGCTGAACTGGGGCCTGACGGGCCTGGTCAAGAACGTGGTGGTGGGCGCCGGCCCGGCCGGCACGGACGAGATCCGGCTGGACGCGGCCTGGCTGAACGCGATCGCCCCCAACTACCTGCGGCTGGCCGGCAAGGAGCGTGTCGCGATCGACCAGGCCCTGGCGCTGGCGCCGGGCGCGGGCGTGGTGCTCTACGCGCCGCAGGTCGACATCAACGCAGGTATCTCGGCCCCCAGCGGCCGCATCCAGGCCGGCAACATGCTGCGGCAGCTCAGCGGCAACGGCCGGGTGGAAGACACGCCAGTCACCCCCCCCAACGGCAAGCCGGTCGGTGTCTCGCTCGCCGCCGGTGCGGTGCTGGACGTCGGCGGCCTGTGGACCAACCTGAGCCTGGACCCCGCCGCCTCGCCCGGCATCGCCTATCGCAACGGCGGCTCGGTCGCCGTGCGCAGCACCGGCGACGTGTCGCTGGCAGCGGGCAGCGTGGTAGATGCGACCGGCGGCGGCGCCATGCTGGCCACGGGCAAGACTCGCAACGGCCGTGGCGGCGATATCCTGCTGGAGGCAGGCTCGGGCGGTGCCAATGGCGTGCTGTCGCAGCATGCGGTGCTGGCGGGCTACGGCTTGGACGGGGGCGGCAAACTGACGCTGCAGGCCTATCAGGTGCGGGTCGAACGCCCCGATCCGCTGAACGACCCCGCGCCGGCCGGCGTGTCGGTGCTGGCGGACAGCGACTTCGCGCAAGGCTTCTCGCAATACGACGTGATCGGCACGCATGGCCTGGAGGTGGCGCCGGGTGCGCAACTGCACGTACAGATGCCCGTGCAGCGCTATGCCTCGGGCGCCCGCGGCGCACAGGACAAGGCTCAGGCCTTGCAGGTCTGGACCCCGCCGCTATATCAGGAAGACCCGCTCAAGAGCGTGCTGACGCAACGCCGCGGCGCCAGCTTGTTGCTGCAGGCCGGTACGCTGCTGACTGCACAAGGGGACGTGCCGGGCACCACGCTTGTCGTGGCCGAAGGCGCGCGGGTTCAAGTCGATCCCGGACAACGCATCAACCTGACCGGCGTCGGTCAGATCACGCTGAACGGCGTGTTCAACGCCTGGAGCGGCCGCATCACGGCGTCCACGGTCGGCGATATGGAAAACCTGGCGGCGCAAGGCTCCGGCCGCTCCATCTGGGTAGGCGAACACGCGGTGCTGGACGTGGCTGCGCGCGCCGCCACCGCCGTCAACCGCGACGGCCAGACCTACGGCAAAGTCCAGGACGGCGGCACCATCACGCTGGGCAGCATGGTGGACCTGGCCAACGGCAAAGTAGTCGCACCCAATGTGTTCGTGGTGCTGCGTCCCGGCAGCCGATTGGACGCCTCGGGCGCCGCCGCCAACCTGCTGGTCAACGGCGCGCCCGTCGATGTAGCCAGCGCCGGCGGCGCCATCGCGATCAGTTCCGCGAACGGCCTGTACCTGGACGGCCAGATGCTCGCCCGCGCCGGCGGCGCGGGCGCGGCGGGCGGCACGTTGAGCCTGGGCCTGGACCGTCCCGCCTACAAGAGCAGCGCCATCGGAGACCGCGTCAAGGGCGTCCGCAACTTCGTGCTGTCGCAGGATGGCGCCCCCGATGCGCTGGCCGCCTACGCCGACGCCGACGAGGCAGCGGACCACCTGGTCTATGGCCGCGCGGCCCTCGGTGCGTCGCAGGTGGAGCAAGGCGGCTTCGGCACGCTGAACCTGTTGGCAAACGGGCAACTTGGCTTCTCGGATGACGTCGTGCTGCACCTGAGCCAGGGCCTGCGGCTGCTGGCGGGTTCGTTCGGCATGACGGCAGACTCCAAGCCCAACGCCAACGTGCTGTTGGCCGCCCCCTATGTGCTGCTGGCCGGCGTCACCGACATCAACACCAAGGAAGGCTACGAACGCCCGTCGAGCTCGCTGCCGCCCGCCACCCGGTTCAGCGAATCAGTGTTGCGGGTCAATGCAGGGCTGATCGACATCCGCGACGACGTACGGCTGGATCCGCTCAAGGCCAACCGATCGCCGTCGGGGCAAGTGGTCAGCTATACCGGTACGGGCTTTCCCATGGCCGAGCTGTACAGCCAAGGCGATATCCGCATCCTGGGCGGCCTGGGTACGCTGGACCGCACCAACCTGGTCTACACCACGCAGCTCAGCACCCCGGGCAGCCTGACGCTTACCGCCGCGCAGATCTACCCGGAAACCGGCGCCATCACGCGCATCATCGCGGGCGCGGGCGGCCGGCGCAACGGCAATTCCGGCTACGAGGAAGGCAGCCGCATCCTCATCCGGCGCAGCACCGAGAGCGCGCCCGACATGCCCTACAGTGCCTTCGGCTCGCTGCTGGTGGCCGCCGACATCATCGAGCAGGGCGGCGTGTTGCGCGCCCCGCTGGGCCTGCTGCAGGTCGGCATGGCCGATAGCCGATCGGGCGTCAGTTCGCGTGTCACCCTGCTGCCAGGCAGCGTCACCTCGGTCAGCGGCCGCGGCCTGGTCATGCCCTACGGCGGCACGGTGGACGGCGTCAGCTACAAGTATGTGGGACAGGACGTCATCCTGACGGGCCAAGGCGCCGCCAACGCCTCGGCGGTGCTGACACTGGGCATGTCGCTGGAGGCCGAGAGCGTGCGCATCCAGGAAGGCGCCGTGGTCGACGTGTCCGGCGGCGGCCAGCTGCTGGGCGCAGGCTTTGTGTCCGGCCGCGGTGGCTCCACCGACGCCCGCTTCAGTCCATTGATGCAGATCAATCCGCAAGGCGGCGGCTTCACACTGCCCGGCCTGGGCACCAACCCCGTCTACGCGCTGGTGCCTGGTAAGCAGCCCGTCGTGGCGCCCACCGCGCCGGATGCTGGCCAGAGCCAGCCACAGATCGGCCAGCAGGTGACCATCGGCGCCGGCGTGCCCGGCCTGCCCGCGGGCACCTATACGCTGATGCCCTCCACCTACGCGCTGATGCCCGGCGCCTTCCGGGTGGAAATCAACGGCGCGGCGCCGGGCCAGACCAGCGCCGGCGCGCTCGCCCTGCGCAACGGCTCCTGGTCGATCGCGGGCAGCCTGAGCAACAGCGCCGCGGGCACCCGCGATGCCTTCGCCAAGCAACTGCTCATCACGTCCGGCGAGGTCCTGCGCCAGTACTCGCAGTACAACGAAATGGACTACGCCACCTTCGTGGCCGCCGAATCCGTTCGTCGCGGACAACCCCGCGCCATGCTGCCCGCCGATGCGCGGACGCTGAAAATCAAGCTGGCCCGCGCCATTCCCGACCAGGAGCTTTTCTTCGGCGGCAAGGCCGATTTCTCGGCCGCTGCCGGCGGTTATGGCGGCACCCTCTCCGTCACCTCCAAGGACGGCACGCGGGATAACGTCGAGATCACCGCTCCGGGCGCGGGACGCAGCCCCGGCTTCGTCGGTATCTCACTGGACGCGGGACAATTGAACGCCATGGCTGCCCCGCGCATGGTGCTGGGCGCCGTCCCCAGTGTCGACTACGAGCGCTCCGGCAACCTGGTCGACATGGGCTACGCCGGCACCCACATCGGCGGCATCACCTTGCGCAGCGGCGCAACCCTGCGGGCTACGGAAGTGTTCCTTGTCAGCAGCGAATTGGCCGCTGGCATCATCATCGAGCGCGGCGCGGCCATCAATACCATCGGTATGGGCCGAGCCTCCTTCGATTCCTTTGATGGCTATACCTACAAGCCCGGTCCCAGCAGCATGCTGGCCGTATCCAACGGCTGGCTCAACGTGCTGCCGCCGGGCGAGGACGAGTCGACGGCGGGCGCCGGCCCCATCCGTATCGGCGTGTGCGGTCCGTCGGGCTGCGGCGGCGAAGCCCGGATCTATACCGAAGGCACCTTGGCCGCGGCCACCAACAAGGCATTCGACCTGGACCGATCCGCCAGCTATGGCGCGCGCTACCTGACCCTGGCCGTAGGCGCCATCAATGCCGGCAGCGACCAGGCATTGGCCGCGGCGGCGGCGCGCGACGGCCTGGCCAGCGGCCTGACCCTGAATCAATCACTGCTCGACCGCCTGATGGCCGGCGACCAGCGCTACGGCGCGCCCGCGCTGGAAATGCTGACGCTGGCGGTGGCCGATTCGTTCAACTTCTTCGACACCGTCTCGCTGGACACCACCGACCCCGTCACGGGCAGATCGCGCCTGCAGACGCTGGCGTTGAGCACCCCGGCGATCTATGGCTACGGCCAGGCAGGTGACGTGGCCACCATCCGCGCCGGCAACCTGATCTGGAACGGTTCGGTGTTGCCACCGGTGGGCGTGATTCCCAACGGCGCGGGCACGGGCAGCGGTCATCTGCGGATCGACGCCGAACGCATCGAACTGGGCTACGGACCCTATACCCAGCCGCTGGGCGCGCTGGACAACGCACGCCTGGCGCTCGGCTTTTCCGACGTCACCCTGCGCGCCACCGACCGCATCACGGCCAACCACCAGGGCAGCCTGAACGTCTACCAATCACGCGGCGCCTACGAGGCCGCCAGCGGCTGGCAATACAGCGGCGGCACCCTGATAATGGAAACGCCATTATTGACCGGCGAGGCGGGCTCCGTCAGCCGCATCAAGGCTGGCAATGCCATTACCCTCAATCCGCTCGCCCTTGCTGCGGGCGTACCCGCCCCCCGCGGCCTGGGCGCCGACCTGACGCTGGACGCCGGCACGGTCAACATCAACGGCCGCATCGCACTGCCCACCGGCAAGCTCGCGCTGCGCGCCGACAACGCCCTGATCCTGGGCGCCGGCGCCGAGCTGGACCTGGCCGGACGCCCCGTGGCCTTCGGCGAGCTGACCAAGTACAGCTGGGGCGGCGACGTCACCCTGGAAAGCCGCCATGGCGACATCACCCAGGCGGCAGGCAGCCGCATCGACCTGTCGGCCAAATACAACCGCGCCGGCCGCCTGACCGCCATCGCGCTGGACGAGAACGCTGGCCGTGTGGACCTGCAAGGCAGCATCCTGGGCTCGGCCTCGGGCGACTATGACGCGGGCGGCTCACGCGTGCCCTATGCCTTCGGCGGCGTCGACATCCGCGCCCAGCTGGTGGACTTCACCGCGTTGAATCAACGCCTGAACGATGGCCAGGTCTTTGGCGCGCGCAGCTTCCAGCTCAAGCGCGGCAACCTGGTCATCGTCGACGAGGTACGGGCACGCGAAGTCAATATCTCGGTGGACGCGGGCAGCCTCACAGTCGCCGGCCGCATCGATGCCAGCGGCGCCGGGGTCGGCAGCATCCGCCTGGCGGCTCGCGACGGCCTGCGCTTGACCGGCACTGCCGTGCTCGACACGCACAGCACCGCGCTGCGCGTGGACAGCTACGGCAAGATCATCGATGCGCCCAACCGCGCCGTGATCGAACTCGATTCCGGCAAGGGTGCGCTGCAACTGGACGGCGGCGCGCGCATCGACCTGCGCGCCGGCACCGACGCCGCCGGCAACGACGGCCTGCCGCGAGGCACGCTGGAATTGAACGCGCCGCGCCTGGGTGGCATCACCGGCGGCGACATCGACATCGACGCCCGCGGCCCGCTGGACATCCGCGGCGCACGCAGCATCGCCGTGAACGGCATGTGGGTCTACACCGACGCCCCCGCGGGCACGGA
Source organism: Achromobacter xylosoxidans (assembly GCA_040396375.1). Classification (GTDB taxonomy): domain Bacteria; phylum Pseudomonadota; class Gammaproteobacteria; order Burkholderiales; family Burkholderiaceae_B; genus Achromobacter; species Achromobacter xylosoxidans_D. Next base: position 26,835 of record JBEBOQ010000004.1, read on the forward strand.
GAACAACGCGGGCGGCAAACCCTACCAGGTCATCGACCAAGCCTATCTGAGCCAGTTGAACGACGACAGCCGCGACTTCATCACCAACGCGCGGGCCAACGCCAACCTGCTCAACAACAAGCTGGCAGGTCTGCGCCCCTACGCCGACGCGCTGCACCTGCGCCCCGGCGTGGAAATCCGCAGCGCCACGCCCGACGGCGACCTGGTGGTGCAAGGCGATCTGGACCTGTCGGGTTTCCGCTATGACAGCATCAATCTCCACACCGCACTGAACCCGGCGATCTACGGCTCGGGCGAAGTCGGCAAGCTGATCATCCGCGCCGGCGGCGACCTGCAAATCCACGGCAGCATCAACGACGGCTTCGCCCCGCCGCCCGACGTGCGGCAGGACGCCAACGGCTGGCGCCTGATACCGGGCATGGACTTCCTGGGCGGCGACATGATCGCGCCGCATGCTGGCGTAACCCTGGCCGCCGACACCTCGTTCCCCGGTGGCGTGACGCTGAACTACGACGTCACGCTGCAGGGCGCCACCTACACTGCCGGCACCGTGTTGCCGGTGACTGCGCCCCTGGCCCAGCCCCTGACGTTGCAGGCCGGCACGATACTGTCGTCCGCCGTCCTGAACGCGGACGGCAGCGTGGCGTACGCCGCGGGCACCGTCTTGCAGCAGGCCTTGACGCTGGCCGCGAACATGAAGCTGGCGGCCGGCTGGCGCGTGATGGGCCTCACCTTCCTGGGCCAGGTGACCTGGCCCGCCGGCATCGCGCTGCCCACGCTGGCGGATGCGGCTTTCCACGTCAACCAGGTCAAACTGGCCACCGCCGTCACGCTGCCGCGCGGCGGCTTGATCCCGTCGGGCACCAACGTGAAGCTGGAGGCCGGCGTCGAATACGTGGACCTGCGCCCGGCCGTCAACGGCGTGCAGGGGCAGGCCTGGGCGGTTGCGCCCATGCTGCCCGAAGGCTCGCAATCGTGGTCCCTGCGGCTGGCCGGCGGCGCGGACCTGAACGGCGCCGACACGCGCACCACCCAATACGGCACCGCGCGCGGCAACCTGGTGCTGGCCGACAGCCACTACGGCATGTATGGGTTCGACGCTCCGGGCAACTACCTGTGGAGCCAGCAGGCCGCCGATGAGCTAGGCATGCCGGAACTGTTCAACACGGTCATCGACGATCAGTTCGTCAGAGACATGCTGGGCGTGGATACGGCCGCGGAATTCTGCAAGACCGGGCCCGAATACTGCATCGCCAAAGACCCCAAGAATTACGACCCCAAACCCGCCACCGCGCGCTTCAGCGTGCTGCGCACCGGCACCGGCGACCTGGACCTGGTGGCCGGTGGCGATGTCCGCATGCAATCGCTGTATGGCGTGTACACCGCGGGCACCTCCACCACCGCGCTGCGGCCCAATGATCCCTATAACCAGGCGCGCTACATCGGCCCCAATGGCCGGGTGCTGGCCGACGACAACAAGGCCTATGACGCCTTCGTCGACGGCGGCCCGCAAAGCGTCTATCGCGCCTGGTATCCCGATGGCGGCGGCAACCTGACGATCCGTGCCGGCGCGAACCTGGTCGGCGATACCATCAGCCTTCCCCAGTCCGGCTACAAGCGGCCGGTGGAGACCAGCATCGGTTACAACGGCGACGCCGTGGGCAATTGGCTCTGGCGCCAGGGCTCCGGCTCCGCGGCCATCGGCGAGGCGCAACCCACCGCCTGGTGGATCAACTTCGGCACCTATGTCGCCAACGGCGTGCGCGCAGACGGCGACGAAATGGTCGGCTTTACCGGCTTCGGCACCCTGGGCGGCGGCAATCTGAGCGTGGACGTCGGCGGCGATGCCGGCCTGCAGTTCTCGCACGGCGTGGCCTACGGCACACGCACCATCAACGGTCGCAGCCAGTCGCTGGTGCTGGCCGTGGGCGGCACGGGCCGTGTGCTGCCGGATGGCAGCCTGGCCTTGACCGGCGGCGGCGACATCGATCTGCGCGTGGGCGGCCAGTTGAACCCGGCGCTATCCACCTCGTTCGAATCGCCCGGCGCGGTCACGAACCTGCGCGGCCAGACCTTGCTGCAAGTCGCGTCGCTCGGTCGCCTGGACCCGCTCTACAACGTCCGCGCGGCACGCGACACGCGTGGCCTGGACCGTTTCCACGCCGCCGACGTCACCACGTCGGGCGGCCTGACCCTGAACGTGGGCGACAGCGCGTTCCGCGTCGATACGCTGGGCGACCTGGCCATCACGGCCGCGGGCGACCCCGGCCGTGCCCTGCTGCCGGTGTCCATGCCTTACCTGTTGGCCGATGGCACCGTGGGCATCCACGGGTCCCAATCCTGGTTCTCGCTGTGGACCGGCCGCAGCGCGGTGGATCTGTTCTCGGCAGGCGGCAACGTCTCGCCCATCACAGCGCCCAGCCCAGGCTTTGACACCATCACGACCTACCCGTCGCAACTGTCAGCTATCGCGGCCAGCGGCAGCATCTACTACAAAATGGCCTTCTTGCTGGCGCCCGGCGCTTCCGCGCGCCTGGACCTGCTGGCGGGCCAATCCATCTTTGGCGGCGACGCCCCCGTTCAGCGCAGCAGCGCATCGCCTGATTCATTGGCGTCGGTGTACAAGCCCGCGTTCGTGGGCATGGTGCAAAGTCCCACCAGCAGCTCCATTCTGTGGGGCCCCACTTCCCTGTCGCTGGACGGCGCCTATGGTGACCTGGTGCTGTTCGCCTTCGGCCCCGACTCCGCCGCCATCACGGGCCCGACGGAACCGTCGCGCTTCTACGCCGTCGATGGCGATCTGGTCGGCGTCACCAGCGGCCGCCACATCCGCTTCGGCAGCCCGGACAGCGTCACCGGTCGGCAATGGTATTCCGGTGGTGGCGCCGTGCGCATGCTGGCCGGCCGCGACATCGTCGGCAGCGGCAGCCCCGTGGGGTCGTCGACCTGGGCCCCCTACCCCGTCTCCATCCTCACCGACAACAACCTGTTCGTCCACGGCGACGCGCGCGACGTCTCGCTGGTGCGCGCCGGCCGCGACATCATCGAGAGCAGTTTCACCGTGGCCGGCCCCGGCACGCTGGAAATCAGCGCCGGCCGCAACATCCTGATGGCGGACAAGGCCGCGATCACCAGCCTGGGCCCCGTGGCGCCCGGCGACCAGCGTCCGGGGGCCAGCATCGTCGTGCAAGCGGGCCTGGGCGCGCAAGGCGCCGACTATGCCGGCTTCCTGCGGCGCTACCTGGACCCGACGCGCGTGGCCGACCCCGGCCGCCCGTTGACGGACCAGGGCCTGCCGTTCAAGACCTACGAGAACGAATTGCTGCTGTGGCTGACGCAAACCTACGGCTTTGCCGGCAGCACGGCCGACGCGCGCGCCTTCTTCGACGCCCTGGCGCCGGAACAGCAACGCATCTTCGCGCGCCAGGTCTACTTCGCCGAACTACGCGCCGGCGGGCGTGAATACAACGACAAAGCCAGCCCGCGCCTGGGTAGCTACCTGCGTGGCCGCCAGGCCATCGCGGCGCTGTTCCCCCAAGCGGACAGCTACGACGGCAGCATCACCATGTACGGCGGCGCGGGCATCCAGACCCGCAACGGCGGCAACATCCAGGTGCTCACACCCGGCGGCGCGCAGGTCTACGGCGTCGAAGGCACCGCGCCGCCAGCCACGGCCGGCGTGGTCACGCAGGGGCGCGGGGGCATCGACTTCTATGCCCGCGACAGCATCCTGCTGGGCCAGAGCCGCGTCATGACCACCTTCGGCGGCGGCATCCTGGCGTGGTCGGCGCAAGGCGACATCAACGCGGGTCGAGGCTCGAAGACCACCGTGGTCTACACCCCGCCGTTCCGGCGTTACGACGGCGTGGGCAACATCAGCCTGTCGCCCGCCGCACCCGCCACCGGCGCCGGCATCGCCACGCTGGCGCCGCTGGCCGAAGTCCCGGCCGGCGACGTCGACCTGTACGCGCCGCTGGGCACCATCGATGCGGGCGAAGCCGGTATTCGCGTGTCCGGCAACGTCAACATCGCTGCGCAGACCGTATTGAATGCCGCCAACATCAAGGCCAAGGGCGAAAGCAGCGGCATCCCGGTCACCGCTTCCGTCAACACCGGCGCGCTCACCTCGGCCAGCGCCGCCGCGTCGTCTGCCGTCAATGCGGCGCAGGACTCGGCGCAGCGCAGCCAGAATCAGGCGCGCCAGAACCAGCCGTCCATCATCAACGTGCAGATCCTGGGCTTTGGCGCTGAACCCGTGGCCGGCGCCGCTGCACCAACCACGACCAGCACGCCGCAAGAGGTGTCTTCCTACCGCCCCAACAACATGGTGCAGGTGGTGGGGGACGGCGCGCTGACGCCAGCCCAGTTGGCCAAGCTGAGCCAAGAAGAACGGCAGGCGTTCGGCCTGTAGGCAAGCGCCGGCGAACCCGCGGATCACACGGTCCGCGGGCGCATTTTCACAAGATTGTTTGTTGCAAATGAAGCGTAGGGAATGCCAGGGCAAGGGGCTACCGTGGATTGGTGGCATCTTGCCGCAGCAACCAAGAGGTACGCACCATGGCTTTCCCCACTCGCTACCAGGCTTCGTCCAATCAGCCCGACCAGAACCAGTCGCCCAACAAGCAGCAAGAGCAGCAAACCCAGCAACAAAAAGAAGATGCCGCTCGCAAGCAGGCTCAAGTCGACAAGGGCAAGACGCCCACCCCGTCGGGTACGCAACGCGCCTGACGATATCCGCGGCCCGGTTGACGGTCCGCCTATTTATCCATGCAGCATGACGGGCCTATCGCCCGCAGCGCCCGACGCCATGGCACCGACGAGTTCGACGCCCAGGCCGAAGCACCGCTGAAAAACAAGAAGGCCGCCCGGTTGCCCTGGGCGGCCATGTTGTTTGTGGAGTCGGCGCGTAGACGCCTGATGTCGCAGGTGCGGCGCAATGGGTGGCGCCTGGCTGGCTATTCGGGCCTGGCATGCGCGTCAACCACGGTACGGCCATGATTGATCGCCGCATCCACCGCCATGACGGGGCTGGATACAAACCCGCCCGATGCAAACAGCGGCACCACGTAGGGTTCGCCGAGGCGATCCTTGTCGCCGGCCAGTTCCACGGCCACGGTCGCGGTAAAAGCGGGCCGGCTCGAGCCGCCCACGGAAATGCGGGAAACGCTGGCAGTCAGCCGGTAGCCCTTGTAAACCATATTGTTGTGAAGCATAAGCCCCCCGGTCATTGATCAAAAGGCCCGCACTGGGCCTTCATTCACAAAGTGCGGATTTGCGTCGCGTGGGGGCCTTTGGCGCCCTGCGCGGTGACGTAGCTGACGCGCTGATTTTCAAGCAGCACTTTGTGCCCGTCGCTGACGATTTCTGAGAAATGGGCAAACAAATCCTTGCCGCCATTCTCGGGCATGATGAAGCCAAAGCCCTTGGCATCGTTAAACCATTTGACGATTCCGGTTTCCATAATCCAATCCTTTAAATAGCGGACACAGCCCGCGAGAGTGAGCCTGTCAAGGAAAGGACTGCGAACAATGAAGCGCCCCGCAGGGGGTGCAAGACCGGACGAAAATCACGATGCTCGAAAAGCTTCAAGTCCACTATGGGTGTAGGGCTGAATAATGTCAATCGGCGTTTCCAATTACCACCCTTATTATTTTTCCACGCATTTATATGGGGTTTTCACGCGTTGCCGGCCTTATATCCGCCGGAAATCAGGTTATTTACGTTGAGCATCGGGTTTATACGTAACACCTTGGGCTTTTTCATACGGCGACGCGGCAAAGCGCGTATCCTGCAATCATGGTGCTTGAACGCGCGTCCCTCGCCCGCATCGCCATGCATAGGAGCACGGCATGAACAAGCAACCGCAATCCCACACGACCAGTCCTCGCCCCGTCCGCGCGCTATCGGCTGCGCGAGCGTGAGCGCGTTCTCACGGTCTGTCGCGCGTTTCGCCAACGCCTGCGTCAAGCTGCTGCCCAGCGCCGGCACCCCGCCGCCACCGCAGCGCGGCGCCACCTCGCACGCCGAGGCCCGCCCCGGCCATGCGGCCATTTCGTCGCCGTGGCGCATCTACCGTATCTATGCGCGCCCCGACCATCTGTTGATCCGCAACGAGCACGGGCAGATCCTGGATCTGGGCATCATGCAAGGCAGCGAACCCAACCTGACCTACCGCCTGAACGCCAAGAACCTGCAAGGCAAGGGGTTTGCCACCCGTACGCTGCTGCTCGACGACATCGCACGCCGCATCGAAGCCGGCGAAATCAGCCGCGAGCTGCTCGCCCTGCCCGAATGCACGATGCCCCTGGGCGCCGACCTGGACCGTGGCACACACACCGACGTGTCGATGAAGCTGGCGCGCTAGCGCCAGCTCGCGTCCTGCGCGCTCAGAAATCCTGCGCGGTGGGGCGCAACACGATTTCATTGATATCCACATCGGCGGGCTGTTCAATCGCGTAGGCGATCGCACGCGCCACCGCGTCGGCGCCGATCGCGATCTGGTAGAAGTCGTCCACCGCCTTGCGGCTTTCCGTGTGCGACACGCCTTGCTTGAGTTCGGTGTCGACCGCCCCCGGCTCGATGGTGGTGGTGCGGATCTTGCCGCCCACCTCGTGCCGCAGGCCTTCGGAAATTGCCCGTACCGCGAACTTGGTGCCGCTATACACGGTGCCGCCGGGGCTGAATACTTTCAGGGCCGCAACCGACGCGATATTGATGAAGTGCCCGCTTTCCTGCTTCTGGAACAGCGGCAGCGCGGCCGCGATGCCGTACAGCACACCCTTGATATTGATATCGATCATGCGGTCCCATTCCTGCACCCGCGCATCGGCCAGCGGCGCGATCGCCATATAGCCCGCGTTGTTGACCAGGACATCCACCCGACCGAACGCGCGCACCGCGGTGTCGATCAGCGCCTGCACGTCGGCCTGGCGGGCCACGTCGGTGGCGGCCACTTCGACTTTTCCGCCCGCTGCGCGGATATCGGCCGCAATCGCTTGCAGCCGATCCAGGCGCCGCGCGCCCAGCACCAGACTGGCTCCCTGCTGAGCCAGGTGCCGCGCGGTGGCTTCGCCCAATCCGCTGCTGGCGCCGGTGATCACCACCACTTTGCCTTCGATGTTCTTGCCCATGACTTTCTCCTGTCGGCCCGCAGGCCATGCGTTGTGATGGATGTCAGTATCGACAGCGACAGAAATCCAGTAAATGGAAACGTTTTGATTTTAGAATTCCAAATATTGGAATTACTGACGTAAGGGTTGCCCCATGCTGAACCGCCTGGAAATGCTGCGCCTGTTCTGCGCCGCGGCCGACGCCGCCAGCTTCAAGGAGGCCGCGCTGCGCCTGGGCACGTCGCCGCAGGCCATCACCCGCGCGGTGCAGGAACTGGAGGCGCAGGTTGGAGAAGTCCTGTTCCATCGCAATACGCGCGGCAACCAGATTACGGAATTCGGCGAGCAACTGGCGCGCGAAGCCCGCGCCAGCCTGTCGCAGATCGACGGCCTGTTCCAACGGCCCTCGGCCCAGGCACAGGACGGCATGGCGGGCGTCTTGCGCATCACCGCGCCGATATCGCTGGGCCGGATGTTCATTGCGCCCCTGCTGCGCGACATCGGCCGCAGCCATCCCGCCATCCGCTTCGACCTGCGCTTGTCGGATCAGATCGCCGACGTGGTCGACGAGAAAATCGACATCGGCGTACGGCTGGGCTCGCTGCGCGACAGCCGCTACGTCGTCAAGCCGGTGACCAAGCTGAACTTCTTCATCGTCGGCTCGCCCGACCTGATCGCGCGCTGCGGCGCGCCGACCCGCCTGGAACAGCTGGCGACGTTACCGGTTACCGCGCTGATCGACCGCGGCACCGGCCGCCCGTGGCCCTGGCAACTGGCCAAAGGCGGACTCTGGACGCCGCCCCAACCCGCCTTTGGCACCAACGACCTGGAGGCCGAATGCGACGCGGTGCTGGCCGGCTTGGGTTTTGGTCATCTGGTCAGCTACGTCGCGGTTCCGCACCTGCGCACCGGCAGACTGGTGGCGGTGCTGCCCGAACTGTCGCCCCCGCCCTGGGACCTATACGTATACCGTCCGCAGCGCGGGCCGGTACCGGCCCGGGTCAGACTCGTGTTCGACCAGTTGGTCGCGTTGTTTGCGGACCCCACGCGGTTCCCGGTAGACGTCCCGGCCACGGCAGCGGACCGAGCTAGAACGAAGGCAGCCGCTTCAGGCACACGTCCGCCACCTCCATCACCGGCTTTTCCAGCCGCTCGCGCTCGGCGCCGGACGCCCCGCTGATCAGCAGTTGCTCGTAGCGCTGGAAGTCCTTCAACGGCACTTTCGACTGCAGGCCGTCCAGCACGCACTGGCAATAGCCCTTGGCCTTGGCGTCCACCTTGTCGATGCCGGCCGGCGCCCTGGCCTTGAAGCCCTGCACGCACGACCCGTAGGTCGCGCGCTGCACCTCGGCCGGGTATTCCTCTTTCTTGCTGCAGGCGGCAAGCAGCGACAGCGCCATCACGCTCGCCCCCAAGGCGCGGCTAGGCCGAATTGGCATGGCATTCCTCTGGTCTTGGACAGGAAGGCCCGATTTTGGCATGCCGCGCGCCGCGTCGATCGTGCTGGACGCGTTTTCCGTGACGGTGGCCTGGTCGGTCTTCAAGTAAGCGCCTTCGGCAGCGACTACGCCGCCAGGCCCAGTTCGTCGAACTGCACCTTGCCGCCCTGCACCACCAGCGGTATCCGCTCGCCCTGCCCCAGCAGGCAGGACACATCGCGCAGGGGGTCGCCATCGACCACCAGCAAGTCCGCCATGGCGCCGGGCGCAATACAACCCAGCTTGCCCTGCATGCCCAGCACCTCGGCGCCCACCAAGGTGGCGCTGGATATCACTGCCTGCGGCCCCAACACCTCGGCGCGCAGGCGGAATTCATCGCTTTGCAGGCGCTGCGACGGGCCGAGCAAATCGCTGCCATAACCCATCTTCACCCCCGCGTCGCGATAGATTTCCAGCGACCGCAGACCGGCGTCGCGCACCTGCGAAATCTTGGCCACGCTTTCCGGCGGCAAACCAAAATCGCCGCCTTCGCTGGCCAGCGCCTCGTAGGTCACCAACGTCGGCACGGCAAAGGCCTGGCTCTGCGCCATCAGCCTGGCGGTCTCGGCGTCGACCAGATTGCCGTGCTCGATCGTGCGCACGCCGCAGCGCACTGCGCGGGCGATAGCCTCGGCGGTATACGCGTGCGCCAGCACATAGGTCTGGCGGCCCCGGGCCTCGGCCACGATGGCGCGGATCTCGTCTTCGGAATAGCCCCAGGCGCCGACCGGATCGGTGGGCGACGCGACGCCGCCCGACGCCATGATCTTGATCTGGTCCGCGCCCATCTGCAGTTCCTGGCGCACGGCCCGGCGCACCGCGTCCACGCCGTCGGCCACCCGCGCCAAAGCCCCCACCCGCACGCAGCACGGACACGGCGCATCGTCGTTCAGGAAGTCGCTGCGAGCCCGCATGTCGCCGTGGCCACCGGTCTGGCTGAGCGCCCGCCCCGACACGAACAGCCGCGGTCCCTGCACCAAGCCCAGCTCCACGGCCTGCTTGAACGCGTGTCCGGCGCCGCCCGCATCGCGCACCGTGGTGAAGCCGCGCCGCAACATGCCGCGCAGAATCGGCGCCGACCGGAACGTAACCAGCACGTTGGGCATGCTGACCTGCTGCGCCAGATTCAATTCCACCGCGATCACATGGACGTGCAGGTCGATCAGGCCAGGCATGAGAGTCTTGCCCTTCAGGTCGATCACGCGCGCCGACATCGCCTGCAAGGGGCGGTCAGACACTTCTTTGATCAGGCCGTCTTCCACCAGCACATCGTGGTCGGCCAGCAATTCGGGGCGCGCCGGATCCAGCAGGGCGGCGTTCTTGAACAATAGGGTTTGCATGATGCTCCCGCGATCAAAGGGTCAGTAGGGCCGGCAGCACCGCCGGCAGCGCCAGTTGCGCATAGGGCCGGCACGCGGTGGCGTCGGCGGGGCCGTACCAATGGGCCGCGTGCAGCAGGTTCAGCGACCCCAGCGTGCGGCCGCGCCAGCGGATGGGCATGTTCAGCACGCTCTGGCAGCCCAGCGAGTCGATCAACGCGTGGTCCGAGAACACCTGGCGCAGATCATCCAGCGTGTTGCCGATGTAGGCCTCGCCGCGATCCAGCACGGTCTCGGTCCACGGCCCCTGCGCCACCGTCTTGCTGCCGCCGGCCGGATACGCGTCGGGCAGGTTCGAATACAGTCGCGTCGCCAACGCGGTGTCAGGGTCGTAGGCCAGGATGGTGAACAGCCGGTGGCCGATCTGCGCGGCCAAAGCGCGGTCCACGGCTTCGAACACGGCTTGCGGCTGATGGGTGGCGGCGTGGGCGCACGCCACCGCATCCAGCTCTGGCGCCACGGGCGCGGGCCCACTACGGCGGATAGATGTCATTGTGCTTCTCCTGCTGCAATTTCCTCTAGCGAGCGGCCGCGGGTCGGCACGCCCATCAACACCACCACGGCGGCGCCCAGCAACAACACGATGGTCGTCAGGCCGAACACGCCCATGAAGCCGAAATTCGGATACAGGTAGCCGACGAGGATCGGCGATACGATCGCGCCGATCCGCCCGATGGCTGACGCCAAGCCCGCCCCGGTGGTGCGCACTGCGGTCGGGAAGACTTCGGCCGTATAGGCGTAGACGCCTGCGTAGGTACCGTTCATGAAGAACGACATGCAGATGCCCGCCAGCATGATCTGCTCGTTGCTGTGCGAAAAAGCCAGGCCCAGCGCGCTGGCCCCGCCCAGCAGCATGTAGGTGGCGATGGTGGCCTGCCGGCCGATCTTCTCGTTGAACCACGCGGCGCTGAAATAGCCCGGCACCTGCGCGCAGTAGATCGCCAGCGAATACGAGAAGCTCTTGGTGATGCTCATGCCGGTCTCGACCAGCAGCCCCGGAATCCACACGAAGAACGAGTAGTAGCTGAACGTGATCGACAGCCACATGATCCACGTCATGATGGTGATGCGTGCCTGGCGCCCAGCCAGCAGCAGCATGAAGTTTTCTCGCAGCGTGCCGCTCTTGCCCGTGGCGGCCGCGATTTCGGGTTGCGGCGCGGCAAGCTTGTACCCGCGCCGGGCGAAGTCCGCCTCGATCTTGTCCAGGATGCGCGATGCCTCTTCCGTCCGCCCCCGGCTTTCCAGCCAGCGCGGCGACTCGGGCAGCGCCCGGCGCCACCACAGCAGCATCACCACCGGCAGCGCCGTGATGATCAGCACCATGCGCCAACCTTCATCGTGCGCCGGCACAATGAAATAGCCCAACAGCGCCGCCGCCACGAAGCCGAACGAAAAGAATCCCGCCAGCGACCCGGTGAAGCTGCCCCGGAACCGCCGGGCCACGAACTCGGCCAGGTACGGCGCGATGATCGCGCTTTCGGCGCCCGTGCCGATCCCCGCCACGATCCTGGCCGCGAAAAACGGCGGCCAGCTGTTCACGAACGCGCTGACCAGCGACGCCACGCAGTACAGCGCCAGCGCCCAGATCATCACCGTGCGGCGTCCGATCAAGTCGCCCAGCGTGCCCGCCAGCAAGGCGCCGAAGAAGAACCCAATGTAGGTGCTACTGCCCAGCAGGCCGATCTGCACACTGGACAGCTCCCAGGTCTTGCGCAGCACCGGCAGGATGAACGCCAGCACCGCGGCGTCCATGGCGTCGAACATGTAGCCCAGGCCGCCCATCAGCAGCAGGTGTTTATGGAAGTGCGCGAACGGCAGACGCTCGATGCGTCCCGAAATCATGGACATGCGGTTCCCCTTGGTCGACGGCTTGGGCCGTACTGGATGAGAGAACGCATGATAGGCACGCGTCGTTTTATCGAGCCAATTTATAGTTATGATGCCCGTCATCACCAACGTGAATGACCTGCCATGACCTTCCGCACCCTCGACCTGAACCTGCTCAAGGTCTTCGAAGCCTTGATGACGGAAGGCAGCGTCACCCGCGCCGCCAACGCGCTGTTCATGACCCAGCCCGCCGTCAGCAACGCCCTGGCGCGCCTGCGCGACGGACTGCAGGACCCGCTGTTTGTGCGGTCCGGCAACGGCGTCATGCCGACCCAGCGCGCCGCCGTGCTGTGGGCGGAACTGGGCGAGGCCCTGGGCCGCATGCGCGGCGCGCTGGATGCGCAAGCCTTCGACCCGGCGCAGGCCTCGGTGGAATTCAGCTTGTCCATGTCCGACTACACGGCGGGCGTCGTCATGCCGCGGCTGTGCAACCACCTGGCGCAGGTGGCCCCGCTGGCGCGCGTGCGCACTGTGCCCAACACGGTGCTGGAAATCGCCGACCAGCTGGAAGACAACCGCGTCGACTGCGTGCTGAGCGTCTACGTGAACGAAGCCCAGCATGCCAATCACATCCGCTCGCGTTCGCTATGGCGGGTCGATTACGCCTGCTTCATGCGCACCGGCCATCCCCTGGCCGCCATGAAGCGCCTGAGCACCCGTGCCTTCCTGGCGGCGCGCCACGTCGACGTCAGCCTGGCCGGCACCGCGCTGCCGTCCTACGACATCTACCTGGCCGCACGCGGCCTGTCGCGCAACGTGGTGGCCATCGTCAACCACTACGGCGTGGCGTATGAAATGGTGCGCCACTCCGACATGCTGGCCGTGCTGCCACGCAACCTGGGCGCGCAATCGCCGCATGCGCCCTACCTGCACGCCATGCCGCTGCCCCTGCATGCGCCGCCGCGGATCTTGAGCCTGTTCTGGCATCAACGGAACGACACCGTACCGGCGCAGCGCTGGCTAAGGCAGACCTTGGTGGATATGTTTGCAAGTGGCGAGAATGCGGTGTAGCCCCCCGCAAAGCGCGCCTAGAGCACGCGCCAAGGCATCGCCGCCGCGCCAGGCGTGCAGTTCGACCCCATCGACGTACAGCGCGAATGTCTCAGGCCGCGCGAGCGAAAGTCATCTTGGTATAAGCCAGCCGGAAACCCGCCCGTTCCGTATTGCGGGCACTGCTGTTGGCCGGCCGTGCCGTCACGTGGGCCAGCACGCAACCAGCTTGCCGGGCGGCGACCAGGCGCGCGCGCAGCAAGGCGGACTGCGCGCCTCGGCCGCGGAACTCGGGCAACGTGCTGGCGATGTACAGGTGCGCGATGCGGCCTGCGGGCGTGTCCAGCACGGCCAATCCCGCGCAGCCGGCGACCTTGCCTTCCAGCCTTGCCACAAATAACGAGGTGTCTTGCCGGTCGGCCGCGATCCTGGCCGTGATCTCCAGCAGTTCCACGGGCCGGCGGGTGGCCTGCACGCTGAAGCCTTGCACCGAAGGCGGCACGAATGCCACCTGCCGGTCATCGGTGATGGCTTCGACCCGGACCGCCGACGCCGGCGCGTCGGGCGATGCCCATTGAGCCAACGGCAGCACATACGTGTTGCTGAAGCTGTTCACCGTGTAGCCGCGCCGCGCCAGGACGGCCAATGCGCTGCCATCGGCGTGCGGACAAAGATCGACCTCCGTTGCCAACCCCAACTGCGCATAGGCGTGTTCCAGGGCCTGCAGCGCGGCATCCGTGACCGGCTCTCCCATGCCCAGGCCGGTCACGTGGTTCAGCTTGCGGCCGAACAGCGGTTCGGTCACGGCGGCGATGCCACCGCACGCGGGGATGGCGCGGGCCGACGGCGCGCCCGTCAAACGGCCATAGGTTTCCACCTGGCGCTGCAAATGCAGGGCTTCGGCGGCTTCAAGTCCAAGGGCGATATCCGAGCCGGTGAGGATCATGGCGAATCGGGCGCAAGTAAAAGAGGATGCACGGAAACAGGGTGCACGGAAATTTACCACCGCTACACTTGCGCCTGACAACCTATTGAACCGCAACATCCCGCCATGACCGCCACGCCCGCCTCCCCCTACCCCGCCGCCATCGACCCCGATCAGGTCGGCGAGTACCCCGCCTTCACCCATTCGGGCGGGGGCTACTTCTACGACGACGTCCTGGAATACCGCGTGTGGGTCCACCCCCATGCCGGCGGCGAAGACCTGCACGAAGGCGACGATTACTACTACCCGTTCGCCACGTTCGAGGACGCCGCCGAGTGCGCGGACGAAACGCCGGGCGCCGAACGCCCCCTGGTGCTGGTGCGGCAACGTGAGTGCGTCGGCGAACCGACGCCGGGCGTGTTCGAGCATGTGACGACCGAGCGCATCACCGAGTGGCGCGTTGAATGGCTGGCGGACAGCAAGCGCACCGCCACGTCTATCCCCGACTTCCTGCGAAGCCGCGCGCAGTAAGGCCTGCCAGCGCCAAACGACGCCTGGCGCAGGCCCTGCGGCGTCAGCTCATGTACACGCCGCCATTGATGGCGTAGTTGGCCCCGGTGACGAACGCCGCTTCATCCGACGCCAGCCAGGCGCACAGCCCGGCCAGGTCCTTGGCGGTGCCCAGCCGGCCGACAGGCACGCTTTCGATAATGCGGTCCAGCAGCGCCGGCGGAAACGCCTTCACCGTGTCGTCGGCGATAAAGCCGGGCGACACCAGATTGACCGTCACGCCGCGCGCCGCCACTTCCTGCGCCAGCGACCGCGTAAAGCCGATGACGGCGCCCTTGGCGGTGGCGTAGTTGATCTGGCCGATCTGGCCTTTCTCAGCCGCTACAGAACCGATGTTGATGATGCGGCCCCAGCCTCGGTCGGCCATGCTGTCGACCACCTGCTTGGTGCTGTTGAACAGCGTGTCCAGGTTGCTGCGCAACACCGCCGACCAGTCGGCATGGCTCATCTGCCGAAAGCGCATGTCCAGCATGGCGCCGGCGTTGTTGACCAGCACGTCGATGTCGCCGACCTCGCGCCGCACCTTGGCGAAGGCGGCCTCGGTCGAGGCCCAGTCAGTGGCGTCGCCCTCCGAGGCGATGAAGTCGTAGCCCAACGACTTCTGTTCCTTCAGCCAATGATCCTTGCGCGACGAGTGCGGCCCGCAGCCGGCCACGACGCGGTGTCCCGCGTGGTGCAGCGCCTGGCAGATCGCGGTGCCCGTGTGGCCCATCCCGCTGGTGACGTAAGCAATGCGCAAAGCCATGAACGTTCTCCTTTCAAGAAACGCGTAGAGGCGCGGCCGTCAGGCGACGGAACCGACCAGGGGGAACAGGCCGAACGCCAGCGCGGCCGCCAGCATCACCAGGCAGACCATCGTGGCCCACTTGAGCGAATAGCGCTGGTGGTCGCCAAACTCGACGCCCGCCAGGCCCACCAGCAGGTAGGTCGACGGCACCAGCGGGCTGAGCAGGTGCACCGGCTGGCCGATCAGCGAGGCGCGCGCCATTTCCACCGGCGAGATGCCATAGCCTTGCGCGGCTTCGCTCAGGATCGGCAGCACGCCGAAGTAGAAGGCGTCGTTCGACATGAAGAAGGTGAACGGCAGGCTGACCAGCGCGGTGATGCCGGCCAGATACGGCCCGAGCGCGTCGGGGATCACCGCCAGCAGGCTGCGCGACATGGCTTCGACCATGCCCGTGCCCGACAGGATGCCGGTGAAGATGCCCGCCGCGAAGATCAGCGACACCACCGACAGCACGTTGCCGGCATGCTGCGCCACGCGGCGGCGCTGCTCGGCCAGGTTCGGGTAGTTGATGATCAGCGCGACCGCGAAGGCGATCATGAACAGCACCGGCAGCGGCAGCACGCCCATCACCAGGCTCACCATCAGCGCCAGCGTCAGGCCGGCGTTGACCCACAGCAGCTTGGGGCGGCGCAGGTCGTGGTCGACTTCAATCTCGGGCAGGTTCTTGGGGCCGTCCTCGTCGTAGCCGGCGTGCAGCGCGGCGCCGTCGGGCAGCGACAGCACGCCCAGGCGGCGGCGTTCGCGCAGGCCCAGGAAGACGGCCAGCAACAGGATCGCGACGATGGCCACGCCCATCACCGGCACCAGCGGCACGAAGATGTCGCCGGCGTCCACATGCAGCGCGCTGGCGGCGCGCGCGGTCGGTCCGCCCCACGGCGTCAGGTTCATGACGCCGCTGGCCAGCATCGCCAGACAGGTCATGGACAGCGCGTTCATCTTCAGGCGGCGATACAGCGGCAGCATCGAGGCCACCACGATCATGTAGGTGGTGGAGCCGTCGCCGTCCAGCGAGATGACCAGCGCCAGCACGGTGGTGCCGACCACGATCTTGAGCGGATCGCCCTTCACCGCGCGCAGGATGCGGCCGACGATGGGGTCGAACAGGCCGGCGTCGATCATCACGCCGAAGTAGAGGATGGCGAACATCAGCATGACGCCGGTGGGCGCGATCTTGCGGATGCCGTCGAGCATCATCTTGTCGATGCCGGCGCCGAAGCCGCCGAGCAGGGCGAAGATGATCGGAACAAGGATGAGCGCCACCAGGGGCGAGAGGCGCTTGGTCATGATCAGCGTCATGAACGTGATCACCATGCCGAAGCCAAGCAGGGTCAAAAGCATCAGGGGGTATCTCCGACTAGTCGTTGTTATGTGCGGCCTTGGCTTGAAAGGCGCTGGGGCGGAAGACTAGGAAGAAAAGCTTTCTGGAACCTGTCGGAATTATTGGGGTCGGGTTGGCCTGTTGGATTGTTTTGTTCTTTTGGGAGGCCTGGTTAAGTAGGCCGTCCGGGGGGTGATCGCTGCGCGCTGGCGGAGGGGTGGTGTGCTGGGATTTTTGTGACAGATTGAACGTGGTCCGGGGACTTGTCAGGCGGAGTTGGTGGTGGTGGCGCCATGCGACAATTCGCGGATGCGCATCCTGGTGATTGAAGACGACGAAGATTTGGCCGACGCACTCGTACGACGACTGCGACGGTTGGGGCATGCCGTTGATTTTCAGAGTGATGGGCTGAGTGCGGATGGGGTGTTGCAGTACGAGACGTTTGACCTGGTGATTTTGGATATTGGGTTGCCGCGGATGTCGGGGTTTGATGTCTTGCATCGGTTGCGGGATCGGGGCAGCAAGACGCCGGTGTTGGCGTTGACGGCGCGGATTGATATTGAGGATCGGGTGCATGCGCTCGATACCGGGGCCGATGATTATCTGGCCAAGCCGTTTGATTTTCGTGAGCTGGAAGCGCGGTGCCGGGCGTTGTTGCGGCGGCCCAGCGCGCAGGCGGCGGGGGTGTTGCGGTTTGGGGAGTTGGTGATTGATAGCGCGGCGCGGCATGTCAGTTTGGCGGGGCAGCGGATCGAGTTGCCCAAGCGCGAATACAGCTTGCTGGAGATTTTGCTGGCGGGGATGAATCGCGCGGTCAGCAAGTCGGAGATCGCGAATAAGTTGTTTGCGTTCGATGACGATGCGGCGCCGAATGCGATCGAGGTCTATATCGCACGGCTGCGCAAGAAGCTGGAAGGGTCGCCGCTGCGCATCGAGACGCAGCGGGGTACGGGGTATCTGTTGACGGCGGTGGGCGATGGCGAACCGACAGCGCCGGTGCCTTCTGCTCCCATACCGGCGACCACGCTGGAGCCGGCGCCAATACCCGCGTCTGATTCCACGCGGGACTGATTCGTGCAGCACGGCCGCATTTCCGTTCGTCGCCGCTTGCTGGCCATGCTGCTGGCGCTATTCGTGGTGGGACTTGGTGCGTTGTATGTGTTGGTGCGCGGCTATGCGCAGCAGACGGCCGACACCACGTACGACCAGTTGCTGCGCGCCTCGGTGCTGTCGATGGCCGACAGCCTGCTGCTGGTGCAGGGCGAATGGCAGATGGATATGCCGTATGCGGCGCTGGCGCTGCTGGAGCAAGCGCCGCGCGACCGGGTGTTCTATCGGGTGGCGGCAGCGGATGACGCGTTGATTTCGGGCTATGCCGATCTACCCTTGCCGCCTGGACGCAACGTGGATGCCGCGAGTTCGCCGCAACTGTATGCGACCACCTATCAGGGGCAGCCGGTGCGGGTGGCCTGGATGGAACGCAAGGTCGCCGGCCCGCGCGATACCGAGTCCGCGCGGATCCTGGTGGCGCAGACACGCGAGGCCCGCGACGCGTTGGCCAAGCGCATTCTATGGCAGGGCACGCTGGCGCTGATCGGCTTTACGGCGGCGGCACTGGCGCTGGCCTACTGGGGGCTGCACCGTTCGCTGGCCCCGATCCAGCGCATCGAACGCGAGCTGGCCGCACGCAGCGCGTCCGATCTGCATCCGATTGCCGCGCCGGTACCCGAAGAACTGGACACGCTGGTGCATTCGCTGGATGGCTTCATGGCGCGCCTGGCGGAAAACCTGGATACGCTGCGCCTGTTCATCGCCGAAGCCGCGCACCAGCTGCGCACGCCGCTGGCCGCGCTGCACGCGCAGATGGAAGTGGCGCTGGACGAGGAAGACCCCGCCGAACAGCGTCGCAGCCTGCTGGCCGTGCTGCGCAATGCCGAAAAGCTGTCGCGGCTGGTCAACCAGTTGCTCAGCGACGCCAGCGTCATTCACCGCAGCAACCTGCGCAAGTTTGATCCCGTGGACCTGGCCGAGCTGCTGCGCCAGGCGGTATACGACACGGTGCCTCAGGCCGATCCCCAGCCCGATGTGCGGCTGCATCTTCCGGACACCGCCACGGCAACGGTTCCCGGCGACAGCCTGATGCTGCGCGAGGCCTTCAAGAACCTGATCGACAACGCCCTGCGCCACGGCGCATCGGACGACGGCCATATCGACATCCGGCTGGAACGACAAGATGACCACTGGCGTATTGCGGTGTCGGACCAGGGCCCCGGCATTGCCCCCGCCCTGGCGCAAAGCGCGTTCGAACGCTTTTCGCGCGGCCCCAATCCACGCACGCCGGGCGCCGGACTGGGGCTGTCGATCGTCAAGCGCGTGGTCGACATCCACCAGGGCCAGCTCAACCTGAGCAACCGCCCGGACGGCGGCCTGAACGCCGTGATCACCTTGCCGGCCACCCGCGATGACGTCTAGATTTCCCTTCCTTGCCCGCCTGGCGGCCGGCTGCGCCGCCCTGCTGCTGGCCACTACCGGCCATGCCGCCGAAACCAGCGGCGACGGCCTGGCGCTGGGTCCGCCCGCCAGCAAGCAGGTGCTGGTGGTGCACGCATCCAACAGTGTGCAGGTGTTTCGCGGCGTGCTTGAAGACTTCAGCCAACTGAACCCCGGCGTTCGGCTCGAATACACCGAGCTGTCGACCCAGGCGCTGTATAGCGACACGGTGGCGCGCGCCGCGCAGGCGGCCGATGCCAAGACGGGCCCCGACCTGATCATCAGCAGCGCCATGGACCTGCAGACCAAGCTGGTCAACGACGGCCATGCGCAGGCCCACGTGTCGCCGGAAACCCGCGCCCTGCCCGCCTGGGCCAATTGGCGCGACGAAGTCTTCAGCATCGGCACCGACCCCATCGTGATGGTCTACAACACCCGCCTGCTGGACGCCGCCCGCGCGCCCCGCACCCGCCGCGAACTGCTGGCGTTGCTGCAAGCGCCCGACCAGCCGCTGGCCGGCCGCATCTCGACCTACGACGTGGAAGGCAGCGGCATCGGCTACCTGGCCGCCACCCAGGACGCAAGGCTGGACAGCCTGGCCGGCGCCCTGCTGGCCGCCTTCGGCCGCAACCGCGTGGCCGTGCACGAGTCGACCGAAGATGCGCTGGACAAGCTGCAACGAGGCGACATCACGCTGGCCTACAACCTGCTGGAATCCTATACCCGCCACCGCATCGACCAGGGCGCGCCGCTGGCCATCGTCTACCCGCAGGACTACACCTTGATGCTGTCGCGCTCGGCCATCATTCCGCGGCAGGCGCCGCGGCCGGACCTGGGCGCCCGGTTCCTGGACTACCTGCTGTCGCCGCGCGGCCAGGAGATGATAGCCAGGCAATCCGGCATGCGACCGGTGGGCGCGTCAGTGATTCCGGCGGCGGGCGTGCGCCCGGTGGGCCTGGGGGTGGGCCTGCTGGTGTATCTGGATCCGCTGAAAAAACGGCATTTCCTGGATGTCTGGCGGGCGGCGGCACAACCGCCACGCACCGCGAATTAAGCCTGCCGTCAGCCCTGACGCCGGTTCCTTCCATTTATCCACACGATGGATTGATATCGCCGACGCGAATGTCTAGCATGGTGATGCGCCCCTTTGCCTGGGCGAGCCGGTGACCCCCGATGTCCGCGCGACATCCACTCATACCGAGCGCCGGTAGGCCGCCCCAAAGGCCACGGCACGGCTGCCCGCGTGCCGCGCGCTTCTCTTGAAGGAGAACCGTATGAAGACATCCCTCATGGCGATCACTCTGGCCGCGGGACTACTGGCTGCCTCGGGCGCTTATGCCCAGACCACGCCTGCGCCGACCACCAAGACCGCCCCGCCCGCCACCGCCATGCCACCGGCAATGGCGCCGGCCAAGGCCACTCCCGCCGCCACAACCGCCAAACCCGCCCCCGCCAAGCAAGGCGGGCCGGGCCAAGTGTGGGTGAACGCCAACTCCAAGGTCTATCACTGCCCCAGCGACAAGTACTACGGCAATACCAAAGCCGGTTCCTACATGTCCGAAGCGGACGCCGTCAAGCAAGGCAACCACCCTTCCGAGGGCAAAGCCTGTCGTAAATAGTCGGGAGTCCGGGTGCGTCTGGGCGCTACTGATCGCGTCCGGTCGCACCCGGCGGCCCTGTCCGGCAACGGGCGTGGCCCTGCGGCCAACCCGCACTGCAAGTGCACTAACCCAGCAGGCCGCCGGCCCGCACCAGATCGGCCAGCGTGCGCACCTGCATCTTGCGCATCACTCGCCCGCGCCGCACCTTGACGGTGATTTCACTGACATTCAGTTCGGCGGCGATCTGCTTGTTCAGCATGCCGCGCACCACCCGTTCCATCACCGCCTTTTCGCCATCGGTCAGCGTGTCCCACCGCGCCCGCACGTCTTCGGAGCCCGACTGGCTGGCCAATTGGGCGCGGTCCTGCTCCACCGCCGCGTGGATCGTGTCCAGCAGATCCTGGTCGCGAAACGGCTTGGTCAGGAAGTCCACTGCGCCCAGCTTCATCGCCGCGACCGACATAGGGATGTCGCCGTGGCCGGTGATCATCACCACCGGCATGCGGCGCCGCGCCTGCTGCATGCGGCGCAGCAGGTCCATGCCGCTTTGCCCCGGCAGGCGCACATCCAGCACCAGGCAGCCGGGTCCGGCGCCCGCGTCGCTGTCCAGGAATTCCTGCACCGATCCGTAGCCGCGCACCGGCAGCCCGACCGAATGCATCAGGTCTTCCAGCGACTCGCGCAGCGAAGCGTCGTCATCGACGATATGGACGGTGGCCGGTTCGGGCCGCGGGTTTGCGTTCAATGCCAGTGCATTCATGATGGTTCTTCCTCGGGTGCCGCCGGCAACGTAAAACAGAACACCGCGCCGCCGCGCCCGGCGGGTTCCGCCCACAGGCGGCCGCCATGGCCTTCGATGATGCCCCGGCTGATGGTCAGGCCCAGGCCGGTGCCGTCGGGCTTGGTGGTCCAGAAGGTATCGAACAAGCGCTCGCGCGCCTGCGGGCTCAGGCCCGGCCCGCTGTCGGTCAGCGAAAACTGCACCAGCCCCGGCTCTTGCAACGCCAGGCGCAAGATCAGCTGGCGCGCGCCGGCCGGGGTGTCCTGCATCGCCTCGATGGCATTGAGCACCAGGTTGACGATCACCTGCCCCAGCTGCACGCGGTCGCCCAGCACCGCGGGCACCCGTTCCTGGATGCGGGTGGATAGCACCACCTCGTGGCGCTCCAGCTCGCCACCCGCCAGTTCCAGCACATCGCCGATGACATCGGGCAGATCCAGCCGCGCCCGCTGCGGTACGGCATTGCGCGCATCGCGGCGAATCCGCGCCACCACTTCGCTCGCGCGGGTCACGTCGTCGGTCATGCGCTGCAACGCCCGCAAGGCGCGTTCGATATTGGGCGGATCGTGCTCCAGCCAGCGTTGGCAGGCGCTACCGCTGGTGGCGATGGCCGCCAGCGGCTGATTGATCTCGTGGGCGATCGACGCGGTCAGTTCGCCCAGACTGTGGATGCGGGCCATCCGCGCCAACTGCGTGCGCGCCTCGAACGCCGCGTCTTCCGCCGCTGCCCGTGTCAACGCCAGGTAGGCCGTCACGCCGATGGCGGCGATGCTGATCAGCGCATTGATCAGCCCCAGCTCGCGCAGCGCCCCGCCGTTGGGCGTCAGGAACAGGCTGAGCAGGGTCAGCGCCGCACATACCACCGCCACCCCGATCACCCCGCGCCGCGGCAGGAAGCTGAGCGCGGCAAGGATCACCGCCACATAGAACACCGCCACGGCGATTTCCAGGCGGGTGAAGGTGTCCGCCAAGAAAATGGCCGCCATCAGCGCGATCAACAGCGCGATACCCGTACCCGGGCGCTGTTTTAAACCCCTGGCCAGCTTCTGGAACATGGCGCGACAACCCCGGTGAAAGGAAAACAGCGCCGGCCTCAGGATGCCGCGCGCCGCGACACGCCATTGTAGAGACAGGCGGGCGCTGCGGCCTACCTGCGTAAAGCGTGCGTATACCAAGGTATACGCACGCCATCCCAATCCCGCCTCGCGCCTCGGACGTCCGGTTCCTATAATTTTTTCATCCCTTGCGGGGCCGTGGTTCGGCCGCGCCCTGTCCGTCAACGCTCACCGGCAGCCTGCCATGAAACTCTCCATCAAGACGCTCTGGATCGCACGCGGCGCCGTGCTCGTTGGCATCTGGATTGCGCTGGGCGTGATCCAGATGCTGCACAGCGCCGTCTGAACGCCGTAACTGCCTCTTCCCGGCGACGTCTCGGTCCATTCTGCGCTCCCCAAAAAAAGGGCAATACCGATCACCGGTCTTGCCCTTTTTCTTTCACCGCTCCGTCAGGGCAGCAGGCACAGAATCCCGCCCACCCCCAACGTCCACGCCAGCAGCATCGGCACCAGCAGGCGCAGCGGAATCAACGGCCCGTCCGGGACATCGGGCAGATCGCCGCCGCGGCGCGCCACCCGTTCAGTCTCGTAGTCATGCATGTCGCGCGAGAACTTGCGCATTTCCTCGAATGCCTTTTCCATGATGGTTCTCCCGGCATATCAGTACCAGCGGCCGTAGCGGCGGATATAGAAGGTCTTGACCTGCTGCGTCAGCGCGATGTAGCCCAGGATCGTCAGCGCCAGCCAGCCGAAGTACACGGGCGGCAGCGCCACGAACCCGATGGACTCGGCGATCGGCGAAAACGGCAGCCAGCACGCCAACCCGATGGCAACCGTGGTGGACAAGAGCACCGGCAACGACGCCGTGCTTTGCAGGAACGGGATCTTGCGCGTGCGCAGCATGTGCACCACAAAGGTCTGCGACACCAGGCCCTCGATGAACCAGCCCGAATTCATGATGGTCTGGCCG
Source organism: Achromobacter xylosoxidans (assembly GCA_040396375.1). Taxonomy (GTDB): domain Bacteria; phylum Pseudomonadota; class Gammaproteobacteria; order Burkholderiales; family Burkholderiaceae_B; genus Achromobacter; species Achromobacter xylosoxidans_D. The sequence goes on from JBEBOQ010000004.1 coordinate 50,175, forward strand.
CCATCGCCGCCATGCAGCGCATACGCCGCCCCGGCGCCGAACACCGTCCACATCAGGAAATACGTGGTGATATCGAACACCGACGACGTCGGGCCCAGCCACAGCATGAAGCGCTGGATGTTGCCCGCTTCCCACTTGCGCGGCTTTTTCAGGAACTCTTCGTCCATGCGGTCCCACGGCAGCGTCAACTGCGAAATGTCGTAGACCAGGTTCTGGATCAAGAGCTGCAGCGACAGCATCGGTTCCCATGGCAGCCAGGCCGACGCCACCAGCACCGAGAACACGTTGCCGAAGTTCGAGCTGGCGGTCATGTTCAGGTACTTGAGGATGTTGCCGAAGGTCTCGCGCCCCTTGATGACGCCCTGCTCCAGCACCATCAGGTCTTTTTCCAGCAGCACGATGTCGGCCGTTTCCTTGGCGATATCCGCGCCGCTGTCCACCGAGATGCCCACGTCGGCATCGCGCAGCGCCGGCGCATCATTGATGCCATCGCCCAGGAAGCCCACGGTGTGGCCGTTGGCCTGCAAGGCCTTGACCACCCGTGACTTCTGTAGCGGGGTCAGTTTTGCGAACAGCACCGCCTTCTCGACACGTTGGCACAGCGTCACGTCATCCATCTGCTCGATGTCGGCTCCCAGCACCACTCGGCCATCGCGCTCGGCGCCCAGGTCCAGCCCCACATCGCGGCAGACCTTCGCGGCCACGATGGGGTTGTCGCCCGTCAGCACCTTCACCGCCACGCCGTAATCGTTCAGCGCGCGGATCGCCGCCTGCGCCGAATCCTTGGGCGGATCCAGGAACGTCAGGAAACCTCGCACCACCAGCCCGCTCTCGTCGGCCGTCTGGAACTGCGTGCGGCCCGTGTCCTCCAGGCGGCGCGACGCCACCACCAGCACGCGGAAGCCGTCGCGGTTGTAGGCCTCGGCGCTGCGCAACAGACGCTTGCGCATGGCCGCGTCCAGCGGCGCCTCGCGGCCATCGCAGGCCACGCCCGTGCTCACCGCCAGCATTTCTTCCACCGCGCCCTTGGTGATCATCTCCAGGCTGCCGTCCGCCCCCCGCACCACCACCGACAAGCGCCGCCGCACGAAATCAAACGGAATCTCGTCGACCTTGCCATAGGCGTCGCTGCGCTCCCAGCCGCGCAGATCCAGCGCGCGGGCCAGGATCGCCCGGTCCATCAAGTTGCGCTGGCCGCTTTGGTTGACGCTGTTGAGCCAACCCAGGCGCAGCACCTCGTCGTCGATCTCGCCGTCGACATTGAAGTGATGTTCCAGGATGATGCGGTCCTGCGTCAGCGTGCCCGTCTTGTCCGTGCACAGCACATCCATGGCGCCGAAGTTCTGCACCGAGTTCAGGCGCTTGACCACGACCTTGCGCCGCGCCATCGCCACCGCCCCCTTGGCCAGGTTGGCCGAGACGATCATGGGCAGCATCTCGGGCGTCAGCCCCACCGCCACCGCCAGCGCGAACGTCAACGCGGTGACCCAGTCGCCCTTGGTCACGCCATTGATGACGAACACGATCGGCACCATCACCAGCATGAACTTGATGAGCAGCCACGACACACTGTTCACGCCGCGGTCAAAGCTGGTCTCGACCCGCTTGGTCGACACCACGTTCTTGGCCAACGAGCCAAAATACGTGTTGGCACCGGTGCCCACCACCAGCGCGGTGGCCGTGCCGCTGACTACGTTGGTGCCCATGAAGCAGATGTTGGCCAGGTCCAGCAGTTCGGCATTTTCGCCGGCCTGCGCGTCGGCGCGCTTGGCGCTGACGCTGCCCAGCGTGTCGTACTTTTCCACCGGCAAGGCTTCGCCGGTCAGGATCGCCTGGCTGATGAACAGGTCACGCGATTGCAGCAGGCGGATATCGGCCGGGATCATGTCGCCAGCCTGCAGCTCGACGATATCGCCCGGCACCAGCTCGTTCATCGGCACCTCGCGCCGCGTCGGCTCGCTGGCCTGGCTGTCGCGCCGCAGCACGGTGGCGGTGCTGCGCACCATGGATTTGAGCTTTTCCGCCGCCCGGCCCGAGCGGTATTCCTGGATGAACCGCAACAAACCGCTGATCGCCACCATCGTCAGCATGATGATGATGCCGGTCCAGTCGCGATCCGCCGGCGCGGAGAACTGAATGTCGGTCAGATAAGACACCCCCGCCAGACCCAGCAGCACCAGCACGAACGGATTGCGGAAGGCACGCAGCAGTTGCAACCAGGCCGGGGCCGGCTTGTCGTGCGCCACCTCGTTCATGCCGTCGACCGCGCGCCTCACCGCGACGTCGGCCTCGGCCAGACCCGAGCGCTGCGTCTGCAGCGCCTGCAGGCTGTCATGCACCGAGAGTCCCGCATGCCGGGCCACCGGCATCGTGCGGCGCTTGCCCGACGCCGCATCGGGCGCTCGGTTCTTCTCGCTACGCGGCCCGCGCGGGGCCGGCAGCGTCGCTTCTTGGACTTGCTTCATGTTCGCTGCTCCCACCCGCGCTCGTCGTGGACCGGGCCGTGCCAACGCCCGGGCGCAGGCGTCCCCGTCCACGGCGAGCGCAGGCTCGATGGATATGGAAAATCGAAAAGGTTGAATCAGAGGTGAGTGGGCGCCACGACCGGCGCCGGCTGCGCGCGGGCAGCGGGTGAGACGCCCACGCGTAGCGTCTGCACGCCCATGTCGCGACACAGGTCGCTAAGCCAGGTGATCAAGGGCCATGGGTTGCCGGTATCGCTCCGCAGGCTGATCGCGGTGCAGGCCTGGTCGCCATCCGCGGAATAACGGACGTCGGCCACGCTCTCGTCGCGCTGCCGCAGTTCCTCGTACAGGCGCTTGCGAATCGTGGCCAGCACGCCGGGGCTGCCGTAGAACGTCAGGGTGATGAAGGCCGGCGCGGTGGGTGCACGGCGGACCGGGGTCGGGGATTGGGTATGGAACAGCATGCGCGTCTCCTGAAAGCAGGAAGATCCGCCCGAAGGCGTTCAAGTGGCGCATGCGTGGCGCGGCGGCATCGTCCTGGGGACGGCATTGCGCGCGGCGGCTGGCAAGAAAAGGCGTACAGACCTGTTATGCCCGGCATGCGCCGTAGGTTCTGGTACTTCCGTCGTCTTCCACGGCGGGCTCCTTTAGGTTTGCGACAAGCGGAAGTGTAGGACCCGCCCCGTGTTCCAAACAGGCCGGCCTCCCTATACCTTGGTATCGATCTCGCGCACAGCGAGGCCTATGCGGCCTGCCCTGGGGAAGACCCTGAATTCAGAATCGGACGCGTCCTAGTCGGTCACCCCCGCCGCGGACGGTAGTGTCGTGCTTTGCGAATCACAAGAGCACCGCGCCATGGTTTCGAACGCACTCACGTCCCCCATCCCCTGCCCGCAAGTCCCGGCCGAATCCGCCGCACCGGCGGCTTCGGCATCGCACCCGCTCAGCCCGCGGCTGCACAACGCCGACCTGGCGCCGGCCAAGGTCGAAGGCCGGCGCTGGGGCGCCTACAGCCTCTTTGCGCTCTGGACCAACGACGTGCACAACATGGCCAACTACACCTTTGCCATCGGCCTGTTCGCCATGGGCATGTCCGCCGGGCAGATCCTGGCGGCCATGGCCCTGGGCGCCGCGCTCGTGTATGGCTTGATGAACCTGTCCGGCTACATGGGGCAACGCACCGGCGTGCCCTTTCCGGTCATCAGCCGCATCAGCTTCGGCATCCGCGGCGCGCAGCTTCCCGCCGTTGTTCGCGCCATCATCGCCATCGCCTGGTTCGGCATCCAGACCTACCTGGCCTCGATCGTGCTGCGCGTGCTGCTGACCGCCATCGATCCGGACCTGGCACGCTATGACCATGGCGACCTGCTGGGGTTGTCCGGCCTGGGTTGGGCCTGCTTCCTGGCCGTCTGGGTCGTGCAACTGGTCATCCTGGCCTACGGCATGGAAGTCGTGCGCAAATTCGAAGGCTGCGCCGGCCCCCTCATTCTCGTCACCGTGCTGGCGCTGGCCGTGTGGATGGTGACGCGGGTCGACGGCCACATCGCCTGGTCCACCGGCGTCGCGCCCACCGGCCTGGCGGCCTGGAACAGCGTGTTTTCCGCAGCCGCGCTGTGGCTGGCCATCTACGGCACGCTGCTGCTGAACTTCTGCGACTTCGCCCGCTCGGCCCCCAGCGACCAGAGCATCCGGCGCGGCAACTTCTGGGGCCTGCCCGTCAACATCCTGGTGTTCGCAGCCATCAGCGCGGCGTTGGCCGGCGCCCAGTTCAGCATCGACGGCCGTGTCATCACCAGCCCCGCCGATATCGTCGCCGCCATCCCCGACAAGCTATTCCTGGTGCTGGGCTGCCTGGCGCTACTGATCGTCACGCTCGCCGTCAACATCATGGCCAACTTCGTCGCCCCCGCCTTCGTGCTGACCAACCTGGCGCCGCGCCATCTGAATTTCCATCGCGCCGGCCTCATCAGCGCCACACTCGGCGTGCTGATCCTGCCCTGGAAGATCTACGGCAATCCCGTGATGATCGTCTACTTCCTGTCCGGACTGGGTGCGCTGCTGGGGCCGCTGTACGGCATCATCATGGTCGACTACTGGCTGATCCGCAGAACCCGTGTGCATGTGCCCGACCTGTACACCGAGGCCGCCGCCGGCACCTACTTCTACGCGCGCGGCGTCAACCCTCGCGCCCTGATCGCGCTGACGCCGTCAGCCACCCTGGCCATCGTCATCGCGCTGGCGCCGGGACTCGAAACCATGGCGCCGTACTCGTGGTTTCTGGGGGCTGCGGTCAGCGGAGGGCTGTACTGGCTGATCTCGGATCGCCGCAGCGGCCATGTGCATTGCTCGGGGGAACACCTGGCAGTGGAGAGCGGCAGGCATTGAGCGGCCCGCGGCCGCGCGCAGTCTCAGGATCCCCGCGAATCCAGAGCGCTACCTCAGAGGCCACCAGACTCACAGCTAGGCAAGTATGATCCCCTACCCACGCAACCAGAAATTGCCAGCGCAACTTCACCTCGAATGACCGACACTCAATTTCTCGCGGACCTGCGCCGCCGCTACAACACGGGCGCCAAGCTCAAATACCTTTACTTCTGGGGACACCAGCCCGGCAAGCACGGGGTCACCGCCTCGTGTTTCAGCCAATGGTATGGCGCCCCTTTCGAGGTGGACGGCCAGCGCTATCCCACCGCCGAGCACTTCATGATGGCAGAGAAAGCCCGTCTGTTTGGCGACGACGCTACCCGGGCGTTGGTGTTTCAGGCGCCCAACCCCGGCGCCGCCAAGGCGTTGGGTCGCCAGGTACTGGGCTTCAAAGACGATATCTGGCTGGCCAACCGCTACGACATCGTCGTCCGGGCTAACCAGGCAAAATTCGAGCAGAACCCCGACCTTAGGGCATTCCTGCTGCAAACCGGCGATCGCGTCATCGTCGAGGCCAGCCCGGTGGACCGCATTTGGGGAATCGGGCTGGCGCAGGAGGACGAGCATGTCGACAATCCCAACCTGTGGCGCGGCTTGAATCTATTGGGGTTCGCGCTCATGCAGGTCAGGGCTGCACTACAGCCCTGACGCGACGTACAAAACGGCCGTCAGACACACCGTCACACCAAGTACGACGCCACCTCGTCCGGCGTCAAATACCGCGTGAACGTCATCGACGGCTGCTGCGCATCGTGGATCGCGCCATTGAAGCCCGACCAATTGCGCTTGATCCCTTCGTCCGTTTCCAGCGCGATCAACACGCGTTTGCCGCCCTTGGCCACGTTGTCGCGCAGCGCGGCCTCGCCCCAGGCCAGGCGCATCGCGTTCACCAGCGCGCCGTCGGCATAGGCATCCGACTGCAGCCATTGGAAATCCGCGCTGTCCCCCTCCACATCCGGCTCGCGCGCCGCGATCTCGCGCCGCACGCCCAGCGCCTGGACGTGTTCGCGGATCAAGATCTGCAGCAGCGTAAACGCATGGAACGTATTGTTGATGCCATGGGCCCGCGCCACAAACCCCGTCCCTGAAGTCGGCATCACCACCACCAGCTCGTCCTCGTAGCTGATGCGCGAGGCCAGCCACAGAAAATGCAGTTGCTCGAACGGCATACTGTCATTCAGCGTGGCCATCGCGTATAGCCGTTCCATCAACTCCCCGTCTTCGACGAAAGCCTGGTGATTGCGCCGGTCGCGCATCACCATCGCCATCATCGGCAGCACCAGCGTGTCCACCGCGTCAACCAGCGCATCCATCTGCCACCGCTGATCGACCGGCACCGCCTCAAGGCGCGCCTGCGCGTCGGCCCAGGCCTGGCGGTCGGCGGCCTCGACCTCGTCGTCGTCCTCTTCCACCTCCTGCGCGCAAAACGGCTGCAAGGTCTCCAACCACGGGCGCAGCAGCGCCTGCAGCGTCGGAAAGAGCGACGTCGGATCGGCCCCATCCTCCACCAATGACCCACACATCAACGCCAGCGCCGAGGCACGGCTGGGATGCAAGGCCGGCAGCAGGTCGACGCAAAAGCGCAGCGCGGCGTCGGTCTCGTCCGGGTCCTGGGCCTCGGCGTAGAACGCGCTGACCTCGGCGCGCTGGAAGAATTTTTCCAGGGTATCCAGGTCGGCGGGGGAACGTACCGGGGTGCGCAGGGCGTCGGCGAGAGCGGTGCAGGAGTTTGGCATGGGTCAGGGATCGAATGGATTCGATGGGCGATTTACGAAGAATCGTTGCGGAAAATGGCTTGAGTACAAGGGCATGCGTAGTCTCGCCAGCAAGTTTACCGGTCTACGCATCGCCCTTTGAGCAATCAATCGCCGAACAAATATCAAAAATTAGATTTATCTAATATTCGCCCCGATTTCCGATGACTACGATCGGTCGCTGATTCAGTCGTCTACGGAAACCACGTAATGTCCCAGCAAGACACCTCCTCCCTGGCTGCCGTCAGCAACGTGCCAGGCGCCAGCGCCATGCAGCCTATCCCGGATCTACGGCGACTGCCCCTGAGATTCAACGGCACCGCGCGCGACTATTTCGGTGTCTGGATCGTCAACTTGATACTGAACATCCTCACCGTGGGCATCTGGTCCGCCTGGGCCAAGGTCCGCACCCTACGATGGTTCTACGGCCATACCACCCTGAATGGTCACGGTTTCGACTACCACGCCACGGGCGGCCAGATATTTAAAGGCCGCCTGATCGCGTTTGCGGTCATTGCCGCGATGACGGTCTCCGCCTTTCTCTGGCCCCGCAGCACGCTGATCTGGTATCTGTTCTTATTGATCATCCTGCCTTGGGCCATTAATGCCGGGTTGCGCTTCAATGCCCACATGACTTCCTGGAGCAACGTACGCTTCAGCTTTCTCTCCAGCTACGGCCAGGCACTCATTGCATTTCTGCTGCTGCCGCTCGTCAGCCTGTTCACGCTAGGGCTTCTGGCCCCGCTGGTCACGCGGTATCAAGCCAAGTACATGGCCGGCGGCTACCGTTACGGCACGCTCCAATTCTCCAGCACGCCAAGGCTCGGCGCCCTGTATGCCGGCCTGGTTCACAGCATGCTGATTTTCATCGGTGCCTGCCTGGTTGTCGTGGGGATCGTCTACCTGAAGGGCGAAGTCACCGGCAGGCATTTCTCGTTGACCGCATTGCTACAGGTCTTCGGCATCTTGCACCTGCCTGCGGGGCAGGCCCCCGACGGCGATGCTGTCGCTTCCTTTGAAATGCTGAAAATCATTATCCTGGGCCTCTACGCAGCGCTCTTTCTAGGCGGCCTTTACTACCATGCCAGCGCCCGCAAGGAGATCATCAATCACTGCGTGGTCAAGGGCGGTCACCGCCTGCAATGTCACCTGTCACCCCTACGCTACAACTGGCTGGTCGCTTCCGGCCTCGTCGTCAGCCTCTTTACCTTGGCCTTGGCCTACCCTTGGGCACATGTGCGGCAGTACCGCTACCTGATGCAGAGCATCACCTTGCTTGCCGCGCCCGGGCTGGACCACGCCATGTCACAGGAATCCAGTGCACCCGGAGCATTTGGCGGCGAATTCAGCCAGCTTGAAGGCTTTGCCAGTGCCGGTATCGTCTGATCCTGCGAATTCAGGCGGTGTGACCAAAATTGGCAACACCACGCCACACCGCGCGGTAGCTTCGTGCGGTGGTGAAATCCTGGGCCGGCTCTTTGCACCCGGTTCTGCCGCCCACCGCGCCGCGACACTGGAATGGCAATCAGACGGCGGTCTCTGGCTGCATGACACCGCCACGCGGCAGCCCCTGCCGCCCCATGCCCTGCGCTGGTCCAGCCGCATCGGCAACGCCGCCCGTCGCACGGCGTTGCCCGACGGCGCTGTCTTTGAAACCGGCGACAACGACCAGGTCGACCAGTTGGAAAAGGCCCTGGGACGCCGGCGCAGTGCCCTGATTCATCGCTTGGAATACCTGCGCGCCCCGGGACTGCTGGTGGCAGTCGCCATGATGGTGATGATCCTGATCAGTCTGCGCTGGGCCATCCCCTGGGCGGGCGACTCCGCCGCCCAGCTCGTCCCGCGCGCTGCCGAAGCCCATATCGGCGCCAGCGTCATGGATTCGCTGGACAACCTGGGTTTGCGCCCGACCCAACTGCCCATCGCCACCCGTCAGGCTATCCAGGGCGTCTTCGATGACCTGGCGTTCCAGGCGGACATTCCCGGCGGCGGCCTGCGGTTGGCCTTCCGGCAAGGCGGAAACACCATCGGGGCAAATGCCCTGGCATTGCCCGGCGGGCAGGTCATCGTGACCGACGAGCTAGTCGCCCTGGCAAAGACCCCCGACGACATCGCGGGAGTCCTGGCCCATGAGATCGGCCACGTCCAACATCGCCACGGCCTTCGCCGCTTGGGGCGCCTAGCTGGTCTGTCCGCCGTTGCCGTGCTCATCACGGGCGATATCTCCGGCATGAGCCATGACATCGGACTGCTCGGCGCGGGGTTGCTGGACCTGTCCTACTCGCGCGATTTCGAACGCGAAGCCGACGCCAACGCCGTCGCCCTGATGCGCAAGACCCATCGCGATCCGGCCCTGCTAGCAATGATGCTGGAACGATTAAGCGAAAACACTGACAAGACCACCCCGTCGCATAGCTGGCTGTCCAGTCACCCATCCACCGAGGAGCGAATTCGGCTGATCCGTGAAGGGCGGTGAAGATCGGCAACGGCCAGGTCCCGGGCGGTCCAAGCGCCAACACTACAATGGCTCCTCGTCTGAACGAGCCTCGGAGCCAGCATGCCCATCCCCGACATCGCCACCGCCCTCGACGCCCCCGCCGACGCCCTGGACGCCGACGAACAGCGCTTCGTCAACCAGATCCGCGAGCACGGCTGGTTTCGCACCGAGATCTTCGCCGAAGACGACGAGCCCGGCTTCTCCTTCACTACCGGCTTCTGGGTCGGCCACGGCTTTCCCGAAGTCATCGTCTTTTCCCTGCCGCGCGAAGTCACCCACGATGTGCTGTGGAATCTCTACCGCCTGATCGAAGCCGGCAACCCGCCGCCGATCGGCGTGCCCACCGACACCCTGTTTCGCGGCTTCAACGCCCTGCTCGTCCCGGTCGATAAATCCCACTACCCCGACCACCTGGGTTGGAACCGCTGGTTCCATGGCGGCGACGATTTCCCCTGCGTGCAATTGTTCTGGCCGGACAAGGCGGGCGTGTTTCCCGGACAGGCGGGTGCAGAAGCCTCGTTCAAGGCGCTACAACCGGACTTGTCGGAGAGCGGCTGGACCTGGCCTGCCGCAATGCTGAACACCCCCCAAGGATGATCCCAGCATGGCCGCGATCAACCACGCCCAAGCCCTGAAGAAACTGGCTGCCGACACCCTGGTCCAGACGCTGGACGAAGACCTGGCCCGGCTCATGACCACCCTCATGGCGTACGCCAAGCACGACGCCGCGCTCGCCGCCAACCCTGGCGCCCACGCGCTGCCTTTGGTGATGCGCCGCTGGAACTGCGTGCTGCAAGCGAGCGACGACACGGTGGCGGCCCTTTACCGCCAGAAGACCGTCGTGGCGCTGGCCATTCTGCTGCACAAATACGGCATCGCCGACGCGGCCATCACCACCCAGGCGGACGCCGCCATCGACGCCCTGAACGACGCGGTCGCGCTCAGCGATGACTTTCATCGCAAAACCGCCGACATCAAAGAAGCCTTTCTGCATACACCGCCCACGCCGCTCAAGCGTGCACCCGGCCTGCCTGACAGCCTGACCTTCTATCGGGCCGGCGACGTGGTGTCTTATCAGTTGGACGGCCGCTACTACGCCGCCTACGTCCACCATTGCGCCGGCATCAATACCAGCCCGGTCATCGAGTTTTACGACGCGGTCTTCGACCGGGTACCGTCCATCGACCAACTACAGGACAAGCCCGCCAAGGGGCGCCGCTACAACGACGGCAGCGTGCGCATCGAACGCATGGCCGTCGCGGGGATGAAATTCATGCCTGATCCTGCGGGGCAGATCGTGCTCGTCAAGGCTTGCGTGGAAACGCCGCCGGATAACAGCCACTTGAAGAAGAGCGTCGGGCTGAATGTCGTGTCGGACATATTGGACATGCAGGAACGGGTGGACGGCCTGTTCGGGGCCAGAGTGTAGAATCGCGCACTGTCGCATCCGCAAGGGATGCGCATCGCTACGACAGCGATTTTCGTGGACCCGGCCCCGCCGGGTGGCTCGGCCGGGCGCCTATCCCTCGGACAATTCCAAGCGACTGACGGCTCGCTCCGAGACTGACTTCCCCTTTCGGGGCGGCGCCACGCTTGCTGACTTCAAGTTAGCCAAACCATGTCTTTTCTTTCCACCCTCCGCCGCGACTGGCTGTCCAGTCCCCGCGCCGACATTCTGGCGGGCATCGTCGTTGCCCTGGCGCTTATCCCCGAAGCGATCGGCTTTTCCATCATCGCCGGCGTCGACCCCCAGGTGGGCCTGTACGCCTCGTTCTCCATCGCCGTCATCATCTCGCTGGTGGGTGGCCGGCCCGGCATGATCTCGGCGGCCACCGCCGCCGTTGCCGTCGTGGCGGCCCCGCTGGTCAGGGATCACGGCGTCGACCACCTGTTTGCCGCCACCATCCTCATGGGCATCATCCAGGTGTTGGCCGGTTTCCTGCGGCTGGACCTGCTGATGCAGTATGTGTCCCGCTCTGTCGTCACCGGCTTCGTCAACGCCCTCGCCATCCTGATCTTCATGGCCCAGCTGCCCCAGTTGATCAACGTCACCTGGGTCACCTACGCCATGGTTGCCGGGGGCCTGGCCATCATCTACCTGTTTCCCCGCCTGACCCGGGCCGTGCCGTCACCCTTGGTCGCGATCATCCTGCTCACCATCCTGAGTATTTACGGCGGCCTGCACGTCAACACCGTCGGCGACATGGGTACGCTGCCATCTACCCTGCCCAGCTTCCTGCTCCCCGGCGTCCCCTTCACCCTGGATACGCTGTGGATCATCCTGCCCTACTCCTTGACCATGGCCGCCGTCGGCCTACTCGAATCGATGATGACCGCCCAGATCGTCGACGACATGACCGACACGCCCAGCAACAAGCGCCGCGAATGCAAAGGCCAGGGCATCGCCAACTTCGTTACCGGCTTCTTTGGCGGCATGGGCGGCTGCGCCATGATCGGCCAATCCGTCATCAACGTGAAATCCGGCGGCAGAACCCGGCTGTCCACCTTCGTCGCGGGCGCCTTTCTGCTGTTCCTCATGGTGGTGCTGGGGCCGCTGGTTGCCCAGATTCCCATGCCCGCGCTCGTCGCCGTCATGATCATGGTGTCCATCGGGACGTTCAGTTGGGGATCCCTGCGCAACCTGCGCTCGCATCCGTGGCAATCATCGGTCGTCATGCTTGCCACCGTCGTGGTGGTCGTATGGACGCATGACTTGGCGCGCGGAGTCTTGGTGGGGGTGCTGCTGAGTGGGGTGTTCTTCGCCGCGAAGGTGCAGCGGCTGTTGAGCGTGGACTCAACGCTGTCGGCAGACGGCCGGACGCGGACTTATCGCTTTGCGGGGCAGGTGTTCTTTGCGTCCAAGGATCGATTTGCGGAAGCGATCGATTTCAAGGAGTCAGTAGAGAGCGTCGTGCTGGATGTGTCAACGGCGCACTTCTGGGATATCTCTGCGGTAGGTGCGTTGGATAAGGTGGTGATCAGGCTGCGCCGGGCAGGGGTCGCTGTGGAGGTGGTGGGGTTGAATGAGGCAAGCACGACATTGGTTGGGCGGTTTGGGGTGCATGACAAGCCCGGGAGTAACGTGAAGATCGGTGGGCACTAGTCGCGCCCCATCAACGGCAAGCCGCGCGGTCGTGCGAACGCGCGGCTTGTTTCATGGCGTGCTTGCGGCAACCGCGTTAGTGGCAGCAGCCATCAATACCGGTAATTCACCCCCAGCATCGCGCTGAACGGCGCCCCGTAGTAGTTGCTGTAGACGTTGGTGCTGGCGTAGTACTTCTTGTCCAGCACGTTATTCAGGTTCAGCGTGGCAGACCATTGACGGTTGAACTGATAGCGCGCCATCAAATCCAGCAGCGCATAGGCGCTTTGCGAGGCTTCTGCCTGGCGGCCGCCAGGGCCGCGGCTGGAATAGCCGCTCTGGCTTTCCCAGCGCACGCCGCCGCCCACCGTCAGGGCGCTCCAGTCGCCGGGCAGGCGATAGGTGGTGTAGAGCTTGGCGATGTGGCGCGGCAGGCCGACCTGGGTGGTGAAGCCCTGGGGCAGTTGACGGTCCACATAGGCGTACGACAGCTGCATTTGCCAGCCAGGCGTGAGCTCGCCGCTGATTTCAGCTTCCACGCCGCGCATTACCGCGCCGTCGGCGGCGACGAACGCGCTGTCGCCATTGGGCGCCAGGCGGTCGCCGTCCAGCATCGCGTAGTTGTCCTGGCGGGTGCGGAACAGGGCCACGGAACCGTTCAGGCGGCCGTCCAGCAGCGTCGTCTTCAAACCCACTTCATACGTGTTGCCCTTGATGGGCGCGAGCACGCTGCCCGACACGGTTTGCGCTTGCTGCGGCAAGAAGATGCTGGTGTAGCTGGCGTAGGCGGACAGGTTGCTGGTCAGGTCGTAGACCACCCCGGCGTACGGGGTATACACACCTTGCTCGCGCATGCTGTCCGGGTAGGACGAGCCATCGGTGTAGGTGTAGGACGCTTGCTGGTCCCACCACGTGACGCGCGACCCCAACACCAGGGACAAGGCATCGGTGGGACGCAGGCGCACGGCGCCGTAGATCGATGCCTGCTTCTCGGTGTAGTAGCGCTTGCCGGTCGACTGCCAATCCGGCTCCGGCATGTCGCCGTTCCACGCCCGGATGTCCGGAATCTTGGGGTCATAGCCGGGCGCCAGCCACAGCGGATAGGTGTCGTAGTCCGCCTTGGTGCGCGACGCGTTCACGCCCAGCACCAGGTCGTGCTGACGGCCCAGGGCATTGAAGGCGCCGGACAGGCTGGCATCCACTGCGTTCTGGGTTTTCGGGATGGGCCATTTCGCGACCCAGACCGATGCGCCCTGCCCCGTCTGGGGGTTCGCCCAACCGTTGCTGCTGAACCAGCCATAGGTGCGGTCGTTGTCATCGCCCGTGCGTGACAGGGTGACCGATCCTTTCCACAACGGCGCAAATTCGTGGTCCAGCGTGGCGAAGACGTTGTAGCGCGTGCGTTCCTGGCGGCTCCAGTTGGTCGCCGAATTGAAGCGCTGCGGGAAGTCGGTCTTGGTGCCGTCCGCATACACAGCAGGAAAGCCGAAGTACGAGCAAGCCGTGCACTTCTTGCGCTGGTATTCCGCGCCCAGCGTCAGCAAGGTGCGTTCGGCCAGGTCGGCTTCAACGACGCCGTAGAGCAGTTGCGAATCCTGCTTGACGCGGTCGATGAACGAGCCGCCTTCCTGCCAGGCGCCGACCAATCGTCCGCGCAGCTTGCCGGCCTCGTCCAGCGAGCTACCCAGGTCGAATTCCGTGCGCTTGTAGTCCCACGAGCCAATCGCGACACCGGCGGAAGCCTCGAATTCGCGCGTGGGCCGTTTGCGCACCAGGTTGATGGAGGCCGCGGGGTTGCCCGCGCCGCTCAGCAGTCCGGTGGACCCGCGCACGACCTCGATCCGGTCATACAGCGCCGTATCCAGGCCCAAGGCGTTGAAGTCCTTATGCGTCGGCACGCCATCCACCTGCATGTTGGTGATTTCCATGCCGCGCGCATACAAGCCCTTTTCGTTGTCGTCAGCCGAGCCCTTTTTCTTGAAGGTCAGGCCTGGCGTGTTGGCGATGGCGTCTTCCAGGGTATTCAGGCCCTGGTCCGTCAAGCGTTGACGCGTCATGACCGACACGGACTGCGGCGTTTCGCGCAAGGTCATCGGCAGCCGGGTGGCGCTGGTGGACAAGCCGACGGTGTATGAGTCCGTCCCTTCGCTGGGACCGGGTTCGCGCGAGCCCAGGACTTCCACCGGCGCCAGCGTCTGCGCGCTGGCGACGCGCAAGCCGTAGCTATTGGCCCCTTGGTTGACTGCCTCCAGGCCGGTACCGGCCAGCATGGTGGCCAGACCGGACGCAACGCCGTAGCCCCCTTGCAGGCCCGCGCTTTGCTTGCCCTGGGTCAGTTGCGCGTCGAATGACAGCACCACGCCCGCCTGGGCCGCGAAGCGGCTTAGCGCCAGGCCCAACGGACCGGGTGGAATGTCATATTGGCGGACCGTCTCGACGCTGGGCGCGGTTTGCGCCAGCGCCGAAGGGGCAGCGCTGACCGCCATCAGGGCGACAAGGACGGCCCCCGCCAACGGCGCGAAAGCAAAGGGGCGGGGGTAGGAAGCAGTAGTAGAGGGCATGAAAAAAGGGTTTCCGTGACTTGAATCCGACGTGATCCCTGCTAAGTCGGACGAGCACGGAAAAAGGACAATGCCCTTGAAAAATAAATCAGCCGCGGGCGACCACGCGGACGTAGTAGCGGGTGAAACGCGATATCCGCACCGGCAGCGCACGCTCCACGGCGGCCAGCGCCCGGTCGGTGTCGTCGATGGGGAAGGCGCCGGATACGCGCAAGGACGCCACGGCGTCGTCGCACCGCAGCCGGCCTGGGCGGTAGCGGTCCAACTGGTCAATGAAGTCGCCTAGCCGCCAGTTGTCCACGATGAGCAGGCCCCGCGTCCAGGCATCGGGTTCGCCGATGACCGCGCCCGCGTGGTGAGCGCCCGACGGATCCAGGGTGCCCCGCTCGCCCGCCTGCAGAATGATTTCGTCGCCGCCCCCGGCCGACCGCAGCGCCACGGCATGGCGCAGCACGGCGACCTGCGTCCGGGCATCCTGCCGGTTGACGATGAAGCGCGTACCTAGCGGACGCACGGTGCCGTGCACGGTGCTGACGCGCAGCGGCGGCAAGCCCTGGGCCGTGTGTTCGGTGTCGATCAGAATTTCGCCCGAAAGGACAATGATCTGGCGGCTGCGGGCATCGACCTTGACGTCCACGGCGCTGGCGCTGTCCAGCCACAGCAGGGTGCCGTCCGCCAGGCGCAGCTCGCGGCGCTCGCCCGTACCGGTGCGGTAGTCGGCCATCATCTCGTCCATGGGCAAGGCGCGCCAGGCCAGCAGCCCGCCGGCGCCCAACACGGCGACTGCGCCCAGGCCATTGCGCAACACAGCGCGGCGACGCGAAAAATGATGGTCCACGCGGTTCAGGGTGTCGGCCGCCAGACGAGCGGGCGCGGCCCCCAGGGTACCCCGCAGCCGTTCGACCTGGCGCCAGATGCGCGCATGCTCGGGGTCGGCCGCCAGCCAGCGGCCATGCGCCGCCATGTCGGCAGGGCTGACGTCATCCGCACACAGCCGCGCATACCATTGCGCCGCGGCCGAGATGGTCTTGTCCGCCATGGCCGCCTACTGCCCGGCCAGCGCGTACACGAGGCAATGCTCGGTCGCGCGCGCCATGTATTTCTTGACCGAGCTGACCGTCACGCCCAGGGCGGACGCGATCTCGGCATAGCTGGCGCCTTCCAGTTGCGACATCAGGAAAGCGCGCCGCACCTTGTCGCCCAGGCCGCTCAGCATCGCGTCGATCTCGCGGATGGTTTCCAACAAAATGGCCTGGGTCTCGGGGGAAATCGCGCTGGCTTCCGGTTGCTGCGCCAGCGTCTCGAGCCAGGCGCGCTCCAGCACTTGGCGGCGGATATGGTCCACCAGCGTGCGCTGGGCCACCGTCGCCAGAAAGCTGCGCGGCTGGCGGATACCCTGCAGTTGCGCCATGGACGCGGGCGAGGCCAGCAGCCGCATGAAGGTGTCCTGCGCCAGGTCGGCGGCTTCCGCGGGGACGCTCAGGCGCCGCAGCAGCCAACCACGCAGCCAGCCATGATGATCGCGATAGAGCCTGCCGAGCTCGCGGTGCTCCAGGGATTCCGTGGACGACATGGCCGTGGCGTGAGTGATTTCAGATTTTCGGGAATGGGAATTGTAATCATTATTGATGATGGCGGACAATCCGTCCGCCCCTTCCCCTCAAATCGGCCCAAGCGGCGTGCTAGAACTTATAGCTGACCTTCACCCAAACGTTCCTCGGCGTGCCGTAGTTGTACCCGTTGTACCCGCCCAGTCCGCTGTAATACCGCTTGTCGGTCAGGTTATCGATATTGACCGACGCGGCAACCTGCCGGCTGAATTCATACCGGGCCATCAGCCCCAGCAACGTCACCCCGCCCTGCGTCGCGCGGCCCAGGCCGCTCGCTTCGTCGTAGTAAATCCCGCTTTGGTAATTCACGCTGCCACCGACCGTCAGTTTGTTCCACGCTCCCGGCAGACGATAGCTGGCCGCCACCCTGAACAAGCGCTCGGGATAATTCGGCAACAGCAACATGCCTTCGTTGTCACGCTTGGCAAAGTAGGTGTAGCCGCCCATCAGTTGCAGGCCGCGCGCCACTTCGCCGGCCACCGTCACTTCAAAGCCCTTGCTGCGCGCGCCGGCCACGGAGCGGTACGGCGTGCTGCCGTCGGGCAGCGGCGTGCCGCTGGGGTCTTCGACCGGGACGTTGGCTTCCTGGGTGCGGAAGACGGCAAAGCTGGTGTTGAGCTTGCCGTCCAGGTGTTCGCCCTTCAGCCCCAGTTCGTAGTTCTTGCCGGTTTGCGGCGGCAGCAGCGCATTGGTCGCGTCGCGCTCGGTGCGGGGGATGAAGATCCGGGTGTAGCTGGCGTACGCCGAGAACGTGTCGTTCAGGTCCAGCACCGTGCCGGCGTAGGGCGTGAATTCGCCGTTGGCCTTGGCGGTGGGGTTGGTCGTCCAGAGATTGGCGGGGCCGTTGTAGGACTTGGATTTTTCTTCGTACCAGGTGGCGCGGCCGCCCAGCACGAATGACAAGGGGTCGGCGATTTTCAGGCGGGCCGAGCCGTAGACAGCGGTTTCCTTCGCATCCAGGAAGGTGTTGTAGAAGGTGTAGTACTGGCTGGGCTTGGGGAAGTTCTGCAGCTGGTAGAAGTTCAGCGGGCGGCGGTCCCAGCCATCGGGGTTGGCCGATTCCAGGTTCAGTTCGCTGGTGTAGTCATTCACGCTCACGCCCAGCGACGCCTGGTGCTCCCTGCCGAACGCCTGGAAGGGGCCGGTGGCGTACAGGTCAAACGACTTATTGGTGGACGAGGCCGGATTCTTGCGAATCTCGATGGTGGAGTCGCCGTTTGGTTCGACGGGGAAGTACTCGAACAGATAACCCCAGAGGGCACGGCGTTCGTTCTTCAGGTGGCTGGCGTCCATCTTGACGCGCCAACCGTTATTGAAGCGGTGGTCCAGCGTGACAAAGATCTTGTCGCTGTACATGTCCCACTGGCTCCACGGGGTGCCGGGGTTGAACGAGCGCGGGAAATCCGTGCGCGTGCCATCGCTGTAGAACAGGGGTGCCTGGCCGAAGTTGGCGCCATCGATGGCGGTCTTTTGGTGTTCGAAGCCGACGCTCAGCAACGTACTGGGCGTGATGTCCGCTTCGAGGATGCCGTAGAAGACGTCGTCGGACCGCTTTCGGTTGTCGATGAAGCTGTCGCCCGCGGTGCGCGAGGCGATGGCCCGGCCGCGCAGGGAACCGGAGCTGTTCAGCGGACCGCCCAGATCCAGCTCCAGGTTGTAGCCGTTCCAGCGGCCCGCGCCGGCCGTGACGTGGCCAGCGAATTCCGACGTCGGCCGCTTGCGGATCAGGTTGATCGAGCCGCCCGGCTCCCCCACCCCATTGAGCAGGCCCGCCGCGCCGCGCACGACTTCGATGCGGTCGTAGATGACCGTGTTGATCATGCCGATCTCGGCCGCCGGCGTCTTGAAGGCAAACGTCGGCACGCCGTCGATCATGGTGTTCATGGCGAAGCCGCGCGACGTGATGGTGACGCGCTCATCCTGCTTGTCAGCAACGACGCCCGGCGTCTGGCGCAGCACGTCGTCCAGGGTGGTCAGGTTCTGGTCGTCCATCTGCTGGCGGGTGACGACGCTGACGGACTGCGGCGTCTCGCGCAGGGACAAGTCCATGCGGGTGGCGGACGAAGCAGAAGGGGCGGTGTACGAGCCGGTGCCTTCGCTCGGCGCCTCACCGTCGCGGCTGCCCGTCACCGTGACGGCGGGCAAGGCGGTCACGTCGGCCTGGGGTTGGCGGCGCAGCGTGTAGCCGCCGTCCGCCCGGCGCAAGGGTTCCAGCCCGCTGCCATCCAGCAACTTGCGCAGGCCCTCTTCAAATCCGTAGCTACCGTTAAGCCCCGAGGTGCGCAGGTCCCGCGTCAGCGCCGGGTCGAACGACAGCAGTACGCCGGCACGCGCGGCGTAAGCCGACAGCGCCGCACTGAGCGGACCGGGTTCGATCGCAACAGAGACCGGCGCGGCGGCCGTCTGCGCATGGACGGGGGCCGCCAGGGCGGCCAACGGCAGCGCGAACGCACGGACGCCGCGCAAGGCGCGATGGGACACGCTTGCGCGCAGACGGGGGAAACGCGGGGGCATGACGGGGCACTCCAACAGTTGGTCTTACCCTCGTAGCCAGATGAGATGCCGAAAGTGCTAACCGCGTTACAAATTAGTCTTGGCGCCGCGCGGCAGCACGGACACCCAGTAGCGGGTGCGGTAGCGCAGTTGCAGCGGCAGGGTGTCAGCAACGGTGGCCAGCACCCGGTCGATATCGCCCAGCGGGAACGCGCCCGAGATCGGCAGGTGCGCCACTTCCGGCGCGCAGTCGATCCAGCCGCTGCGATAACGCTGCAACTCGGCCAGGAACTCATTGAGCGGCATGCCATCCACCTGCAGCATGCCGTGCTGCCAGGCCGATGGGTCGCCTGATAGCGGTTCGGGGCGATCGGCCACGCCGTCGCCAAAGTGCAGGCCCATGCCGGCCTGCACCACCTGCACGCCATCGGCCGCCGCCCCGCGCGGCGCCACGCGTACGGCGCCGTCCAGCACCTGCACCGTCGATACGCCATCGTCGCGCCGGACCAGGAAACGGGTGCCCAACGCGGTGATGCTGCCTTCGCGGGTCCGCACGATAAAGGGTCGGGCGATACGTTCGGGATCGGGCGCGGTCTCGACCAGGATCTCGCCGGCATGCAGCGCGATCAGCCGCTGCTGGGCGTCGAACAGCACGTCCATCGCGGTGGCGGAGTTCAAGACGACGCGGCTATGGTCGGCCAGCATCACTTCGCGCCGCGCGCCAGTCGGCGTACGGTATTCGGCCACCCAATTGCGCCAGGTGTCGTCGCGATATGCCAGCCACGCCGCGCCGCCGGCGCTGGCCAGCAGCGCCAACTTGCCCAGCGCGCGCCGGCGCCCCGCCGAGCTTGGTCGGCCCAGCACCGGCAGCACGCCCTTGGGCAGCGCCTCGAAGCGGCGCGTCAGGGCTTCGGTGCGCTGCCAGGCGCGTTCATGTTCTGGATCGGCGAGGCGCCAGGCCTGCCAGGCCGCGTGATCGGCGTCGCTGGCGGTGCCGGACGTCAGCCGCAGAAACCACTCTACTGCGCCATCCAGCGCGCGCGGGTCGATGCCCCCTGCCCCGCCGCCGCTCACGGCGCCAGTTCCAGGCATTGGCGCAAGGCGCGCGCGATGTACAAGCGCACCGACCCCACTGACACACGCAGGGTCTTGGCGATCTCGGCATGGGTCATGCCTTCCAGTTGGCACAACAGGAACGCGCGCCGTGCAGCCACGGGCAGGCCGTCCAGCATGGCATCGATTTCGTACAGGGCTTCCAGCGCCAGCGCGCGGGTTTCCGGCGACGGCGCCAGCGGCTCGGGCAGGTGCGCCAGCGTTTCCAGGTAAGCGCGCTCCAGGTCGCGACGCCGCAGGTGGTTCACCATCAGGCCGTGGGCGATGGTGGCCAGGTACGAGCGCGGTTCGCGGATATCGCCGGGTTCCCGACGGCTCAGCACCCGTAAATAGGTGTCGTGCACCAGGTCGGCGGCGTCGAACGCGCATCCCAGTTTTTTACGCAACCAGCCCTGCAGCCAACCCTGATGGTCCTGGTAGAGCGTATGGAGAGAATGCTGCGGGGTGGGATCGGAGGCAGCCATGAGGGACGCGCTGGCATAGATGAGAATAACTATAATTTACAATATTGAGATCAAGAGAGGGGAAAAGCGGCTAGATGCCCATCTCGGCATTGCCAGCCCCTATCCAACCGGTCGAGCTCGTCAGCCCCTGAACGCCCCCCGAAATGCCTCGCAATATTCCGGGAAAGCCACGCGGACAACCTTTAAAAAATACTCCACATTAGGTTTTGCAACAACTTTGTGTAATTATGTTGCTAAACACTTTATAAGCGTGCCGGCCCAGGGAGCCGCGCTAGGAGAAGCGCGTGGATGCGTATGCGGTGGAAGTACTGCCCTATCAGACTAGGGCGCTCGACAATGATTGGCTTGCCGTCAGCTCGGCTGGCGACCATGTTTTCCTAACTACGGATCAGGCTCGGTCACTAGCACAAGGCCGCGTAACCGAATTACCGTTACCGCTTCAAGCAGACCTGAAAGCCGGCCACTTCACGGCAAACCTTGATCGATCGGGTAGCCGTCGGCTGCTGGCCTCGCGCCAAGCGGCCAGACGCGAAACCGTCGCGGGCGGCCCCAGTTTGCACATCATTGTTCCCACTCTACAGTGCGCCCATTCCTGTCAATACTGCCAGGTCAGCCGGTCTTTAACAGACACGGGGCATACGTTATCGCACGCAGATCTTTTGGCGGCGTGCGACAGCGTATTTGAAAGCGACGCCCCCGCTTTGACAATCGAGTTCCAAGGCGGCGATCCCCTGCTGCGGTTCGATATGGTGCAAATCGCAATCACTCGAATCCATGACCGTAACCGCTCGGAAGGACGCCAACTGCGCTTCGTGATCGCCTCCACGCTTCACCAGCTGGATCGAGAAATGTGCAGCTTTCTGGGACGGTACGGCGTCTTCCTATCGACCAGTATTGACGGCCCCGCAGGGCTGCATAATCGCAACCGGCCGATTCCCGGACGCAACGCTTACGAACGCACCGTTGCCGGAATTGAATTGGCGCGCAGCGAACTCGGGCGGGACGCGGTGTCGGCGTTGATGACCACGACCAAGGCCTCCTTGGCGCATCCGGAAGCAATCGTCGACGAATACGTCAAACTTGGCTTCAATGACATATTCATTCGGCCACTCAGCAGTTATGGCTTTGCCAAGCGCAATCAGTTCCTACTGGGTTATCGGCCAGAGCAGTTCTACGATTTTTATCGGCGCGCTCTCGATCGGGTACTGCATTGGAATCGGCAAGGCTTCGAACTTCGAGAGGTCTACGCGTCCATCATCCTCAACAAGATCCTCTCCCCATTCGACGCGGGCTATGTCGACCTTCAAAGCCCAACGGGTGCTGGCCAGAGCGTATTGGTTTACAACTACGATGGCTATGTGTATCCCAGCGACGAGGCCCGCATGCTGGCGGAGAGCGGCGACGTATCGCTGCGCCTGGGAAAAATCGGCAAGCGCCTGACCGAGCTCCGGCAATCTCCAGTGCAACAGCGCCTAATCGCATCCAGCCTAGTTGATGAAATGGAAGGCTGCCGCAACTGTGCCTACCAAACATTTTGCGCCCCAAACCCGGTGGATGCACAGGCCCAGTTCGCGAACATGGAAACCCCAGCGCTGCAGACCGAACATTGCCAACGACATCAATGGCTATTTGACTTTTTTTTCAGCGCTCTCAAACACGCTGATGAGCAACGCCTAGATCTGTTCCACGCCTGGGCACACCCAGTTGCCGAAAAGGAGGCGATGCAATGCGGCGCCTGAAAGCCAAATTCGGCCTGACGGTGGAAAAAGGCTATCGAGTCTGGCGCGTAATCGATGCCGATTTGCTGGCGACGCAGTGGCAAGCGGACCTGCAATTCCTAGTGCAAGCCCCCACCTCATCACAGCGGAATCTGGTCGCACAATATCAGGCTTCGGGCTTGTCCAATGTCGATTGGATAGCTGCAACCGGACTGGAAGCCGGCGATATCGTCGCGGCTGATCCCGGGCGGTCAGAAGTTGTGGTCCTGTACCGCGAATCAGACGTGCACCACAGCCTGCAGTTGACCAACCGCTGCAACAGCTACTGTCTGATGTGCTCGCAGCCCCCCACGCCTCAGGACGATGCGTGGATGATCGAGGAGACGCTAGACGCAATCCGCCACCTGACTGTCTCGCCCCAGGTCCTGGGCTTGAGCGGCGGAGAACCGCTGCTGCTCGGCCCCCACCTAAGGACAGTGCTGGACTCGATGGGCGAACAGCATCCGGGCACCCGCGTGGAGCTACTGACCAACGGCCGCCTACTGGCTGGCTTAGACCAGAGCCGCACATTGCTAAATGGCCTGTCTACACCTGTTACCTGGCTCGTTCCACTATACGGCCATGCCGATTTTCTGCACGATTTCGTGGTTCAAGCCCCTGGTGCCTTCGAACAGACCATCTCAGGGTTATTAAACCTTCAACGTTATCGCCAGCCAATCCAATTGCGGATCGTGCTGATCCGCCCCGTATTGGAAAACCTGTCGGCGCTGTGCACCTTCATTGGCCGCAACCTTCCATTCGTCAAAGAGGTTGCGCTGATGGCCTGTGAGCCCATCGGCTTTGCTCTGGCCAACCGCGAACTATGCGAAGTCGATCTGCTGGATTGGCAGGAAACGCTCCAACAAGCCGCGCGCCAACTGGCGCGCCACTCTGTGCCATTCCTGTTTATGAATGCACCGCTTTGCGCACTGCCCCGTGC
This sequence comes from Achromobacter xylosoxidans, assembly GCA_040396375.1. Classification (GTDB taxonomy): domain Bacteria; phylum Pseudomonadota; class Gammaproteobacteria; order Burkholderiales; family Burkholderiaceae_B; genus Achromobacter; species Achromobacter xylosoxidans_D. The sequence goes on from JBEBOQ010000004.1 coordinate 73,335, forward strand.
GCTGCACTCGCACGCACACCGCAGTATTTCGGATTGGAAGAACGTCTATGCGCCCGCCTGCGATGCATGCCAGATGAAATCAAGTTGCTCCGGCTTTTTTTCTTGGCACGAACGCGGCTGGAAGCCAGCCAAAGTCATACAAATAATGAATGAGGAATATGCGGCATGAGTCGCTTCATAAAGAACATCAGCATGTTCATTGCAGGCTTAACCGCATTCGGCGTCAAACCCGTAGGCGCGGCGTCCCCTGCGGAGAAACTTGCATTAGATGCACTTAACGAGCCTCAGTCCGTGCCATTGCGTCCGCTGAACTTCGGCTACGACAACCTGTTCGCCGGGCATCGATCGCATTCCAGCCATCGCTCACATTCCAGCCATAGTTCGCACTACTCCGGCTCCAGCGGCCGTGGTTCGACTTATTCCGCTCCCGCGCCGGCACCCACACCTGCTGCCAAAACACCAACGCCTCTATACACGCCTTCCGGATCGTCTTCCGTATCCCCCTCAGGGAAGAGCGATACGTCAGGCACCTCGGTGCGCCCGGCGGTTCCATCTTCGTCAAACGCCAAACCCACGGCGACAGGAACGCCGTCTAAGGGAGGAGGCGCTACATCGGATAATGTAGAGTTGAGCCGCGCCGAAAAGCTCAAACTCCAAATCGTGCGAGTGCAGATCAAACTCACATCGCTTCAACTCTATGATGGCCCGATCAACGGGGTGATGGGCCCCGGAACTACGGCTGCCCTCAAACATTTTCAGACAGTCAAGTCACTGCCGGCCAGCGGCCAGATGACGACGGAGACGTTGAACGCGTTGGGCGTTGTTGCGGTACGCTGAATTTAAATTCACCAAACTTTCGGGCGGGCTCATCTGGCATCGCTGAAACCGCAAGTCATGACTGGAAGTGTTGCAAGCAAGAAAAAAGGCAGCCCGAACCGGACTGCCCTTCTCGCAACGCGGCGCATCGCAGATGCGCCAGCGCGCAGCCTTACTTCTTCTTCCCCGACGCGTCCTGCTCCACCACCATGTCCAGCACATACACCTTCGACGGCGCATCGGCGGGCGGGTTCTTCCAGTCGTAGCGCTTGACGCGCAATACCGTGCGCACGCCGTCTTGGTGCTCATAACCTTCGACCGACTGGTACAGCGGGTGCCAATCTTCCTGCGGCGGCTGTTGCACGCCGGCGTCGTTATAGCGGCGTTCGCGCACCATCAGGCATTGGTAATTCGGGATCATCGGGTGGCTGCATTGCGAGCGCTTGGGGGCCACTTCCAGGAAGATGGTTTCGCCCGGGCCGCCGTACAGCGTTTCCGGCGTCGGCTCGCCGACGAACTTCAACACGCTGCCGTCCTGCGCCACCAGCGTCAGGCCGGGTTCCGTGGCCTCGCCGCCGAGCGTGGCCCGCAAATCACCCTTCAAGTGCCGGCCGATTTCGGCGTCCAGCTGCATCAGGCTCTGTTCGCACGCCTTCATGGTGGAGGCTAGATTGGCGATGTGCAGCACGCCGTTCTGATACGTATAGCCGCCGAACTGCGCATTGCAGCCGCCGCGGATATTCAGCGCGTCGGCCGAGAAGGACAGGCGCACGGGCTGTTCGATGCCCTTTTGCAGCGCGGCGATGGCTTTGCCGGACGCGTCGGTGGCCGATGCCAGGCGCCAGTAATAGGCCGGCAGGCTCACTTGGGTCGAAGACGACGTGGCGGCGGGAGTGGACATCGGGGACGATCCTTCGCTAGGAGAGGAAACCGGCGCGCAAGCCTGCAGCAGCGCGGCGCAGGCGGACGCCAGGAGGATTATTTTTTTCATGGTTCGTTCCTATCAGCCGTGTGGCACTGATGAAAACCCGGATTCTACGTCCGCAGTATGGACGAAACTGCCGGATCGAACCTTGGCTAGTATCAAAATCTTGCTGTGCGGCTGAATGCAGGCTGACATGCAGGGCGCTCCGGGGTTGTCACACTCCCCTCCTGAAATGGCGAAAAAAAAGGGGCTTGCCGACGCTTCGGCAGCCCCCGATTTGCAATTACAGTCTGACACTCACGCGCCGGCCTTCCGCATGAATACCACCGCAATCAAACCACCCGCAGGATCCCCGCCGCGTCGCCCACTCGGCCCTGCGCGGCCAGCGCCGACACCGCCAGGCCAATCCGGACTTCCGCGTCCACCAAGGTCCGCGACAACCCCAGCAGTCGGCACACCGACTTGATCACATCCGCCTTGGGGGCATTGCCCGTCATGGCCATGACCCGCAACACGCCATTGGCCAATTCTTCCAGGCAGACGTCATCGACCCGGCGGCGGGTGGCCTCGTCTTCTCCTGCGCCGCGAAAACCCGTCCAGGCGTCGGGCTGGACGCCGGTAGGCCAGTAATAGGTGACATCCCCTTCGCGGGTTTCGGCGACGTCGGCGGGCGTCAGGGTACGTAGTCGCTCCACGATCCGCACGCCCGTGCGTTCCAGGCCCCAGGCGCGGGCCACGCGGCGATGCAGTACGGTTTCGGGGACGGGGCCCTCGGTATCGATGACGTGACGCAGCGCGTCGGCCAGACGGGCGTTGTTGGTGCGGGTGTAGAACGCGTCGGCCTCGCCTGACGGCAGGTCGGCCACCTGATAAAGGGTGATGCCGCTGGCTGGGTCGATCAATGGCGCCGTGCCTGTCGATGCCCCCGGCATGGCCGTCGGCGTCGATGCGCCCGACCATCCCGCAGCGCCTTCGTCGGTCGTGATCACGAACTCCACGCCCTCGCCGCGCGCATCGTTGTCGGCCTGTACGTCTGCCTCGGGCTCGTCCTGCGGCGCTTCATCCGCCACCCGCTCCAGCTCCGCGTCCAAACGCGCCAGCAGCTTTTCCACTTCGCGCTCAGGATTGATCCACCAGTCCGTGGACCAGACCCGGTGCAGTTGCCAGCCCAACCCTTCCAGCACGACCTGCCGCAGGCGATCGCGATCGCGCGCGGTAGCGCCGGAATGGTAGGCACGGCCGTCGCATTCGATGCCCAGCAAATATCGCCCCGGCGCGCGCGGATCCACCACGCCCATGTCGATGCGATAGCCCGAGCAACCGACCTGGGGATGCACCACCCAGCCACGTTCGCGCAGCACCTTGATGACTTGGGTTTCGAACGGGCTGTCGGGTTCGCGACCGGTGGGCAACGATTGTTCAACCAGCGCGCGCGGGCCTTTCAACGCAAATTCCAGGTAATGCTTCAGATCGCGCACGCCCGCCGCGCGCACGCGCGACAGGTCGATCTGTTCGGGCAGCAACGTGCTGTAGATCACCACGCCCTCGCGAGCCCGCGAGATCGCAACGTTCAGGCGACGGTGGCCGCCTTCGCCGTTCAGCGGGCCGAAGTTCATCGTCATCTTGCCGGCCGCATCGGGCCCGAAGGTGATCGAAAAATAGATCATGTCGCGTTCGTCGCCCTGCACGTTCTCCAGATTCTTGATGAAGAGCGGTTCGCGCGATTGAGCCGAGATGGCCTTGTCCAACTCGGCATTGGCGCGGCGGCGGGCATCCAGCAGCGTCTCAATCAGCGACTGTTGAGGCTGGTTGAACGTGACCACACCCAGGGTCTGGCGCCGGCGGGCCTTGTCCAGGTAGTGCTGTTCGATGCCCCTGACGATGGCTTCGGCCTCCAGGCGGTTGGTCCGGCTGCCGCCACGGTCATAGACGCCAGCCACGCGCTCCAGCCGCACCGCCACGTCATCGGTAACCGGCGACGGGAAGGTGATGAGCTGCGAATCGTAGTAGGTGACGTTGCTGAACGTGATCAGGCTTTCGTGCTTGCTGCGGTAGTGCCATTGCAGCCGCAGGCGGTTCATGTCGGCGCCTAGGCACTCGTCCAGGATGCTCTCCAGGTCTTCGACCTGCCCGTCATCGCCTGCGCCGTCTTCCTCGTTCGTGGACTTGCTGAAGAAGCTGGTGGGCGGCAACTGCTTGGTATCCCCCACCACCACCAACTGCTGGCCACGCGCAATCGCACCCACCGAATCCCATACGGGAATCTGCGACGCTTCGTCGAACACGACGACGTCGAACTGCGAATGGCCAGCGTCCAGATACTGCGCCACCGACAACGGCGACATCAGCAGGCAGGGCTTCAGCTTGGGCAGCAGCGACGGCAGGCGCTGCATCAACTGACGCACCGGCACGTGACGGGTCTTCTTTTGCAGCTCGCGGCGCAGCAGGCCCAGCTCGCTGTCGGGGCTGACCAAGATGCCGCTGCCGGCCGGCACCTTGCCAGCAAGCAATGCACCGATGTAGGCCGAAGTCAGTTGCTGGAAGCGATCGTCGGCCTGGCGGAACTCGCGAATCTTGCGTTCGTGATCGGCGCTGGAAAACGATCGCAGTACCGGCGAGTGGTCGATGATTTTCTTGACCCACCAGTTGCGATAGCTGTATTCGAAATGGGCCTCGACCTGAGCCAACGGCACACGGCCTTGCTCCAGCGACGCGACCAGGCCCTGCAACTGCAATGCAATGGCCTGCTCGCGAGCCTGGCGCCACACGCACCAGGGCATCAGATACTGCTTGTTGTGACGCCAGCCGGCCAGCACCGCCTGGATGCGTTCCAGCGCGGCGTTGTCATCGGCGCTACCTTGTAGCGGTTCCACAGGCTTGGCCTGGGCCTGCACCGTGGCCAGCTTGTCTTGCAGTTCGCGCCAGGCGTTGCGCGTGTCCAGCAGGCGCTTGCCCAGCGCGGCGCCCGGCTGCAGAAAGGCGCGGTTTTCGCCCACCAGCGGTTGCAAGCGCGTGCGCAGGTCGTTGGCCGCGGCCGGGTCGCCCGCCATCCGCGTGACCGCCTCGGCAAAGCGTTCGGCCCATTGTTCGTGGCGCTGCACCTGTTCCCAGTCCGTCTCCAGGCCGGCGTAGTCGTTCAGCAGCAGGCGCTGGGCATCTGCCTTCAGCGCCGCCAGTTCACGGTCTTCAGCATTGACCAGCGCCAACGGCGCCAGCATGGCGCTGATCGCGGCATCGTCCGGGCGCTGACCGTCGGTGCGCAGCAGCGCCAGCCGTTTACGCAGGCCCCGCTTGGCGAAGACGGACTTGGGCCACCAGGCGGCGCAGGCGGCAAGCCATTCCGCCTTCAGCGCATTGCCGTCCAATTCCGCCAGTTGCGCGTTCCACTGCGGGCCCACCCGCGCCCACTGCGCGTTGCGCGCCAGGCCGTGGCGCGCCAAGGCCTGCACCTGCAACCGTGCGGCCGGGTCGTGCGCCTGCGCGGCCAGGCCGGCGGGCACATGCGGCGCGGCCAGCAACACGTCGATCAGCGCATCCAGACGGGCGTAGGCATCCAGGCTCAGGCCGACGGCGGGCAAGCCCAGGCCTTCGCCCACCGCGGCGATGCTGGCCTTGAAGGCGTCCGCCGCCAGGTCCAACGCCTGCGCCGACGCCAGCAGCACGTCCTGCCAACTGGGGCTCCATTCGGCCATGCCGATGTGGGCCAGGGGGTGGCCATGCAGCGCGCCCAGTTCGCCAGACAAGGTCGCCATGCGCCGCGCGGCCTCGCGCAGGTGCGCCAGATCGTCGTAGCTGTGCGCATGGGCATCGGGCCAGAACATCGGCGACGGCGCCTGGCCGGCGTGCTGGATGCTGCTGCCGATGGCGTCATACACCGTCAAGCCGTTGGGATGCAGGTGATGCAGCGCGTCCACCAGGCCGTTCAGTTCCTGGCGCAGCACGCCCAGGCGCTCGGCCTCGCGCATCCAGTCCTCGCTGGTGCGCTGGCCGCTGTGGTCCAGCGCTTTGCCCAGCTGTTGCAGCACTTCGGATTTACGCGCCTTGGACGAATGCAGTTCCAGGCAGAACGGCCCCAGGCCGATGTTGGCCAGACGGCGGTGCACCACTTCCAGCGCCGCCATTTTTTCCGAGACGAACAGCACGGTCTTGCCGCGCGCCAGCAGATGCGCGATCAGGTTCGTGATGGTCTGGCTCTTGCCGGTGCCCGGCGGGCCTTCCAGCACCAGGTCGCGGCCGGCGTCGACGGCGCAGATCGCCTTCAGCTGCGACGAGTCGGACAACAGCGGGGTCAGCAGATCCTGCGGGCTGTAGCTTTCGTCCAGCCGCTCAAAGCGCGGGTCCCAGGGCGTTTGCGCAAAGGCCTGGCCCGGGTGATCGATCAGGTGCTGGACCACTCGATTGGTCTTGAGCTGCGCGCTGCGGTCCTGCAGGTCCTTCCACATCAGGTACTTGGTGAAAGAGAAGATGCCCAGATGCACCTGCTCCAGCACCTCCCAACCGGCGATCTCGCGCACCGCCAGGCGAAACGCCTGCAGCACGCGGGCCACGTCCACGCCCTTGTCGTCCGCCGGCAGCACGTCCAGACCCGGAATGCGCAGCTCGTAGTTGTTGCGCAGCATCTGCAACAACGTGGGATTGATGATGGTTTCGTCGTCGTGCCGCACCAGCCGGAAACCGCTACGCACGGATTGGCGCTGCAGCGACACCGGCACCAGGATCAGCGGCGCCAGGTGGGCGCTTTCAGCGCCGACGTCTTCCGTCCAGCGCAGCATGCCCATGGCCAGATACAGCGTATTGGCGCCGCCCTCTTCCAAGCCCGTGCGCGCCGCGCCGAAGATGGTCAGCAGATTGGCGTCCAACGCCTCTTGCGGCACCCGCGCGATCAGTTCCTTGTTGCCCAGCGCTTCCAACGCCATGTCGTCCAGCGGCGCACGGCCGCCACGGTCCACGTGGACTTGCGCCACGCGCGGGTCGTTGCCATCCATCAGCGCCGCCGGCAACGGGCGGATACGGAATTCACTGCCGTCGGCGATGGCGTCTTCCAGGTGCGCCAGGTCGGGCGCCACCAGCGGCAGCGTGGACTTGGTGTTCTTGAAGTTCAAGAGCCGGTTGCGCAGCGTCAGATCGAGCAGGCGCGACTTCCACTTGGCCAGGCGGCCTTCGGGCGTGTCATCGGCCGGCTCCAGATTGATGACGAACTCCGGATCCAGCGGCGGCAGGTCGGGAGTGGGTTCGATGGCGGCGGGACGCTCGGTAGCCTCGGCTTCGCCAGGCACCACGCCGATCACGCGCGACGGCAGCGGCTTGATCTGCAGTTCGCGCGCGCGGTGCACATCGATGGCGTAGCGGAAGGTGTCTTCTTCGCGCAGGTGCGCCGAGCCGTGCTCCAGCGCCAGCCGCAGCGACGGGCGGAAGTTGGGATGCTGGGCGATGCCGGTGGTTTCAAAGACCAGGAATTCGCCGCTGTCCACGCGCTTGCGCACGGCCTGCACGTCATCGGTCAGCGGGTCCGAGAAACATGCCGGGTGCAGCCACACGCCGACCCAGGCGTGGCCATCCTTCATCAGGATCACGGGGCGCAGGCCCGCCTGCTCCAGGCATGACGAGAACAGCATGGCCAGGTCCAGGCAGGTGGCCACCCGGGCTTCCAGGATGCGGTCCGGCGTGCGGATCTTCTGGCCGTCCACGCCGAACGAGGCCGGCGGCTCGGCGTAATGCAGGGTTTCGGCGGCCAGCGTGCTGTAGATGGCCGACACCTGCTTCCAGACCACGTCGCGGCTCTTGGACTGGTAGCCATTCAGCGTCAGGTCGCTGTGCTGGCTGCGCAGCAGTTTGGCAGCCTTGCCGATCAGCACATCCACGGCCGGGTTGTTCGGCATCGAAAATGCCGCCAGCAATTCCGGCAACGCACGCGTGCCCGCCCATTGGTCGTAAGCCAGCACGGCGACGGGCTGCGAGGCACGGCCCAGCGCTTGCGTGCCGGTTTGCACCGTCACGTCGATACTGGCGCGCTGCGATTCCTGCAGGTCGGCCAGGTAGGCATGGTCCGGCGTCAGGTCCAGCGGGGCGATGCGGCGGATTTCGCCGGGCACCAACACGTCAAAGCGCAACCGGACGCTTTGCGCAAAGGCCGGGTTGCAGCGGATATGGACTTCCAGGTTCTCGAAGGTGTCTTGCGAACGGTTGGTCAGCCGCAAGGACCGCACGACGGGCACGGCATTCTGGATCGACGCATAGCCCAGGGTCGGATCCGCCTCGATGTCGATGACGATCGCATCGCGCTCAAGCGGCTCTGGCCCGCCATGCCCCACGGCGTGCGCCGCGCCCTCCTGGATGGCCGGTTGTTCCAGGTCTTGTCGCTTATCCATCGATCTCTCTCGGTTCGGTTCATGGCCCGCCGGCGTCGGCGGCGCGCGTTGGGCAGCCGCAGGGGCTGCGCAGGCGCCGGGCCCGGGCAATCGGGGCGGGCGGAATACGCGTTGCGCGGGCGCTATGAGTCAGGCCGCGGCGGCAACGGGTTTCGCCCAGGGAATATAGACTGAAATACAGGGCCCGCCGGGCGTATGCCTGATTTTTTTAGAGGTAAAACCGGCAGTTTGGCAAGGCACGATGTCGCACTTGGAATATTCACGCACTTGCCAACGTCCATACCGATGAGGGGCCGTACGCCACACCGGCTGCGGCCTTGTCACGCCAACCCGCCGATCGCGCGCAGTTCGGGCGTTGATCGGCCCCGCCGGAGAGTCCCCGATATGAAGTCGAACACGCTATTGGCCAGCGCCTTGCTTGCATTGGCATCCCTGGCCGTCCATCCCGCCTGGGCCGCGCAAGACCTGAACGTCTACGGCCCGGGCGGCCCGGCGCCCGCCATGAAAGAAGCCGCCGACGCCTTCGGCAAGCAGCACGGCATCCAGGTCAAGGTCACTGCCGGCCCCACTCCCGCTTGGGCGGACCAGGCCAAGCAGAATGCCGACGTGCTGTTCAGCGGCGCCGAAAACATGATGAGCGGCTTCGCCACGGCGCTGCCCGGCCTGTTCGACCTGCGCGATGCGCGCACGCTGTACCTGCGCCCATCGGCGATCCTGGTGCGCCCCGGCAACCCCAAGGGAATTCAAGGATTCAAAGACTTGCTCAAGCCCGGCGTGAAGGTCATGGCCGTGTCGGGCGCGGGCCAGACTGGCCTGTGGGAAGACGTGGCCGGCCGCCTGGGTGACATCGACACCGTGCGCGCCTTCCGCGCCAACCTGGTGTTGCCCGAGGCCGGCAACAGCGCCCAGGCGCGCAGCCAATGGACCGAAGACAAAAGCATCGACGCCTGGCTGATCTGGAACATCTGGCAGGTCTCGAACCCCACCCTGGCCGATGTGGTGCCGGTGGAGGAGCCCTACCGCATCTACCGCGACGCCGGTGCGGTGGTCACCCGCCATGGCAAGGCCAATCCGCAGGCCCAGGCGTTCGTGGACTTCCTGGCATCGGCCGATGGCCGCGCGATCTTCAAGAAGTGGGGCTGGAAAACGGACTGAACCGACGGGCGCGCGGGGCGACTGCGCCAGGCCGGAGCCGCGGCTTTCCTGACGGATTGCTGAGAGAATCCCCCGATCATCTGCCGCTGCCGTTCAGCGATAATCAGGCAACTTCACTACCGCCTGGTTTCACCAATGCGCCTGCGTCCTGCTTTGCTGCTCTACCCGCTGATCTACGCCCTGCACGCCCCCGTCGCGCTGGCCGATACCCGGGTGCAATCCCTGGACCAGGTCCCCGGCGCCATCAAGACCCAGGACGCGCGCAAGCTGTACGACGCCCAGATGAGCGGCGCGCCCCAGCCGGACGGCCTGGGCGCGCAACTGCCGGCGGGATTCACCGACACATTCCTGCTGCAGCAACTGGCGCCTGACCAGAATCCCAAGCGGCTGCTGGTGGCCGGCGCCAAGGCCTGGCCGCAACGCCCCGGCTCGTTCGTCGCCATGGTCTGCCTGGCAGCCACGGCCGAGCGCGCCGAACGGCTCAAGAAATTTGGCGGCGGCGACTGCGGCAACCTGTCGCGCGACGAAGACAAGACCGAAGTCTGGGTCGGCGTATTTGAATCGGTGCCAGGCGCCGCCCCCAAGCGAGTCGCGCGTACCGATGGGCCGGTGACCACGCCGACCGACTGGAGCGGCACCGACATCGACCTGCCCACGGTTCTGGAAATGCAGGACGCTGACGCCCCGCTGCTGTCGCCACCGCAAAGCTGGAAGCGATTCGACCTGGCGCCCTACAAAATCGCCCCCGACGCCGTGGCCTTCGGCCTGCGGGCCGGCTGGAACGAAGGCTACGCCGGCGGCGGCGCCGACTTCGAAGCCTTGTACCTGTTCCGCATCGACGGCGCGACCCTGCGGGTGGTCTTTGCCCAACCCATGTCGTTCGTCAAATCGATCGCCGGCGAATGGAACCCGGATGGCACGCGCGAGCATGACGAGTCGGATGCCAGCAATTCGCTAGTGATGCTGCCGGGCAAGACCGGCGGCTACTTTGATATCCAGCTGCGCCAGCAGGCTGGAAAATGGAAGCGGACGTTCAAGTGGTCCGCCGACAAGCAGGCGTACGAGTAAACGTCCCGTTTCAGGTTGCGGGCCGGGCCCATGCCGCCCGCTTCAACCCAACACCTGGCGCCGCGGCCGGCCCTGCGTCGCCGCCATGCCGATCGGATGACCGGACGCCGGCACCGCCCGTTCGCGACCCCACGCCCGAATGCTTTCGATCTGCTCGGGCGCGGTCTTGGACAGCGGCACAACATTGCGGAAACTCTGGCGAAACAGATCCGGCGTCACTGCGGCGTCGCCATTCAAATAAGCTTCCTTGACCACTTCGCGCACGGCCGCTTCCAGGTCCGAGCCGGCAAAGCCGTCAGAGGCCTCGACCAGTTCGTCCATCAACTCGGCCGGCTGCTCTTGCTTGAGCCCGCGCTTGACATAGATATCGATGATCTCGCGCCGCTCGACCGGCGTCGGCAGATCCACAAAGAACAGTTCGTCAAAACGCCCCCGACGCAGCAGCTCGGGCGGCAACTTGGACACGTCGTTGGCCGTGGCCACCACGAACACCCGCGCGCGCGCTTCCTGCAACCAGTACAGGAACTGACCGACCAACCGGGTCGATGTGCCGCCGTCCCCCGCGCCGCTGGTGGCGCCCGCCAGACCCTTCTCGATCTCGTCGATCCACAGGATGCAAGGCGACACGTGGTCGGCGGTGGCCAGCGCGTCTTTCAGACGCGATTCGCTCTGGCCCAGGTATTGCCCGTGGATGGTGGACAGGTCCAGGCGGTAAAGAGGCAGGCTCCAGCTGGCCGCGATGGCCTTGGCCGACAGCGACTTTCCGCAACCCGGCACCCCCACCAGCAACACGCCGCGCGGCGGGCGGATGCCGCGTTCGCGCAAGTCGGCCGTGAGTAGCGGACGTTCTTTGTCCAGCCAGGCCTTCAGGCCGCCCAGGCCGCCCACGCTGAGTTCGGTGCCACGCACCGACACGCGTTCAATGCCGCTGATGTCCGCGAAGATGCGATCCTTGGCGTGCATCAGCTCGACCATGTCGGCCTTGGTGATGCGGCCGTTAGCCAGCAGCGTCGCAATAATGTTCTCGGCCTCGATACGCGAAATGCCGGCCAGAATGGCAGCGGCGCGGCGCTCGTCGTCAGCGTCCCATTCAATGGGGAAATGGCCGCGGTAGGCGTCCAGGTTCTCGCGGATGATGGCCTGCATTTCGTCTTCGCTGGGCGCCGACAGCGTCAGCGCCATCCCGGCGCGCTGCAGCTGGCCCCAGACAGGCTTGGTGGTAATCACGACCACCACGCCGCTGTGTTCGGCGGCCAGCATCACCACGTCCAGCAGATGGCGCGCGGACGCGGTGTCGTCCTCGATGTCGGACACCTCGGTCAGCACGCAAGACAGGTTCTGGCGCTGCGCGAATTGCTGGCTGGCGAAGTCCACGGCGCCCGTCACCGAGCGGTCTTCATTGACCGAGCGCCCACCCGCCAGTTCGCGGGTGCCTTGAGACAGCGTATGCACGTAAACCGGTGCGTTCAGCGGCGCCACGACTTCGCGCAACAGATCCAGCACGCGACTGCGCTCCGCGCTGCGGATGGAAATGAATGGGATACGCGCCTTGAGATAGCGCGTCAGCGTGGCCTTGAATTCGGTGGTGTCGCTCATGAGTGGCTCAAGTAAGAATGTTTCGGCGCCGCACTGCCCCGGTGGCGGCCGATGGGTTCAGTGCGGACGGCGGCGCGGATAGAGGTGCGGCAGTGGCGCGGCTGGCGGCCCCGCCACCCGCATCGGAGGACAACGCCGGATCCGGCAGCGCGTCATAGCGCAGCAGCGTGTTATTGCGCAACAGCACCGGCAAACGGCCGCTGCGGTCGGTCTTCGCGCTGTTCTCCAGGGATTCCTGGGCGCGCTGGGCGAACTTGCGCACTTCATCAGTCAGATGCGTGCGCAACGTCTCGGGAAAAGACGCGAGCTGCGCCAGCCGATGCAGAAAATGCAGCGCGTAGCGCGCGTTCAGGATGGCGCGGATGATCAGGTTTTCATCGGCCCCCACCCGCAGATCACGCGTCAGGTGCTCGGAACAACGTGTCAGGCGCGCATTGAATTCGGCCACCACGCGCTGCGAGAACAACGTCGCCACGCCACCGCTCCAGGACAGTTCGCCTTGGCGCATGCAGTCCAGGCAGGCCTCGTCCTGGGTGCCTTCCGCCAGGCGGTCCAGGCACGCGCTCCATTCGGCATAGGTGCGCGGGATGTGCACGGCGGTTTACCTGACGCGGCGGATGAAAGGCGCCGCGGGCAACAGGTCCCAGGCCGGCAGCGCGCCAGCCAGCGCATCGCAATGCTCGAGGGGAGCCGGCGCCTGCTGGGTGGCCGCCGCAGGCTCGGTCTTGGGTCGGGGTTGGGGCTGCGGTTGGACGTCTGCCGGCAAGCCGCCTTGAATCTGACGGGTCATCAAAGCCTCCTCAAGGCTGAATCATGACGCGGCGAACCGAGTCATGCGAAGAAAGAATGTGCTGCTCGGGGCTGATGCCCTCGACGTAGGCTGTCACATGTGTCGCCACGCCGTCGCGTTCCGCGATTTCACGGCGCACTTCCACCACTTCCGCCAGGCATGCCTTCAACGCATCGGCGGTCTGCTGGCGCATGGTCGCGAAATTGGCCTTGGCCGCCTTTCGCGCGTTCTGGAACTGCAGCCACCCGCTGAAAAACAACAACAGTAAGAACGCGCCGAGCGCCGGCATGAGCCAGCCGGTAGAGATGCCCTTGACGATCAGGAACAGGCCGCAAGCCAGGAAGATCCAATTGATGATGGGCAGCTTCATCCCGGCCAAATGGCGGGCTTCCCGAGCGTCGATTTCCTGCTGCAGGCTTTGCAGCAATTCGGTCTCGTTTTCGCCGTTCTGGGTCACGCCCTGCCAGCCCTCGATGTCCAGCGATACATCGGCAGGCACCGCCAAGCGGGCCTTGGCCGTCACGTCCGCATGGGCGTCCAGAATCCAATTGCGGGAGTGCGCCACCGCAAAGCGCTGCGTCGCCCGGGTCACGCGCGAGAGCTCGGGATGCATCGCGGCGTGGGTCAGCAGCTGCGTGAAGTCCACCGCTTCATCCAGCACGGTGGCTTGCAGGTCGTAGCGCTTTTGCGCGGCGCGGCGATCGCCACTCTCTTCGATGATCAGCCGACACAGCTCCTCCTGACGGCGCAACGGCAACTCTTCGTCGTCGAAACTCGTCACCAGCTTGCTCAGCAGATCGTCCACCGCCGCCAGCACGCTGGCCGCCGGACTGATCTCGCCCTGGAACATCGCCTGAAAATGCCCCAGCACCAGCTCGTGCATCGCGACGCCATTGATAGCCTGGTTCAGCACAGGCCAAGTCGGGCTGAAGCGCTGCAGATTGGGGTAGCGGGCGGCGTGATCCTTGGTCGGCGCCTTCGACAGCAAGGCCTTGCCCCACTGCACGCGCTGCGCCTCGACAAAACCGGCCTGCTCGGACAGTTCGGCGATCCAGGCGGAAATTCGCTTGCCGCAGTGCAATGTCACATCCACGCCGAACACGCCGTTGGCCAACGCATCCACCATCACCACAGTCTGGCGATTCAGCTTATAGGGATTCTGCAGGCCGAAGTAACGGTCAAGCCAGGTCCGATTGACCTCGTTGCGGCCCGCGCGGCGGGCGATCAACGCGAAGAACAGCGACGTCTTTTCATCGTCGCGGCGAATGGCCTCGGCCAGCGCCCGTTGCGCCAAATCACGGTTATCGCCCAACCAGGCCGACAACGCGACCAGCGCCGGCGCCAGCCAGTAGCGCGGCGCGGAGATCATCAGCTCTTCGGTCGCACTGCGCAGCGTTTCCTTGCGCACCAACTGAATGTCGGACGCCTGCAGAATACCCGTCGCCTGGCGGCGCACGATGCCGTAGTACTCGAACGTGGTGTCCAGCTCCTGGCGCACCTTCACCTGGCGTGTTTCGGCCAGCGACAGTTCCTTGGCCTTCAGGTCGGACTCGACGAAGTCGGCAAAAGCCTGTTCCAGGCGCGACAGATCAGAGCGCGTCTGGTTCAGCTCTGCCGTCATGAAACCGACCTGATTTGATACTTGGGCGATGTTGTCGTTCAGGTTGCGCAGCGAGCTGAAAATCCCGCTCAGATCCGCCGTTTTAATCGTATTCGTTGACATGGGTGAAACGTTCAGCCTTCGACAATGGCGGTCTGACCCAATGCGCTGACCGCGATCAGCTTATCGGCGTAGACCTCGATGAATGCATATTGGCCAGCGCGAGCAAGCGAACGCGCGCGCTCCATGCCGTTTGGCGCGGGTTGGCCCCGTTTGTAATGCTGGACGATGCTGCCGCTGTAATCGAGGGTATGAACCTCGTACGGGTCGCCCAAATAGCACTTGGCCAATATCCCGATCGGCAAAGCGTCGATCTGGATATCCGGAAGCTCGTTGCGGATCGCCTCCATCAATGCCTCGGTGGCAGCCCGGCTATGCACGTGGCCGCCGGCATCCAGTTTGGTCATTGCCTCGACATAGGCGGCCGAGCGCTTCTGGCGCAAGCGCGCCTGCAGCTCGGCGCCGGCCAACCGCGTGCGCGCGGAAGCGGGGCCCGCGTCGAGGCGCAAGTCGGTGGCCAGTCCGGTTTGTGGGGGCTTTACCCCCAGGATGAAACGCGCCATGGCAGTCGACAAAACCGTCACCGGCTTTGTCCCTGAAATCGTAAAGAGGTGAATCTTATACCGATCTCTGTGCCATTCCGATTAAAGCGCCCCCATTCGGATGAAAATCACGCCGCGTCCACATAATTGGGTTTTCCACCCAGGAACTGCAGCAGTTCCTCCGGCTTATCCACCGCTGCCAGCGGAATGAAATACACCTCGTCCGGCACGTCCTTGCGCTGCACGGGAATAATCTGCAGATAATCCGGCGTCAGCGCGATCAGTTCGATCTTGTCGTTTTCATAATCAGACTCGAAATGGCTGCCGTTCTGTTCCAGCACGAAACGGTCGGGGTAAAACCGGGCCGCGCCGCGCAGGCTGTCCGCGCCCTTGAAGATGGTCTTGCGAATCATGCGCTTGAGTACCCACTTTGGGGTGGGCTGGCCGTTGCCCAGGCCCTTGATGATCCGGCGGGTCTTGGCGGCCGCCACGAAGCTCAATGCCATCAGCAGTATCACGCTGGCGAAGACCGCGGTGTTGGCGCCGACCTTGCCGGTCGTCAGTTTCTCGATGGCGACGATGACGATGGACGCCAGGAATGCGCCATGGCGCACCCAGGTCCAGGTGCGCGTTGCCGCCGCGACCACGTCGGCCGCACGCTGGCGTTGCGCGAGCAAGTGGGATTCCAGCTGCTCGAGGGGCAGATCGTAGTCGGCTTGGCTGATGGGTACGGCGTCGGTCATACGGAAGAACCTTTCTTGGCGCAGGAAAAAAAGGGAATTATGCCCTTCTCGCCCCCGTTGCCATATTTTCCGTCGACCCGCGCCGCAGCGGCTCGACGTGACGCCGCCGGCCACCGCGGCGAATCACCCGCTATCGCTGGCTGAACCGGCCCCGGGCCATGGACAGGGAAACCAGCGCCATGAGGGCAACAGCAAACAGGTAATAACTGGGCGACAGCCGGGATCCGGTGCTATCGATCAGCCAGGTCAGAATGAACGGCGCAAAGCCGCCGAAGATCGTGACCGCGATGTTGTAGCCCAGTGACAGGCCGGTAGTGCGGACCTGCACGGGGAAAATGGCGGACATCAGAGCGGGCATCGGCGCGAAATAGGCCGTGGCCAACAGGCCCAGGACGACCTGCACCCCGATCAGTACGGCGACCGTCGGATGCGCCACCAACACATAGAACAACGGATAGCACAGCACTGCGGTCAGCACGGCGGTGACCGTCATGATGCGGGCCGGCCCGATACGATCGGCCAGGGCTCCGATAAAGGGCGAACCCAGGGTCATGATCACGCCCGTCACCAGCGTCGCCAGAAAGCCGATGGTGGGAGGCAAACCCAGTTGGCGGATCGAGTAAGTAGGCATGTACAGCGCAAGATAGTTGCCCACCGACCCCAGCGCCACGAATCCGACCGTCACCGCCAGCCGCAGCTTCTGGCCGGCAAACATGTCGCTCAAGGGAGAATCCGACGCCTTCGCCGTGCTGAATTCCGGTGTTTCGTCCATGTGGCGCCGGATGTAGTAGCCCACCGGGGCGATCAACAGACCAAAGATGAACGGCACTCGCCAGCCCCAGCTTTCCAGCTGCGCTTGCGTCAGGCTGGCGTTCAGCGCCGCGCCAAACAGCGCTGCCAGCAGAATTGCACCCCCTTGGCTGGCGACCTGCCAACTGGCGTAATAGGCTCGCCTGTCCGGCGCATATTCAATCAAGAACGCCGTGGCGCTGCCGAACTCGCCGCCCGCGGAAAAACCCTGGATCAGCCGCGCGATCAGGATGATCACCGACGCCGCGACGCCGATCTGCGCGTGCGTCGGCACCAGGACGATCAGCAATGTGCCGATCATCATCAGGAAAATGGACAGGGTCAATGCCGCCTTGCGTCCGGCGCGGTCGGCGTAGGAACCCAGCACGATGGCGCCCAGCGGCCGCATCAGGAACGATACGCCGAAGGTCGCCAGCGCCAGCAGCAACGACGAGCTTTCGCTGGCGGAAGGAAAATACAGTTTGCCGATGACCAGCGCGAAAGTGCCGTAGGCAATCATGTCGAACCATTCCAACGCATTGCCGATCGACGCGGCAATGACCGCCCGACGCGCCTGCGCCCGGCGGGCGTTATCCACCGCTGGCAGCGGCGCAGCACTTGCGGCACCCAACGCCGCGCTTTCCGAAATACTCATTTCTTTCCCCTTGATTTATTGAATTGACGACTGATCAGGCTTGTCTACTCGGCCATATCCAAATGGTCGGCAAGCTTTTCCATGAACCGCTCGCACGAGCGGATTTGATCCAGGGCCACGTATTCATCGGCGCGATGCGCCTGCTGCAGGTTGCCTGGGCCGCACACCACGGCGGTCATCCCTGCTCGCTGAAACAAACCCGCTTCGGTGCAATACGCGACTTTTTCCGTCGTCCGCGCACCGGTCAGCGTTTGGACCAAGGTTGAAATCTCGGCCTGCGCCTGCGTATCGAAGCCCGGCACTTCCGCCAGCACCTCCAGGACAATGTCCGCCGACGGGTTCTCGGCCTTGATCCGTTCGCGCAACTCGCCCGTGATGGCGCGACGCAGCCCGCCGATGATGTCCGGCGCCAGTACGCCTGGAATGGTGCGGAACTCGAACTCGAATTCACAGCGGTCCGGAATCGTGTTGACCGACAGGCCGCCGCGGATCACCCCCGTGTTCGCAGTGGTGTACGGCACCTCGAAATCCTGGTCGAACGGGCCGTGCTGGCGATGGCTGTCCGCCATATCGCGTATGTGGCAGATCGCCCGGGCGGCGTACTCGATAGCATTGACACCCTGCGGTGTCAGGGACGAATGCGCAGCATGGCCGTGGACCGTGCAGCGGTACAGATTGCTGCTCTTGTGCGCGGAGATCACGCGCATTTCCGTGGGCTCGCCCACGATGCAGCTATCCGGCCGGATACCGATTCGCGCGAGTTCGCGCAACATCACGTCGGCGCCCAGGCATCCCACCTCTTCGTCGTAGCTCAGCGCCAGGTGCAGCGGCACGCGCAGCCGCCGGGAGGCGAAGTTGGACAGCTGCGTCAACGCCACGCCAATGAATCCCTTCATGTCGCAGACGCCACGGCCGTACAGCCGACCATCACGCACTTCAGGCGCAAACGGGTCGCTGGTCCAGGCTTGCCCGTCGACCGGCACCACATCGGTATGCCCGGACAGCACGATGCCGCCTTGCGTGCTGCCGTCGTGCGCGGGCAGCGTCACGAAGAGATTGGCCTTGGTCTGGTCCGCGTTATGGATCAGGCGGGCGCCATGGCCTGCCGCGCCAAGATGGTCGCGGACGGTTTCTATCAGCCCCAGGTTAGACAGGCGGCTGGTGGTATCGAACCGGACCAGCCGGTCTATCCATGGCAACGAACGGGGGGAATCAGCAAGCGTCATGGGTCAACCCCAAAAAGTCAAAATCCGGAACGATACGCCGCAAAATCGGGCAGCCCGACGATGGTTCATCAATCGGTTCAGCGGTAATGCCGCATATACCGCGACAACCGGTCCACGCCCTCATCCAGGCGTTCATGCGCGCTGGCATAGCACCACCTGAGATAGCCCTCGCCTTCCGGGCCGAACGCGACGCCCGGCGCCAGCCCCAGCCCACCCCGTGTGACCAGATCCTTGCAGAAGGCCAGGCTGTCCGTCACGCCACGGATACGGAAGAACGTGTACATGGCACCGGGTGCGCTGCCCGCCAGCTCCACCCCTGGCACCGCCTGCAAGCGCGACGCCAAATGGTCGCGCGCGACACGCAAGCGCGACACCGTCCGAGCAATGACCGGCTCGCCGTGTTCGATGGCGCACTGCGCGGCAGTCTGCACAAAGCCCGGCGTGCAGGTGTTGCTGTACTCGATCAGCTTGCCGATCTCGGGCAGCAGCGCGCGCGGCACCGTCAGCCAGCCAATGCGCCAACCGGTCATCAGCCAGGCCTTGGAAAACGAGTTGCAGCTGACGACCCGGTCGTCAGGCTGCGCAATATCCAGGAAAGTCGGCGCCACCGCACCGTCGTAGTAGTAGCGTTCGTACACGTCGTCGGCAACGATCCAGATGCCATGCTTGCGGCAATGCGCCAGCACGATCCGCTGCGCCTCGGCGGACAGGACCCAACCCGTCGGATTGTTCGGTGAGTTCACCAGCAGCACCCGCACATCCGGCGTCAAGGCATCGAGCAGCGCATCCAGGTCCAGACGCCAGCCCGATTCGGCAAACTCGAGCGCAACCGTGGTCACGCGGGCGCCCAGCACTTTGGGCATTTCCACCAGATTGGGCCAAAGCGGCGTCACCGCCACGACATGGTCGCCAGGGCCCACGAGGGCCTGCACCGCGGTCATCAGGGCCGAGGTTCCCGAGCTCGTGACCGCGATGTTGTCGACGTCTCTGGCCCCATGCAGGCGGCTGACGTAGGAAGCCAGACTCTCGCGCAGGGCGGGCGTGCCCAAGGTCTGCACATAGAACGTCTGGCCGGACGCGATGTGCGCAATGGCCGCGTCGCGAAAGGCTTGCGGCGTCTGCTCGTCCGGCTCGCCAAACCAGAACGGCAGCACGTCGGGCAGGCCGATGCCTGCGTTGGCCACTTCGCGTATCTGCGAAGAACGCAGGGTTCGCACGGCCGTGCGGGCGCCCAGGCCCGCCTCAAGAGAAGAATTGTCAGGGGTCATGTGGAGACGGGATAGAGAGAGTTGAGGACGTCAGCGGACCGTGGCGGCCGGTTAGCGAGACGCCGCCGCGAATTGCGCACGCGCCTGCCGGGCGCCGCGCGCCAGCCACGCCACGTCCGAATGCAAGGCGATGAACTGCACGCCACGCTTGCGATAGCTGGCCGCTTCCTCGGCGCTGTTGGCGAAAATGCCGACGGCTTTGCCGTGGGCTTTGCCGGCCTGGATCACTCCATTGACGGCGTCGAGCACTGCGGGATGGGTCATGTTGCCCAGGCAACCCAGGCTGGCCGCCAGGTCCGCCGTGCCCACGAACAGGCAGTCGGCGCCAGGCAGCGCGGCGATCGCGTCGATATTGGCGACTGCCGTGGCAGACTCGATCTGCAAAATCGCGCACGCCTGCGCGTTGGCTGACGCTACGTAGTCAGGGTCTTGACCATAACGGCCGGCGCGCACCAGGCCGGCAACGCCCCGCAACCCGCCGTTGCCCTCGGCGGGAAAACGCATGGCCGCGATGGCGCGCCGCGCGTCTTCGGCGGTATCCACATTGGGGAAGACAATCGTTTGCACGCCACAGTCCATGGCTCGCTTGACCAGCACGGGATCATTGGCGGTCACGCGTACTGCGGCGTGCGACACCGCGCCATGCGCGCGCGCCGCGTCGATTGCCCGCAACTGCGCCGTCGTGCTCTCCATGTCGTTGGGCGCATGCTCCATGTCCACCACCAGCCAATCAAAGCCGCAATGCGCGACGGCCTCAGCGACGGCCGCGCTGGCCAAAGTCAGCCAGCAGCCTTCGGTGGGCGTCAAGGACAAGAGGGCAGTGCGGATGGGGTTCGAGATTTCCACGGCGGGCTCCATTCAATCGACCGTTTT
Organism: Achromobacter xylosoxidans; assembly: GCA_040396375.1. Classification (GTDB taxonomy): domain Bacteria; phylum Pseudomonadota; class Gammaproteobacteria; order Burkholderiales; family Burkholderiaceae_B; genus Achromobacter; species Achromobacter xylosoxidans_D. The sequence continues at coordinate 93,809 of JBEBOQ010000004.1, forward strand.
TCGGGGCCTGAAATGCCCCGATTCAGTGCGACAAAGATACCCCCCTGAAAGCGAAGAAATTTCCGAATTTTTAGCGGTTATATGTAAAAATTTAGAATGAACAATCGATAAATAGACATTTATTGGACAGATCATGCACAACAAGCATTTCGACCCCACGGACATGCAGATCCTGGCCGCTTTGCAGGTGGATGGACGCCTGTCCAGCGCCGAATTGGCCGACCGCGTCTCGCTTACCCCCTCCCCTTGTTGGCGCCGGGTCAAGCGCCTGGAAGACGACGGCGTCATCCGCGGCTATCGGGCGGATGTGGACGTGAAGAAACTCGGATTCGGCGTCACCGCCTTTGTCTGGATTTCGCTCGACAAGAAAGGCGCGGAACACGTCAAGGCATTCGAAGATGCCATCCGCAACGTACCCGAGGTGCTGACCTGCCATTGCGTATCGGGCCGTTACGACCATCAGTTGACGGTCATCGCCCGGGACCTGGACTCCTTCGGCGACCTGACGCGCTATGTGCTGGGCGCACTGCCGGGTGTGAAAGAGGTGTACACCTCGTTCGTGCTGAAGGAAGTCAAAGGCGCCGGACAGGCGATCTCGCTGCCCACGGCTTAAGACGCAAAAAACCCGCATGCCCCTTGCGGGATCATGCGGGCTTGCGGTCCGGAACCGAACGGGGCGCGCCAGGCGCCCGCGGTATCAGCCGACCACGCGGAAACGCTCGGCGTCGTCCATGAAGGCCTTTTCGCCAAAGCCGTTTTCGTTCGAGCCGAACGGCATCTGCGCGCGCAGCTTCCAGCTGGCGGGCACATTCCATTCACGCGCCACGGCGGCGTCGATCAGCGGGTTGTAGTGCTGCAGGCTGGCGCCCACGCCGGCGTTGGCCAGCGCGGTCCAGACCGACAGCTGGGCCATGCCGCCCGCTTGCTCCGACCACACCGGGAAGTTGTCGGCGTACAGCGCAAACTTCTCTTGCAGACCCTGCACCACGCCCTGGTCTTCGAAGAACAGCACGGTGCCCACACCGGCGGCGAAGCTCTTGAGCTTGGCTTCGGTTTGAGCGAAGGCTTCGGGCGGGGCCACTTTGCGGACGGCTTCAATCGCCAGGCCCCAGAGCTTTTCGCTTTCGGCGCCGAACAGGATCACCGCGCGCGAGCTCTGCGAGTTGAACGACGACGGGCTGTGCTTGATCGCTTCCTGGATCAGGGTCGCCAGTTCTTCTTTCGAGGCGGTCAGGTTGCGGCCCAGCGAATACTGCGTACGGCGCTTCTTCAGTGCGTCGATATATGCGTTGCTCATGAGGATATGCCTTTCGACTAGTAGATAGAGGGGTTGCGAGTGAACAAATTCTACTGGCCGAAGATGGTGGCTACCACCTGTTCCCGCCAGAAAAGCGTGATTTTGGCCGGAACAAACTGTTCCAGTTTTGTAGCGAATGCGGGCGTTCCGGTCCTATTGGATGACCAGTTCCACCCGACGGTTCTTGGCGCGGCCGTCTTCGGCGGTATTGGAGGCGACCGGGGCCAGCGAAGCCACCCCCTTGGCCGACAACCGAGCAGCGGGGATCTGGTACGAGGTGGTCAGCGCCTTGACGACCGCGTCCGCGCGCCGCTGCGACAAATCCAGGTTGGCGGCCAAGGCGCCCTGGTTGTCGGTGTGGCCGACGACGTAGACGCGGAGTTTGGGGTCGGCCTTGAGCAGCTTGCCCATTTCGTCCAGCGCGGCCTTCGATTCCGCCTTGACGTCGGCCTTGTCGGTATCGAAATACACGCCATAGACGGCCACCTTGCCGGACTGGGTCAGCGCCTTTTCCATCGCCGTCGCGTCCAGCACGCTGACCTGGCCGGTCTGCATGGGCTTGGTCTCGACCACCTGCAGGAAGACCGGTGTGATCTTGTTGGATTCGTCCTGCATCACATCCAGGAATACATAGACGTCGCCCGACGGCGCTTCCTTCTTGGCCAGCACGGCGTAGTACTTGCCGCCAAAGGCCGCATCGCCCGCCCCCGGCTGGCGCACCTTATTGCTGTTGATGACGAAAGACTGGAAGCTGCCGCCGCATTGCTCGTCGTTCTTGCATTCAAACAGGGTCTTGAAGTCCCCCGTCTGCAACGCATTCTGGTAGTTGCGATAAACCTCGAGCGCGGATTTCGTGCCGTCGATGCGGTAGGAAATACGGGTGACCTTGCCTTCCAGCGTCAGCGTCTTGGCGTCGGATTCCTGCGCGATGGGCCGGTCGGGCATGACGGCGTCGTCATAGTCCAGCTGCTGATAGGAGCGGATTTCAGCGCCTGTAAAACGCGTCAACAGCGGGTGGTCCTTGGACCCCGCCACGTCTTCGGCATGGCCCGGCTGCGCGGCAGACAGCAGCATGGCGCCCAGCAGCGCAAACAGTGCGGTTTTGGTAGTACGTGCCTTCACGTTCGGAAACTCCTGGCGGCGAAATTCACAAAGGGGCGATCGACCCGCCACTGGCCCGAGACCGGGGCGGCAAGAATGACGGCCATTATGCATCGCGGGTTTGAAACCACAAGCAGGCAGCGTGCCAAAATGGAGAACGATTGCCCATTTCCCCCAGGATCCCCATGCTGAAAGACTGCGGATTTCAGATTGGGCGGCCTGCCTATTTCGTGGAAGCTGCGCCCCCGGAAGCCTTCCCGGCATCGCTCGCCGGCGTCAGCATCCTGGCGGCTTCCTTGGACAAATCGATGCCCTTCCCTTCGCGCTTCCAGTTCCCCCATGCATACGAACCCACGCGCGTCTGCTTGGCCAGGCAAGTTGCCACCGACTGGGTACCGCTCAAGTCCACGATATTGATGCGCAGCCGAGGTTTTTCCAGCGCAATCTGCTGCGACACGGCGCAAATGTCCTGGCCGCAAGCATCGCCTCCCCCCACGAACACAAACACCAGGGCATCGCGCTTGACGCCGTCCACCGACGCCGCCGCCAATTTCAAGCCGTCGGCCAGCGCAGCCTTCCCCTGGTTCTGCGCCCCCTGCACTACCTTCAGCAAGTCCGGGCGTTTATCCTGCGAAAAGACCCCATGGCCCTCGGGCGGCCGACATTCGCCCGGGGGAAATGTCACCAACTGCGTGTTAGTGTCCGGCGGCAGGCTGCCGACAATCCGCTCAACCTCGCCACGGCCGATATCCCAGCGCGCCGGACCGCCCGCCCGCGCTGGCGGCGCCTTCATGCGGCCGGACGTTTCCAGGACCACGACCAATTCCGTGGGCCACTGGGAATCGCGTTCGGGTTCTGGCTCGGGTTTCGGAATCGGCGCCGGTTTGGGTTCGGGTGCGGCAACCAGGGGAAGCGGCGTTGCCGGACGAAGGATCCACCACCACAGCGCCCCCAGGATCGCTGCCAGCAAGAGCAAACCGCCTGCTGCGATCCGCCACCAGCGTCTCGGAGGCGGGGCCGGACGCGCCACAGGGCCGGGCGGCGGAGCCGGATCGTCCTGTAGACGCACCAGCGGGCGCCCATCGACGCTATACAGCTTGTCCAGCGCCGGAGGAATCCGTAGCGCCTGGATCTGTCCGGCCTGTTCGGTCATCCCCCGTGCGCGCATCGCCTCGACCAAGCCGTCGAGGGTGGCAAGATGCGCATCGTAGGCCCGCAAAAGCGCCTGTTGGGCGTCATTGTTCAACGCAGCATAGGGCGTGACCATTCCCTGCTGCGAAGTCCACCATTCGAGCACGCCATCTGCGCTTAGCTGGGGAATGGCGTAAACCGCCGCAACGCCCGGGGCGAAGTGCTTGCGGATAAGCGCTATCCGCTGGCCGTAGGCGTCGGATAGCGACGTCTCCGACATGTGTCCCCGGGGGTCGCGTAAAAAGCGTTGCATGGCGATGTCTCGAATGGTGAGCTTGGCGGCGCCGCTCGTTACGGAACGAGCCCCAGGCTCTTCTGCAGCTTCAGGACCTCATCCTGCTTGGCCTTGATCTGCGCCTCCAGGGCGGCATCCGACGCATTCACATTGATCGGCGTCTTCAACGTCTTTTCGGACTGTGCCAACTGCCGCTTGAGATCCGCATTTTGCTGGGACTTGGCCTTGGCCTGGTCCAGCAGCTTCTTCACCGAAGCGGACAACGCGTCGCGCGCCTTGATCTTTTCGGCCAAGGTTGCGCCGATCGCCGCGCGCTGCGCCTCAAGATCGGCCAGCACCTGCCTGGCCTGGGCGTTCTCGGCCTGTGCAGCTCGCACCTCATCCTCGCGCTGAGCCACACGCTGGCCATAGCCGCCCCCCAGGTCGCAGTTCATCTTGGAGATGAACCCGGCGTCCTTGTTCGAGGGATCGCAATCCGCCGCGGTCGTCGCGCAACCGGACAACACGGCCAGCGCCAGGGCAGGCACGGCCAGCTTGATCCACATCTTCACGCCGCTCATACCTTCTGCTCACCAAGATCGATAGCACTGCGCAACGCGAAATAGCTGTCGGCTTCCTTGTTGAGCTGGGCGATCTTGCTGTCCAGCGCGGCCAGTTGCTGCTGCATTTCCCGGGTGTCCTTGGGGGCTCCCGGGGTTTTGGCGCCAGCCTGCCGGTACTGGTCGGCCAGATTCTTCATGCTGTCCAGATCACCCTTGATAGCGCCGATGTTGGCGTCGATCTGCGCGAGGTCTTTCTTGGCGACGTCGCGATCGGCGGTCTTCGTGGCGATGTCGGACTTGAGTTGAACCAGCTTCTTCTTGTCATCGGTCATCACGGCGGTGATGGAAGTGCTGCGGTCCTGCACCTTCTGCGTATCGCTCTTGATGTCTTCGCCCATCGCCTTGAGCTGTTCGGACGTGTTCTGGTACTGGCTACGACGAACATCCAAATAGTAATTAGCCCCCATTGCCACGCCGCAGGTCGCGACAGCGCCGGCGATGGCCGCAGGCGCCTTGTTCTTGCCTCCCGCCAGCAAACCGATCGCCGCGCCGGCTGCCGCCCCCATCAGGCAGGCCTGCAACCCGGACTGGCTGAAGAACTTCGCGTCGTTGCCCTGTGTCAGCCGGGGATCCGGCTTGACGCCATTATTCAGCATGGAACTGCCCGTGCTGGCGCATCCACTGATCGCCAACGAGCAGACCACCATGAGAACCACCGGAATGCGCTTCCAGTTCTGGACGAGAGTAGACATGAAAACTCCTTGATTGTTATTTATTGACTGCAATGCACGAATCCAACCACGCGGCTCGATCGATTTTCTTGTTGGCCAGATAGGCCTTCTGGTGCGCCCAATACGAGGCCAGGTAGGGCCGCAAGCCATTGAGCTGCTTGTTCTGTTCGAAAATCTTGTCCAGCACCGGAACCTGCTTGGCCAAGTTATCCGAGCCATACAAGGTGGCCGCGTCTACCAAGCTGCTGGCGTAGTACTGAGTCACGCCGTCCACTCGATGTTCGTGATTTGTGAGGAGCTGCTTGCGGCGTTCGCATGTCGCATCCGAATTGCCACCCTCGCAGTTGGATTTGTATACGTCGCGCAGGAAATTGCGGTGGTCGCCGTCATCCTTGAGCTTCGTGCACAGGAACGCGCCCAGGTTCAGGCTGGCCCGGATCGCTTGATCGCGTGCCTCTTCCTGTTGCTGGTTACTTGCCCGCAGCTTGCCTTCGAGGCTGGCCAACTGATCCTTCAGCTTCTTGTCCGTGACCGTTCCGGCAAGCGTGTTCAGTTCCTTCACGGCAGACGCGCCTTTCTTGGACGCATCCGAAGAAATCTGTCCGTCGCCCAGCTTGCTGTAGCTCTCTTCCAGGGCCTTGACGTGCTTGGCCGAGGTCATCTCACGCGAAGAGATCACCCAGCGAATGCCCACGGTCTTATCCTTGATCTCGCCATCCTCGTCATAGAGGTTGCCTTCCCGTCGCAAAGCTGCGCGCACGTCCGATTCGGGCTGCATGTAGTCCGAACCACGAATCACGTAGCTGCCCGCGGAACCGTATTGGCGATCAAACTTGTTGAGCCGGAACGCATCCAATGTCATTTCCGAGACATTGCCCAACATGTCGTGCAAGCCCAGGGGGTTGGGCAACAACACGCCGATTCGGTTGATCTTGCTGTTGGAGGACTGCGTCCCGCCAAACCATTCGTACTGATTGATCTTGCCGTCCGGCATGGGATAGCGGGTCTCGGCAAATTCGGCCGCATTGACCTTGATGCCGCCGCGGGCCCCAAATTCCCATTCGACTTCAGTAGGCAAGCGCACGAATCCGGAGATTCCATCTTCCTTGGGCAAGACATTCTTGGCATGCTGACGCAGCCAGATGTTGTAGAGATGCGCCGTACGCAACGCATCGAACCAGTTGGCGCCCGTGACCGGAAAGCGCCCATCGGTGGCCTCGGGGTTTGGACACTTCGTCGAGTCGCCGCTGCTCAGCGTCGACAAGGCCTGGTACTGCGTGGTGGTCAGCTCGTACTTCGCCATCAGGTAAAAGCTGAACTTCGACTTCTTGTCCGTACCCTCTTCGGTGAATCCCCCTGCGATGAATGCCGGGCGGCTTTTCTCGACGAAGGAATAGGCGCCCCCTTCCTGCCCCACTTGAACAGGAAGATCTGCCAGCGGTCCGCCTACCGGCACCACGACTTTCCGGAACACGATGCCGCCATCGCAAGGCAGCGGCAGCACGATGTCCCCATCGGCAGGTTTGGGATTGAAGAAGCGTGCATCCCATTTCGGCGTGGGCGCCGACGACTCCGCAGCTACCGCCACCTGACATGCCGGCAACGCCAGCAACATATGAACAGCCCATCGGCCAAGCAGTTTAGATTTCACGCAGACTCTCCGCGGGTTGAATACGTTTGGCATTTACCGCGCCGATGATCGACGCCAGCAAGGCCACGCCAAGGGCAAGCAGGAATGCCAGGCCGCCGTGCAACGGCGTGATCTGACACGCGAACTGCCCGGATGACCTCACTCCGCCCAACACGTTGTTGAACGCCGCGCTGCCCATGAAATAAATCACCAGCCCGGCCCCCATCGCCACGACGGTCAGCACGATCGCCTGCGCCGCCAGCAAGGCGGCGATCTCGCCGCTGCCCAGGCCGAGCAGACGCAACGTCGCGATATCGCGCCGCTTGCGCCGGACATTGGCCAGGAACGCGCCGGCCAACGCCGCCACGCAGCCGGCGATCGCGGTAATGGATATCACGCTGAACACAGTCGTCAGCAGATGGTTGATTGCCTTGACGTTGCGTATGTCGGCCAGCCGGCTGCTGGTTTCGATGCGTCGATCGATCAGGCTTTTCTCCAGGCTCTCCACGGCGTCCAGATCCTTCGCATACAAGCGGGCGCGGGCAAAACGCACCCTGGCCGCGTCGACAGGCTGGCCATCCGCGGCGCCCATGGATGCAACGGCATAGCCATCGCGATACCACTCCATGTCGCGCAGCAAGCTGGGTTGGACAAAAGCCGCCGCGCGATCGTAGGCCCGCCCCGGCAGCACCGAAAGCACGGTGAGATCCACCACGGCGCGCTGGTCCACGCCGTTCAGGCGCCGGGCGATCCGCATGCGCAACGCGTCCCCGGGCTTGACGTCCAGACGCTGTGCGGCCTGCGCGCTGAACACCACGCCTGCACCGGTCAACGCCGACACGTCCACACCAGCCATCAGCGGATCGCCGACGGAAGTAGGCAGCACCTCGACGTTCTCCAGGAATTTCGCGGAGGTATGGATGAAGTCCGCCTGCGTGTTCAACGATCGCGTCATGCCCACCACAAAACCCGCATCCGGCCGCTGCGCCAGTTCGTCGACCCATGCCTGGTCATAGCTGGCGCTGCTGAGCATGCGGATTTCCAGGTTGCGCGGATCGCTCATCAGTTCGTTCTGCATGGCGCTGACCACGCCGTGCTTCAAGCCGAACAACAGCAGCAGCGGCGCGATCACCGCCACCAGCGTGGCGATCATGCAGCCGGTCACGAGGCGATCGTGCCAAAGGTCCTGACCCGCCAATCGGGCTATCTGCCATGCACGCGTCATAGCTCCTCGCGCATGCCGAAAATGGTCAATCCGGGTTGCAATGTCGGTGTCAGGCAGGGCAGTTCGAACTTGCGAACCAGATCCCAATCGTGCGACACGATCAGCGTCGCCATCCTGTCGTCACGCGCCAGATCGACGAACAGCTGGAACAACTTGCAAGCATTGTCCGGGTCAAGTGCCGAGGTCGGCTCATCAGCCAGCAAGATGTCCGGATCGTGCGACAAGGCGCGAACCACCGCGACACGCTGGCGTTCGCCAATGGACAACTGCGCGGGGCGCTTATCCAGCAATCCCTCCAGGGACAGAACGTCGATGGCATGACGGACTCGTTCGCTATCCGTCGGCAGGCCGAGCAAGCGGCGCGGCAACAGGATGTTGTCCCGCACGGACAGGTACGGCAGCAGCCCGCCGGTCTGCAGCACAAAGCCTATCCGGGCGGCGCGCAAGGCGGCCAAGGCGGATTCGTCATTTCGGGCCAGCAACGCCGCGACATCGGCGTTGCCATTCAGCGTATAGGTCTGCAGGTGCGAGGGCGTCAACAGCAAGCCGATGCCTTCCAGCAACGTGCTCTTTCCGCAACCACTGCCCCCTACGACCGCAAGCACTTCGCCGCGCGCAAGGCGCAACGCGGGCAGGCGAACCTCGTAGGCGGCATCACCCCGCCCGCGCCGCAAGCGCAAGTCATCAATAACCAGCATCGTCCATCCGCTCAGGGCATCATTTCCAGGGGCACGGGATAGACGTGGTCGCGCGGGTCGCTGTTTGGCGCGAGCGACACCCACCGGTCGACGTCGGCGTTGTAGACCTGATAGTGCCGCAGCTTGGTCGCCAGATTGCGGATGAATTTCTCCTGGGCCAAGCCATCCCAGCTCTTCCAGGTCTCTTCATCCAGATTCAGCACCTCGCTCTGGTAGGGCAGGCCCTCCAGGTACTCGGTCATGAATCCCATCTCCGACAGCTTCTTGCCCGACTTCTGCAACTGGTTAGGATCAGCGCCCATGGTGGCCGCCACGTTGCGCAACTGGTTGAACATGTCGGCAGGCGAAATCAACCCCTGGTTGGCCGCATCGACGATCTTTTTCATGATGTCGTTGAGGTCGCTGAGTTGCCCCTTGGTGAGCAGCACCCGCACATCCGTCGTCGGCACCGTCTGCTTGATGAGATCGCGGTCACTGATCCAAGCCTGGAACACTGGCGGCGCCTTGGCGCCGATGCGTTCGCCCAGATAGGCCAGCTTCATCGCATTGCCAACCAGGGCGGCTTCCTGCAGCATTTTCTCGTCGGCGGTGGTGGGCTTCTTGCCCGGGTCCGTCGCATTGGCCGCACTGCCCACCGCGTCCTCGCCCTGGTAGGCCGACTTCACCTGCTGGGTGATCGCGTCGGACAAGGCATCCACCTTTTTGCCGAACTCGTTCACGTCACCGGCATTGACGGGGTAATACAGCGACACGTTGGTGCCGCCATACGTAGACAGATTGCGGTACTGGGCCTCGGCGTGCGCGTGATTCTTGGCGCCGGCCGGCGTCTTCAGATGCAGGGTATAGATTGCCACGCCCGGCTTGGCCGCTTCGAGCCGGACCTGCGCGGCGCTCATGCCCGTGGAGGACAATTTATCGCCCCCCTCGATGGCGCCCGCATCGGTGATCAGCACGACGTAGCGCGCACCGTAGGGCCGCCAGTCGATACTGTTGATGGCATCCATCACCCCGGCATAGGCGTCTTCGTCGAACAGGCTGCTGGACACCTTGGCCTGTTTCAGTTCCGCCACCTTGGCCATGAAGTCCGCGCCATCCTTGATCTTGTTCGGATCCGCGTAGACCTTGCTGACGTACTCCAGTCCAGGAACAGCCTTGGTGCTGGAACGGAAGGCGACCATGCCGAACTTGACCTTGTCGCCCAGTTTCTCCGCGTCGACCTTGGCGTAAATCTTCTTGATCGCCTCGCGGGTACGCTCGATGTAGGGATCCATCGAAACGGTGGAGTCGATCACGAAAACGACCGCCGAACTGAATTCCTTGATCTGCTTGGTGCGCTCATGCGCGGTGGACTGGTCCTGGCTGGCCTTGGCCGCGTCCGCGGCATCCGCCGCACTGACGGACGCCACATTCAGCACGCGCACCCGCACGTTCTGTTCCGTCATGACCTCTTCACCGCTGAGAATGGGCAGCAGGTAGAAGTTCTTGGCCATGTCGACGAACAGCTCCGGCTCCTGGGCCACGACGCCCGTCGCCTGCCCCTTGGACTTGAGCTGTTGGCGCGTGGGCGCGATCTTTTCAACGGGGTCAATGGCATTGAGCACCGTGTCCAGGGCCGGCCTGTCCTTGAAGAACAAGGTGCGGTCGCGCCCGGCCGGATTGGTGAATGCCAACGACATCTGCATTTTCCAATCGACCGTGCAGGAGCGGTCCAGCCAGCCCAGCGTCTTGCCAAAAGAGTCCGGCCCGATCTGTACCCAGGTCTTGCCGCCGGCGTCCTGACTGGCGTAGACATAAAAGCGGCTAAAGGTGGGCTGCACAGCGCCCAACTTGCCCCCTGGGGCCTCGTACAACGCGCACCCCGGCGTGGTCAGCACGCGTTGGTATAGCGTTTTCTTGCCATCCTGCAACAGGGGCGGTGCGGCATGCACTGCCGCGGCAAGGCCCATCAAGCCCATGGCCAGCGCAATCTTCCTCATTTCGGCAGTTCCTTCAGCCGCGCTTGCGCCTGCGCGTTGTCCTTGTCTTTTTCCAGCACAGCCTCGTACCAGTACGCCGCCGTGGCGGCATCCGCCTTGAAGCAGGCGTTTTCCTTGTAGGTCGCCGGGTCGTACTCCTGGGCATACGCCAGAGCTATCCGCACGTCGCCCGCCTGTGCCCGATTGGCATACAAGCGCTGCGCGATGGCGCATTTGCCCGCCTCGCGCGCAGCCTGGATGATCGCCAGCATGGCGGCGGGATCCTTGACGTCACGTACGCAGTCCTGCACGAAGGCCATTTCCGCGGCCGTGCCCAGGCTTTCCTTGGAGCAGGCCGCGGCGACTGGCGCCGGCGCCGGCGTGGCGGCCGGCGTCTCGGGCTTGGGCGGCTCAGGGGCGTCGTCCTTCTTCAGGAAGAACCACGCCGCCACACCCGCGGCAACCAGCAAGGCCAGTACGCCGCCGATGATTGCCCCGGTGCGCTTGGATTGAGGCTTGGCAGGCGCCGGCGGCTCGATCGGTTCGATGACGACAGGAGCCGGCGTGGGCTCCACAACCGGAGGCGGCTCCGGCTTGCGCGATGCGATATCGACGACGGCCGCCTGTGCGGGCGCCTCGCCGGCAGCGGTCGACGGCGTCACATCGTTGGGAATCGGGCGCACGGGGTACCGCGCCACGGCGCCGTCAGGCTTGCGCGCTTCAACCAGGAAGGACGCGTTACGCTTGGCCTCAAGCACGGCGTCAACGATAGCGGGTCCGACCTCGATGACCAACCGATCATCGTGCACCTGACCGTTGCCGAAACGCAGCCATTGCTGCTCTCCGCCCCACTTGCCTTGGGCGTCCAGGTGCGCCGGCGAGGAATTGCGCCGGATGCTCAGTTCGACATCCGAGGCGCCGCCGGTCCAGCCTTCGACGTGAAGTTCGGCGTATCCCGCACGCCGGTTGGGCAGCGGACTAAATGAAACAAATACAGCCATGTGTCATCCCTTTCTGATGTCGGCAATGATGGCGCCCAACGCCTCATTCTGTTCGTCGCTGATTTCCTGCCCAGCGGTGAAGCCGGCGTTCTTGACGATCATGTCGGTCAAGCACGACACCCAGTCCTTCAAGAATTCACGCCCCTTGCCCATGTCGTTTTTCTCCGGCAGGTCCGGCAGGCCGGTGGCGGCATCCAACAGCGCCGTCTTCGCGAACACTTTGCCATTGGCCACAGACGCACTGGCGGGCTTGTCGCCTTCGTTCATTTCCAGGTAGCCCAACCAGGCGATGAAATCCCGCAGCACCATTTGTACGCGCAGCACCTGGCTCATGACCATCTGGTCGCGCTTGGATGCGCTGTCGGGCCGCGAGAGCAAGCTATGCAGCATCTGCTTGGGCAAGGTGAGGCCCTTGCTGTTCTCTCGGTATGCCGCATTGCGCAGCTCGTCGACGACAATCTCCAGAATCTCCTGGGGAATGTTCTTCAGCATTGCATGCTGACGCGTACGACCGGGGATCTCGCTCAAATGATTCAGCCACAACTTGAACGCGGAATCGGCGAACCAGTGTTCGTACGTATCCACGCTCGACTCGTCCGCGGCCAGGCTGGCCGGCGCCGTCTCATCCGCGCCATTGCCCAGCAGGCCGGCGAACAGGTCGTCGGCGTCGCCACTGCCGCCGGACGCACTTTCCGCTTCAGGCTGCGCAGATCGCGCCGGCGGCGCATCGGCGCCGCTCAAGTAAAGGCTGCGCAGCGCCTCACTGGGCAATTCCAGCGCATGCATCAGCTCTGACAGGATGAAGTAGGCCTTGGGGTTGTCGGCGATGCTGCGCAAAACGGGGGCAACCTTGTCGGCCAGATCCCTTTTCTTTTTCTTGGCGCCTTCGGCATCGCTACCTTCGCGGTAGAAAAGACCGACCCCCACGTCCAGAATATCGTGGTGCGCATCGTCAACCTGCTTGCGCAGGCGAGACAGCTTGAACTCGATATCGCTGATTTCTGCGATGTTGCCGGCCAGGTGCCCCATGCCCCCGTCGTCCAGTCGCATCATGGCGTCCCAGGTCTGACCCGCCTGGGGGAAACGGCTGCGCAGCACGTCCGACTCGACGAAGCTGGCGCGCATCATGCTCAGGGTCTCTTTCTTTTCGGGGGAAACGCCCACTTCCCTGTCGTCTTGCTTGACCGTGAAGTCCGTATAGGATGGCGTACGCACCAGGAACGTGTTGCTGAAGGGCTTGCCGCCCTTCCAGTCACGCATGAAGTCCAGGCTTTCGTAGATCTTGAAAGCGATGTCGTTCAGCCCTTTCCACTCCTGGTGCCATTTGTCCGTTTTTTGCAGCATGTCCGTGACACGCGCATTGAACATGGTCACCGCCCATAGCAAACCCGACCGCTCTGAGCGGTCGCGGGCGGTTTCACCCTGCGTGCGCCTCACCCAGCGATCAAGCACAGGAACCACGGCACTCGTTTCGGGTTGCTTGTGCGCGGGCGTGCACAGCACCAGACCGTTCATTTCCTGATTCTCGGTGTACAGCTCGAACAGGTAGGCGACCTTCCCGCGGCGCAACAACTCGCCCACCGGATTGTTCGGAATCTCGCTCAGCCTGGCCTTGTCGTAGCGGCCCCGGTAGCCAGGGAAGTCCAGCAGGTCCACGGCCTCCAGGCACTGTTCGCGCGGGGGGTTGGCCAGCGGAAACACCAACTCTGTCGTCAAGGCTGCCAAATGCGAACGCCTGATCGCGACCGGCTCGCCCAGCTTGCCGGCCTTCAGCCCTCGCACCTTGATCGTTGCGCCGTCGCCGCCGCCGATCTGGTCAAGCATCGTGACGTTCATGATGCTGGGCGGGCCGTCGCTGTGGTCCTGCACTGCGTCCAGGGGAATGTGGGCGACGTCGGCATTGCCAATGGCGCTCAGGCTGTCGGCGATCTGCGCATAAGCTTGCGTCAATAGCCGTTCCTCGCCCCAGAGGATGGAGAAGAACTCGGCACGTTCGCTGGGGGACAGACGCGGCGCCAGCGCGGCGGCCTGCGGCCAATACCCGCTTTTCAGGTCGCCTTGCAAAGCGTCGACATGGTTGCCGAACGACTCCACGACGTAGTCCCACAAGGACACGACATCGTCCGCGTCGACGCCGGGCTGCGGTTCGCTCGACGCGCGGTCCGCAAATCGGTCCAGCATGGACTTGATACGGTTGCCGTCGATCTTGTATTCAACCTTGCCTTGGTCGAAATCCTTGAACCAGGCATTGGCCAGTATCTTGGCCAGGTCGATCTCCCGGAACAATCGAACTTCGATGGGATAGGCATCATCTTGAATGGCTGGCTTGACGCGCGTGAATCGGGTCACCAGACCCGTCGCCTCGCTGCCTCCGCCGGAGGGATTGACCGAAGTCAGGAAGTCGACGCGCTGACCGCCATATTCCGTTTCCAGGCGACCGTTCTCGCCCGCCGCCAGGGTGGAAATCAAATAGGACTTGCCCGCCTGCGACAGGCCAAAGAAGCCAATAGCCATGGGATGGCCAGCCGCCCGCTCCAGACTGCGCGCCTTGTTACTCGCCCGGCGCAAGCCGAAGACCAGGCTATCAGCCTTGTCATCCAGTTTCTTGGAGTTGCCGCGCACCGCGTCTACCCATGCAATCGCGCGACCTGCGCCTTCATGGATCACTCGCCACTGGTGCGCCAGTTTGTTTTGAGATTCGCTCATATCGCAATCAACCCTTCACGCTACCGCTATCCAGCCAATAGAAATTTGCCTTGCCGATTCTGAGCTGGGTGTTCAATTGCAGCCTGACATAGGGCTTGCTCTTGCCGTCATCCTCCAGCGGCGTGGTCTTGGCAACCAACAGCCGGTCGCTGATCAATCCGGCCTTGCGTTCCTGGTCCGTAGGCTTGGCCACCTTGAAATACACCCGGCCCGAAGCGTGCGATTTGTTCGGATTGGATTCCTGGGAACGCTTGTATTCCTGCTCCCATTCGCGATCGAAGCCCAGCACGTACATGGGCGTGGCCGGCCAGCGCTCGGCCTTGAGCTGCCGATAGCCCAGACGAGCGGTGTTTTCCATCTTGAAGGGAATGACGTCGCCATCCGCGCCCACGGGCAGCTCGATGCTCTGATCCATGGACGTCTTGCCGTCCTCGGACTGCTGCGTCTGAATGTCGGCGAACAGCACGTTGCCTTGCTTGAGCATGTTGTCGTTGCCGATCTCGCCGAAATAGCGGATCAACGGCTTGGGCTTGAGCGTGCGGGTATTGATCTTGAAGGTCGGAATGCGGTTGTTCTCGCACAGCCAGATCACCATGGCGCCCACCGATGCCGTGGTCTTCGGATCGTCGATGCATCCCGCCTTGCGGAACGGGAACCAGTCACCCGTGCGGTAATTGCGCATAGGCACCAGGCGTCCCGGCGGCAGCGGCGCCGCCTTCCGTATGACCGCCTGTATGCCGGGCAGGACAGAAGGCCTACCCGTCAACAAGAGCACGTCGCAATCGTAGTAATTGACGATTTCACACAGATTCCGCAGGGTGTTGCAGATATCCATGTTGTCCGTCAAGAAGTCGAAATGCATCTTGAGCGGGTCGCAAGTCAAAGACACGGCTTCGAGATCGAACTCGACCGGCTGCCCGGCAGCCTCATTGAGCGCTTTGCCCACGAAGCCGCGTACCGCTGCGCTCAGGGGCTGCTTGTCACGCAGCCAATCGCCAATCGTCTTCTCTTTGCGTTCCGCCGGCTTTTCCGGGTCGTAGTCTTCGTATTCCATGAGCAGCACAAGCGCCAAGGGATAGAAGCATTGCAAGGTAAGTTGCTGGCGCAGCAGGCGCTGTCTTTCATCATCCCCAGTACTGCCGCACAGAATATCCATCAGGCCGGCGGTGTCGCGGGCCCCTGCTGCCTTCAGCGCAGTTTCCAGGTAAGGAAGCACGTACTTGCGGATGACTTCCAACACGATGTCGTCGCCCGCCACCTTGAAACCGTCGCGAAAGCGCTGCGTGGGCGTGATCGGAACGAAGCTATTGGCTGACTGGCGACTGCCGCGATCGAGCTTGTAATCGGTGATGACCAGATCCGTCGTGCCGCCGCCGATGTCCAACGAGGCCACGGTGATGCATTCCCGATCCGGCTTTTCCTTGCGCGCCAGCGCGTCGAAGAACTCTTCGGCATAGCCGCTGAAATTCGTCACGACCTCGGTGTACAGGTAGACCAGCTGCCCGCACGTTGCCTCGTCCCACTTGATGACAATCTTGGGCAAAGCGAGCACGAACAGATCGTGTTTCTCGTCCTCGTCATCCGCGACAGGGTCGCCGTCGCCGGTATGCCAACCCATGCTCTTCCACAGCAGGCTCAGGGCGCGTTGCGCATGCTGCTTGAAAATGCCGCGTTCGACCTGCGGCATGCTGGGCGGCACGGTCAGGATGATGGCGCGCAAGTAGCGCGGCAGCGTCCGGTCTTTCTTGCGCGAACGGTACAGCCAGCTGTTGATTTGCGATACCGCCTGGGCAAACACTTCATTCAGCATGAACCCCATCAACGCGCTGCGCGTGTAATGCGCTTCGAAGGCGGGGAAACCGGAGGTTTCCTCGTCTTGATACAGCGGGCATGGCCCGTACAGGGGGATGCCTTTCTCGTCGATGAGGTTTTTCAGCGGTCCCAGCGTCGCCCATTCCGGCGACTCGCCCTTGATCGTCGACGCGTTGGGGCGCCAGCCAGACTCGTAGGCGTCCTCGGCATCCCACAAATAGCGCTTGGGGCTGGACAAACCCGTCGAGCCCTCGGTGCCTTCCTTGCGCGCGGCAAGATTCGTGGCTTCGGTACCGACACGTGCCATGGAGACCCAGACAAACGCGTCGTCCCGCCCGCCTTGCAGGGAAAGATCGTCCTTGCCAAAGCTGACCGGCGCGAACTCTACGCGCGACTCGAACGGATGGTGATAAACGTGTTCCGGCCTCGTCATGTCGCGCAAGGTCAGGAAGCTGTAGTCGTTCAGGCCATTGTCGTTCTGCTTATGCTCTTCGATCAGAATGCCGCAAGTGCGCGAATTGCCCACATCCAGCACCAGATCGACCGGCACGCTGCCCCCCTTGATGACCTTGCGGCCGTCGCTGTTGGGGGCCAGCATGTTCAGCACCTTGATGCGGGGCAGCTTGATCTTGACCTTGTCCTTCAGTTCCTTGTTGGAACGCGTGGTCGGCGCGGATTCGCGCATCAAACTGAGCAGATTCAGGTAATGGGCGATGTGCTCTTTCTTTGCCAGCGCCTTTTCTATTTCACGGCTTTCGAGATCGTCGCGGCGTTCGCGGAATACGCTTTCGAGCCATTTGATGACCCATTCCTGCTCGTCCAGGAACCATTCCATTTCGTGCAGGTTGAAAGCCAGGCGGAACAGCGCGCCCGTTTCCATATCTTCATCGTAGGGTTCGATGTAGTCGCGGGCATCGTCTCGGGCACGGGTTCGCGTATCGAAGGCCAACGTCACACGATGCGTGTTGCCATTGGCGTCCGCCTCATCGAGCTTGACCATGCGCAGGCGCGCCCAGTTCTTGGGCCCCCGATCGAACTGGCTGTCCGATTTGTAGCGAAAGAACGGCACCGGCAGCCAGAAGCCGTCGAACAGTTCCAGGCTGTCCTGCATGGACAACGAAAACACGGCCTTGGTTTCGAAGAAATTACCCGGCCGGTCTTCGTAGCCGGGCCTGCCGTCGTCGGGCACATACAGCCGGATGGGCATTCTGCCGGACGGATGCATGCAGAATTCGCCTTCCGGCTCGCGCTTGAGGTCTGGCAGTGCGCACGCCAGATCCAGGAACTGGACGCCCGTATTGCCGAAAAGCTCGACGTTATCCTTGTCGGCATCATAGGTATCAACAGGGGGCAACATGGCAAATACTCTCAACGATTAAGGTTGGGCGCGGCGCATCGATATGGGAAAACGTTCGTCCCCATATTGGCCAGCGCACGAAGCGATATTTTGTGCAGCCGGATTGCACTGGATCAGGGGCATGTCGTAGGTGCCGCCATCGCTGCACTTGGCTGCCACGCTATTGCTGATCGATAGCGAGCCCTTGCTCATGGCTGCGCTGACCGGAGCGGTACATTGCACGCCGTTATGGCGGTTGACCGTGACCTGCCCTTCGCCATTCTTGAACTGATAGTGCAGACGCAACGGTTCGCCGGTGTCACGATCCTGGATGCCAGCACCAGCGCGCCAGTTGCCGTTCAGGAAATTCGCGCTGCCGTCGCTCGCGTTCTCGGGAATTTGCAGGGCGTCCTTGCTATCAGGCAAGGTGGGCGGCGCAGCATTGCCAGGGTCTGCGGCGCCGTTCGCTGCAGGCTGAGGTCCAGCGCCATCGGGCCGAAATTGCGCGGGCGGCGACCCGGCCGCGGGATCGGCTAGGGACTCGGGCGGGTTCGGTGCGGAGGCAGCGCTGTCCGGCGTGCTTGGGGGGGTCGGCACGTTCGGCGCATTCGGTGCGTTCGGTGACGGTAGTCCGCCAGCAGCATCGCCGCCACGTGACTGCGCTGCACCGCCAAGCCCATTGGCCGCGCCTGCATCAACGTTCGGCAGCGTCGGCATGGACAGCTTGGCGTCGGGCAACGTGACGTCGCCACGCGGCGTCACGCCGGGCAACGACAGGTTTGGCATCAGGTTCGGCATGCATGCACGCAAACCGAACAGCAGGGCCAGCAATGACAGCAGCAAGAGAAGCCAGGTCCACCAGCGCTTCCACCACGGTCCGGACGTTGCGATGCGGTGCACCGTGGTCGTGGCGGTGTTCGCCGCTGTGGTTGCCACGGTTTCAACGACCGACGCCTGCGATGGCGAACTGAGCGGCGCGGCGGGACGCAAGGCATGCAGCGGATCGAGCGAACGATCCGCCCCGCTGTGCAAAAAACCCCAGAACGTAATGACGGGCTGCCCACCGACCAGGAACACGAAGCTGGGATCGGGATGATGCATGATCCACTTCAGCAATTGCCCCAGCAAAGCCGCATCGTTGCTGCTGCCTTTGGCCTGAATGGAATCGCGCAGTTGCGCGACGCCGGCACGCACCGATTCCAACCGCGCCAGCGCACCGGCCTGCTCACCGGCAGTCGCGGCATTCCACACGACCACAGAGCCGGGCGACGGCGCGTACCAGTCGATGCGGCTGCCATTTTCACTCGACTGCGGCACGGCGAAATGGGCAAGCAGGTCGGGGCGCTTACTTTTCAAGACCGTGAGAATCTGGCTCGCAACCAGATGAATGGCTTGACCGCGCTCACCCAACACATCGAATTGATCGATTTTGTCGCTACGTAATCTTACGCCCAGCATATTTTGTTACTTTTCTGCATCAAATCGTCAAAGGGAAGAACGAACAGCAAACTTGCCTTTGCCCTCGTAATCAGGACATTCATCCCATGTTTTAATTTGAGATAATGTTAGATTATAAGGATAATATTAACAATGCGTCACAACAATCTGTGTAGATGTTTCCTGTATTTCCTTATGCCGCTCATACTGGTCGCTTGCTCGCGCGAGCCCGAGTTCGATAGAAATTTCAAGAAGAGCTGCGAAGCAACGAGCAATGGAAATACCGGTTACTGCAAGTGCGCGCTGGGCATTGTGAAGCGCAACATCAAGGACGAGGCACTCTCGACCTTGTCTCCGAGAGATATCGAGAGACTGGCGCCTGAAATCATCAGAACCTGCAATGCCAAGTAGATGGCGCGCTGGCGTGCGTATATGTGCAATGCCCCGGCTATCACGCGCGGTAATGACGGCGATATAGGCGCCTGCGCCTCCAGATGCGGCACCCGGCCGCGCGTCAACGCCCGGCCAACTCAAGCCATTGATCCGGCGCAGCCACACCGATGGCAATTACCGTCAACGGCCAGGCAATAAAAAACCCGCACTCTCCTGGGAGATATGCGGGCTCTTTATACGTCCAGGGAGACCCTGAGACAAAATTCTTGGTGCCGACGGCGAGACTCGAACTCGCACAGCTTTCGCCACTACCCCCTCAAGATAGCGTGTCTACCAATTTCACCACGTCGGCAAATCCAACCAGAAAAGACGTGCTTTCCTGGAAAGTCGAACATTCTAACACGCAAAACGGCAATCTTGGCAAGCCAACTGGGGTGGGCCCGAGAAGGCCATTACGCAGCCACAGTCCAGCCCCAGCCGGGATCCTAACCCCGAACCCGCGATCGCCAGGCGGGGCGGGCCGCAAAGCCCTCCCCCACCCTGCCCGATCAGTTGATCTGCAGGTTGGTCGCCTTGACGACCTCGCCCCACTTCTTGGTTTCGCTTTCCATGAAGACCTTGAACGCTTGCGGCGTGTTGGGCGGCGGGGGCAGCAGGAAGCCGTTGGTCTGGTAGTTGGCCGCCAGCGCAGCGTCGGACGTCAGCGCCTTGTTGATGGCGGCGTTCACTTTCTGGACGATCTCCGGCGGGGTGCCGGCGGGCGCGAATACGCCGAACCAGGCCGCTACGTCAAAACCCGGCACGCCGGATTCGGCGATGGTGGGGATTTCCGGCGCGAAGGGCACACGGCTGGCGGTGGTAACGGCCAGGCCGGTCAGCTTGCCGGCGCGTACGTGCGGCAACAGCGGCGGCAGGTTGTCGAAGATGGAGTCCACCTGGCCGCCCAGCAGGTCGGCCACGGCCGGGCCGCTGCCGCGGTAGGGCACGTGCAGGATGTCGATGCCGGCCTTCATCTTGAACAGCTCGCAGCCCAGGTGCGCGGACGAGCCATTGCCAGGGGACGCGCAAGTCAGCTTGCCAGGGTTCTTCTTGGCGTAGGCGATGTATTCCTGCACCGACTTCACGGGCACATTGGCGTTGACGGCCAGGATGTTGGGCACGACGTTCAAGAGCGCGACGGCATCCAGGTCCTTGAGCGCGTCGTACGACATTTTGGAATACAGCGACTGGTTGATCGCGGTGGAAATCGATCCCACGAACAAGGTGTACCCGTCGGCCGGCGCGCGCACCACGGTTTCGGCACCGATGTTGCTGTTGGCGCCGGGCTTGTTCTCGACCACGAAGGTCTGGCCGAATTCCTTGCCCAGCACGTCCGCGATCATGCGGGCGCTGATGTCGGTGGTACCGCCGGGGGCATAGCCCACGACCAGCCTGACGGGCTTGGACGGATAGTTGCTTGCCTGGGCCTGAACCGGTGCGCTCACGACGCATGCGATTGCCGCAGCCACGCCAGCCAGCTTGGAATAGATGTTCTTCATGTCTCCTCCTGTCGATAAAAATGGATGGACGCGCACGCAAGCGCGCGCCTGTTTCTTGTTGTGGTGGGGGCTACCGTGCCCCGTGCGGTCTTGCGCCTGCCCTACGCGGGGCAGGCCACGCGCATCGGCGCGATCAAGTCGGGCGTGACATCGGCCAGCGACCGGCAGCCGAGCAGTGCCATGTTGGTCGAGATCTCGCTGCGGAATATCTCGGTGACTTTGCGGATGCCGGCGCTGCCGCCAACCGCCGCGCCGAATAACTGAGGCCGACCCGTGAAGACCATGCTCGCGCCCAAGGCCACGGCCTTGAGCACGTCGGACCCACGGCGAAAGCCGCCGTCGACCATGACCGGATAGCCGGCCGGCACGGCCGCCACGACGTCGGGCAGCGCCTGCAAGGGAGAAATACAGCCGTCGAGCTGGCGTCCGCCGTGATTGGACACGATCACAGCGTCGGCGCCGGCCGCATGGGCCAGGCGCGCGTCCTCGGCATGCATCACGCCTTTCAGCACCAGCTTGCCGGGCCAGTTCTCGCGAATCCAGCGGATGTGGTCCCACGACAGCTTGTCGCGTTCACCACGAAAGCCGTTGGGCGGGTCTTGCGTGATGGGCGGGCCGATGTCTTCGTACAGGTTCGAGAAGCGAGGCACCCCGCTGCCCAGCAGCGTGCGCATGAAGACGTTCAAGCTCCAGCGCGGATGCAGCATGCCGTCCAGCACGACGCGGGGGCTGAGCTTGAAGGGCACGGTAAAGGCCAGCTTCTGCAGGTTCTCGCGGTTGGCGCCTACGCAGGTGTCGATCGTGACCACCAGCACCGGGATGTCGGCGCGGCGCAGGCGGTCCAGCAGTTTGCCGATACGGTCGATGTTGCCGGGCAGGTAGGCCTGGTACCAGCAGCGCTTGCCGGTGGCTTGCTGCAAGCGTTCCAGCGGTACGCTGGAAGCGCCGCTGATGATGAACGGGATCTCGGCATCCTGGGCGGCGCGCGCCAGCGCCAGGTCGCATTCGTGCATGACGATGGCCGAAAAGCCGGTGGGTGCGAAGCCAACCGGCATGGCGTAGTGCTCGCCAAACAGGCTGACCTGGCTGCTGCGTTGGTCCACCACACGCAAGCCGCGCGGCTTGAAACCGATGTCGTGCTGGGCGCGCACGCTCTCGTGCAGCGACGTGCCGTCTTCGGTGCCACCACAGACGTAGCCTTCGACGCAGCGCGGCATGATGCGCCGCGCCTCGCGTTCAAAGTCCCGCACCGACAGGCAGCGGTCCAGACGGCTCATGCGGCCACCGGCGTACCGGCTTGGGCGCCCAGCGCCTGCAGGCAGGTGGCCAGCGAACGGTCCTGCGTGTCTTGGTAGAGCGCCAGCTCGTCCTGCACCGACGCGCCCAACGCCTGCTCGAAAGCGGCCTGGCTGGCATTCTGCGCGTATTCGGCCTGGGCCTTGTCGCCCAGGTTCGATTGGAAGATGCCCGCGGCGCTGACGGGCAGGAAGTCTTCGTAGACCAGCGGTTCAAAGCGGATGTAGCCCTGGTCGATCAGCGAGCGCAGATCGCTGCCCGGCGTGGCGCCTTCCTTGCCAGTCAGGAAATAGCGGAAATACGCCAGGCCCTGGTCGTGCAATTGCGCGTAGTCGTCCGGGAACGTGGCAAAGCACTCCTGCAGGTTCTGCATGTACGCGGCCGCGTTGCTGTCGTTGGGCGCGCCGCTGATGCGGCTGCGTGCCAGGTCCAGCAATTGGTCGTACAGGGCCCGGCCCTTGCGGGTCAGGGCCACGCCGCGCTGTTCAATCTCGCCGAAGCGGGCGGTATGGCTGCCCACTGCGGCGTTGCCGTCGGCGCCGGCGAACCACACCGGCTCTTCCAGCGCCTTGAAGCTGGTCTGGCGCAGCAGGATCGGGCACTTGCGCGGCGGGGGGCCTTCGATGACGGCCTTGGCCGACACGCCACGACGCGGCATCTCGGCTTGGGCTTCGTCGATATCCAGCGTACGCGGCGTCAGGTGATTGATGTGCGGGCCCTTGAAGGCCACCACGTCGGCGATCAGGCGATGCAGGCCGTGCAGTTCACGGTAGTCGTCCAGGCTGACGGTGGCTTCGCTGTGCCAGCGGAACGTGTGCAGCGCTTCGGCGACGAATTCGCGAGCGTCGGCGTCGTTCAGCCCGCCCTGCGCTTCAAAGCGGGCGGCCAATTCCAGCGCCCGGGCGCTGAAGATCTGGCGCGCAGCCAGGATGCGGGCGGCTTTCTCGCGCAGGGCCACGTCGTCGATCAGCTCCAGTCGCAACAGCGATGTGAAGACGCGGAACGGGCTGGCCTGCAACGCGGCCTCGTGGGTGGCGCGGAAGGCCGTCGAATGCACCGGCACGCCGGCCGGCGACAGGTCGTAGTAGCCCACCGGCTGCATGCCCATCACGGCGAACACGCGGCGCATATTGGCCAGTTCTTGCGCCGTGCCGACCCGGATGGCGCCGTGGCGCTCGATGTCCAGGCGCTCGATCTCGCCCGTGCGCGCCAGCTGTTCGGCCAGTTCCGGCTGCTCGGCCAGCGTCTTGGCGTTGACCTGGGCCACCAGGTCCAGCAGCGTGTCATACAGGGGCACTTCCGACTTGTACATGTCGGACATGGCGCGGGAGAACCAGGCGCGGATCTGATCCGGATTGACGAAATTCTGACTCATGGCGGGCTCGGCACATCGATAAACAAGGATGGCCGCATGAAATCACGCCCGACGGGGGGCAATCAAATGAAAAAAATCGGCTTAATCAGTCCGTTTTTTCATGGATCGTGCGCGTTGCGAGTCGCGGTCGCGCTTTTGCGCAGCTTCTTCCTCGACCCAGGCGACGAATTGCTTGATCTTCGGGACTTCGGCCGAATGTTCCGAGTAGGCGACGAAGTAGGCGCCATCGCTGGGCTGCACGTAGCCCCAGGGAATCACCAGCTTGCCGGCCTGCAATTCTTCTTCGGCCAGCAACCGGGGCGTCAAGGCAATGCCGCAACCGCCTTCGGCCGCACGCACGCACATGTAGAACGTGTCGAACCTGGGGCCGTGGTAGCTGCGATCGGACTGGAACTGCTGGCGCGAGAAATAGTCGTGCCAGGCTTCGGGGCGCGAGGCGCACTGGATCAGCGCGTGGCCGCTCAGCGCTTCCAGGCTGGGCACCTTGTCCCCGGGCAGAAAGCCGGGTGCGCACACCGGCACCACCTCGGCTCCGAACAACTCGCGGCATTGGGCGCCGGGCAAGGTGCCATGACCGAAGAAAAAGGAAATGTCGATCTTGGCCTGCATGAGGTCGAACGGCCGGGTTTCGCTGCGCACCTTCACCTGGATATCCGGATGCGCGGCCATGAAACGCTGCAGGCGCGGGATCAGCCAGCGCGCGCCGAACGTGGGCTGGGTGCCGATGGTCAGGACCTGGGTCTCGCTGCCGTAGGTCAGGATGTAGCGCGAGGACATGTCCACCTGGTTCAAGATGGACCGAACCTCGGACTGATACAACGCCCCCGCGGGCGTCAATTGCAGGCGCCGGCGCACCCGCAGGAAGAGCGGGTTGCGTAGCAGGGCCTCGAGTTGCGCGATCTGCTTGCTGATCGCGCTCTGGGTCATATGCAGTTCCTCGGCCGCGCGCGTCACGCTCATGTGCCGCGCCACCGCCTCGAAACACTGCAGCGCCATCATTGATGGCATCAAACGCTTTTCCATGGAGCCGATCCGTAGTGCTTCGCGTGGCCGGCAGGCTATGGAATAGCGCCGGCCGCCGCACCCGCGCATTATCGCAGGCCGCGCCCCCGCAACAGCGGGCAGCGCCCATGAAAAAGGCCGGCATGCGCCGGCCTTTTTCGGGTGCGGTCGCTTACTTCGCGGGCGTTTCGGCCGGCTTGTCGCCAGCGGCAGGCGCCGTCGGGACGGAAGCGTCGGGCTTGGCGGCCGGAGCCGGAGCCGAACCGGCGCCGGGCACGGACGAGGCGGCGCCCGGGACGGACGAAGCACCCGGCGCGGCGGGCGCGGCGCCCGGCACTTGCGGGACCGAGCGGTCGGCCGGGAAGCTTTGCATCACGCCGCTATCGACGGCGGTAGCGCCCGTACCCTTGTGGCTGACATACGCCAGGCCAGCGGTAGAGGCAAAGAAGACCACGGCGGCCCACTTGGTAGCGCGCGACAGGAAGTTGGCCGCGCCGGTGGCGCCGAACAGGCTGCCCGACGAGCCGCTGCCGAACGCGGACCCCATGTCGGCGCCTTTGCCCTGCTGCAGCAGGACCAGGACGATGATAGCCAGCGCCGAGATCACTTGGACGGCCAGCAGAAGTTTGAGCATCAAGGGCATTACAGACTCCGGAACGGAAACTTAGATGGCGGCGATTCGCAAAAATTCTTCGGCCACGAGCGACGCGCCGCCGACCAGGGCTCCGTCGATATCAGTCATGGCGAACAAACTGGCGGCATTGGCAGCTTTGACGCTGCCGCCGTACAAAACCTGTACCTGTGCCGCGCCGAGCGCAGCCAGGGCGGCGCGGATGGCGCCGTGAACTTCTTGTGCCTGCTCGGGGCTGGCGGTGCGGCCGGTGCCGATGGCCCAGACGGGCTCATACGCGAGCACCATTTGCGACACGGCTTCGGCGCCCAGCGCCAGCACGGGCTTGAGCTGGCGTTCGATCACGGCCAGCGTGTTGCCGGCTTCGCGGTCGGCCAGGGACTCGCCCACGCAGACCACCGGGGTCAGGCCGGCGGCCAGTGCGGCGCGGGCCTTGTCGGCGACGATCTGGTCGGTTTCACCGTGCAGCACGCGACGCTCGGAGTGGCCGGCCAGCGCATAGCGGCAGCCGAATTCCTTGAGCATGGGGCCGGAGACTTCGCCGGTATAGGCGCCCTTGTCATGCGCGCTGACGTCTTGCGCGCCCCACGACACGGCGCTGCCGGTCAGGGCCGACGCGGCCTGGGCCAGGTACGGAAACGGAACGCAGACACCGATTTCGCAGTGGCTCGCGGCATCCGCGGCGCGCAGCTCGGTCAGCAACGCAGCGTTCTCAGCCAGGTTGCCGTGCATCTTCCAGTTGCCCAGCACAAGGCGGGCGCGGTTTTCGACTGAAGTCATGGCGCAAATGTCAGAGTGGATGAACCCAGGGGGAAAACACCCGCCCACGGGCTGGCCTGGAAATAATTCCAGGCGAAACCCGAGATTGTATCCTGTTGCGCGGCGCCGCGCCGAGCGCCGCGCGTTTCTTACATCGTCAGGATGATTTTGCCGATGTTCTCGCCGCTTTCCATCATGGCGTGGGCCTGGGCGGCCTGGGCCAGCGGGAAGGTGGCGTGCACGATCGGCTTGATGGCGCCCTGCTCCAGCAGCGGCCAGGCGCGCTCGCGCAGCGCCTGGGCGATGGCGCCCTTGAAGTCCACCGGGCGCGGACGCAGGGTCGAGCCGGTGATGGTCAGGCGGCGGCGCATGACTTGGCTGGTATCGACATTGGCCTGCGCGCCGCCCAGCTGGGCGATGATGACGATGCGGCCGTCGTCGGCCAGGCATTGCATGTCGCGGGCGATGTAGTCGCCGGCCACCATATCCAGGATCACGTCGACGCCGCGGCCGCCGGTGGCCTCCAGCACTTCCTTGACGAAGTCCTGCGTCTTGTAATTGATGCCGCGCTCGGCGCCCAGGGCTTCCACGGCGCGGGCGCGCTCGTCGCTGCCGACGGTGGCATAGACCTTGTGGCCCAAGGCGCGCGCCAGCTGGATGGCCGTGGTGCCAATGCCGCTGGCGCCGCCGTGCACCAGCAGGGCTTCGCCTTCGGACAGGCGGCCGCGGTCGAACACGTTGCTCCAGACCGTGAAATAGGTTTCCGGCAGGCCAGCGGCCTCGATGTCGGACAAGCCCTTGGGAATGGGCAGGCACTGGGCGGCGGGCGCCACACAGTATTCGGCGTAGCCGCCACCAGCGACCAGGGCGCAGACCTTGTCGCCCACTGCGAAACCGCTGCCGGCGAGGTCGCCACCAACGATTTCACCGGCCACTTCCAGGCCCGGCAGGTCGGACGCGCCGCGCGGCGGGGCGTAGTTGCCCTTGCGCTGGAACACGTCGGGGCGGTTGATGCCCGCGGCGCTGACTTTGATCAGGACTTCACCCTTGCCGGCTTCCGGCGTGGGGCGTTCAACGGGAACCAGGACCTCGGGGCCGCCCGGGCGAGAGATTTCTACAGCGTGCATCGCGTGCCTCCTTCGCAGCAAATAGATTATTATTGCGCCCTTTACGGCAGGCCGCGTTTTCGCCGGGCAGAGTGTTTGCCAGGCGGCCGGATTGCCGCAGCAGCAGTACATTGCAGTACCAGGAAGCGTGGCAGAGTGGTCGATTGCACCGGTCTTGAAAACCGGCAAGGGGTTAAACCCTTCGTGGGTTCGAATCCCACCGCTTCCGCCAACACCCCGTTGTATCCGCCGATCCCGACTGGACACGGCCGTCACGCTTGGTGGCGCGTTGCAGACAGCGCTGTCGCCGCGAAATACATCCGGGTAAAAATCAAAAGGCGCCAGACCCATTCCCGGCGCTCTCCCCCACAAGCCATTTTCTCGCTGACCGCTCGGCCCCCATGTGGGCCTGACGAGCGACGAAAGCACGCGCCTGAAGGCTTGCAGCCAGATGATTGCCTTTGCATTTGGCGCCAGATGGCAAGCTCCATCGGGGACCCCACTCATATGATGCAGACCAACGCTTCGCAGCGCATCAGATTGTTGGCAATCAGTGGGAAAACCTATGAAGATTACTCGCCGTTCCGTATTGTTGGCTGGACCAGGCCTGTTCGCCGGCCTGGCCATTGCTCGCTCGGCGCTCGCCAAGCAGGGTGCGCTCTCCGACCTTGGCGAAGGCTCGGAGGACATGGCCCTGGCGGTCGATGCCTACATCTTCGGATACCCGTTGGTGACGATGGAGATGACCCGCCGGATCATCACCAATGTCGCCGAGCCAGGCGAAATACGAGGCCCGATGGGGCAGATCATCAAGGCGCGCAGCTACCCCGACGCGTCATTCCGCGACGTCACGGCACCGAACGCCGACACGCTATATACCAACGCCTTTTTTGATGTAGGCAGCGAGCCGTGGGTGCTCAGCATCCCCGATATGAATGGCCGTTATTCCCTGATGCCCATGCTCGATGGCTGGACGACGGTGTTCCAGGTTCCAGGCAAGCGCACGACCGGCACTGGCGCGCAAACCTACGCGATCACCGGCCCGGGCTGGAAAGGGGCCCTGCCCAAGGGCATGCAGGAGTACAAGTCGCCCACCAGCATCGTCTGGCTACTCGGCCGCATTTATTGCACCGGCACCCCAGAAGACTACGCGGCGGTTCACAAATTGCAGGACGAATTCAAGCTCGTTCCCCTCAGTGCGTATGGCAAGCCTTACACCCCCCCGCCCGGCAAGGTCGATCCGTCCCTCGACATGGTCACCGCAGTGCGTGACCAGGTCAATCGAATGGATGCGGTGGCTTACTTCACGCTGCTTTGTGAACTGATGAAGATGAACCCGCCGTCGACGGCCGATGCGGCGCATGTCGCAAGGTTCAAGCACATCGGCATTGTCCCTGGCAAGGACTTTGACCCGGGCAAACTTAAATCGGATGTTGCCAATGGCGTCCCGAAGACCGCGGTCGACAGGATCATGCAGCACTACGGGGCGCTCAAGGAACAGAACGGCTGGTCACTCACGACCGATACAGGCATCTACGGCACCGACTATGTGATGCGGGCGCTCATCACCGCTATCGGACTTGGGGCCAACCGCCCTCAGGATGCGATCTATCCGATCTCGAAAACGGACGCACAGGGGGGCCAATATCACGGGGCGCACAAGTACGTCATGCGCTTTCCGAAAGGCCAACTGCCGCCCGTAGAGGGATTCTGGTCGCTGACGATGTATGACGATGGTTATTTCTTCGTGAATAACCCGCTCAACCGATATTCGATCAGCCCGCGCCAAGACTTGCAGACCAACCCGGACGGGTCGACCGATCTCCACATACAAAAGGATTCGCCGGGCAAGGATAAGGAATCGAACTGGCTACCCGCCCCTGCCGGCGAATTCATCCTGATGCTGAGAACGTATTGGCCGACCGAGAAGGCCCCTTCCATCCTCGATGGCACCTGGGCGATTCCAGCCGTCCAGAAAGTCGGCTGAACGATAGGCATGCGGACGCGGCAGCGCTTCACAGCCCATGCACAGCAGAATCAACAATCAAGGAATTTCAAGATGAGCAGCAAGCTTCTGCGCCGCCGGCTATTGAGCACAGCCGGCACCGTTGCGCTGACCACGTTGGCGGGATGGTGCCTCGGACCCAACCTGGCGCATGCCGCCTCTGACAGCATCACGGCGATCGATATTCTTCTGGAGCCAGACGCGGTCATGCTTGCCAAAGCGGACGCGGCCAACGCGCGTTTGCGCAAGGCCTTTCCAAAAGGCTTTGCGCTCGACGAATCACACAGGGCGCACGTCACGGTCATCCAGCGCTTCGTCCACACCGCCGATCTCGACAACGTGTATGCCGCGGCCAACAAGGTGCTGGCCAAATCCAACGTGAGGGCCATGCGGCTTGAGGCGTTCAAATACGTTTACATGCCCAGCGGAGAAACCGGCCTGGCCGGCATCGTCGCCAGGCCGACGCCGGCATTGCTTGCACTGCAAGCCGACCTGCTTGCCGCCGTGGCGCCGTACACCGTTGCAACCGGGAATTCCACGGCGTTCGTGACGACCCCCGATGATCCTGTCATCGATCCGGTCCTGATCTCGTATGTGTCCACCTTCGCCACGACAGCAGCGGGCGAAAAATACGGCCCACACGTCACGATAGGCGTGGCTCTCAGGGCGGACCTGGACAAGATGTTGGCCGAACCCTTCGAGGCGTTTACGTTCGCGCCCGTCGGCGCCGCGGTCTACCAACTGGGCCAATTCGGAACCGCTTCCAGAAAGCTCAAACAGCTTGATTGGGCCAATAAGGAGCGCTGACCGCGTAGCGGCCAAACGCTGGTCTAGCTCACCTGGCCGGATCCGCAAGTCGACTGGCGTGAGGCCGACCACCCCCTCGCGTCCTGGCCGATCCGTTGGGCCAGCGCAGCGATCAGGCGCTGCTGCGCTTGCACCAGCGCGGGATAGCCGGCGCCGGCCGGCGCTTCAAAACGCCCCTGGCAAACCAGCCTGGCGCCGCCGGGTTCGCGCGCGTCCCCCAGGGCCCAGCCTGCCTCGAGCTGCACGCGCTTTCCCGGCCATGCATCCAGCCGACGAATCTGCAGTTTCACCCTGATCACGGGCACATCGCCTGGCCAGGACAACCCGGCAACATCCTGGGTGCCCAGGCGTGCGGCCAACTGCGCCGACAAGGCGCTACGTATCTCCTCGTCCAACGGCCCCACCCAAAGCTCGTCATCCAGGACGGCGAGCCTGCCGCCGTCATCCTGCCTCACAACCAGCTGAGGCTGATTCAGATACTCGGGCAACGTCACAGGCAGCACTTCGACCACAAAACGCGCCGGCGCGCCCTGGGGCTGAACATCCCCCTGGGGGTTTAGCAATGTGTAATGCCGTACTGGCGCGGAAGCACTGCAGGCCGCCAGCCCGAGGGGCAGGACGAGCAGACTGGCACGGATAGGTCGGATCATCGCTGGGGTGTCTCCATGGGACGGGCTGGCGGCTCTGCGGAAGCCTCGAATGGGGCGTTCTTGGGGCGGCCCCGCACTACCGCCTCCGGGTATCGGCTCAACAGGTCGGTCAAGCTGCGCACTGAGCGGGCGGCGCGCTGAATCTCCTGCAGGGCGTGGCCAAGGCTCTGTCGCAACGTCGCATCTTCGGCGAGCATCCCTTGCGCGGCGCCGATGGTCTGTTGCGCCTGGCGCAGCGTCTGCGAGGCTTGCGGCAGGACGACGCCGTTCATCTGCAACAGCACTTTATTCAGATTGGCAAAGGAGGCGTCAAGATTGTGCGCAATACTGTCCAACGGCATCTTGTCGATCTTGCCCACGATGCTGGCGACCCGCTCTTGCAATTGGTCGAAGCTGCCACTGACGGTGGGCAGCAGCAGCGGGCGACGTTGGGGATCAAAGGCGACCTTTGGCGTGTTCGGTATGAAATCCAGCGCAATGTAAAGCTGGCCAGTCAGCAGGTTTCCTGTCCTGGCCTGGGCCCGCAGACCGTGGGCCACCATTTCCTGCACCATGCGCACCAAGCGGTCTTCTTCGGTGCCGTCGGAGGCCGGCATTTTTTCCATGATCTCGCTCAGGCGCTGCGGATAGATCACGATGCCAACCTTGGACTGAAAGCGGCGTCTGACGGGGTCGTAATCGGGTTTGATGGAAACGACCTTGCCCAGGTCCATGCCATCGAACTGCACGGGTGCCCCAAGGGTCAGGCCCCGCAAAGATTGCTCGAAGACCAGATAGGCGGCTTGCGACGGACCGTCGGGCGGCGCCAGGGCTGCCTGCTGATCCTTGGCCAGGTCGTATGTCGCATCTTCCAGCGCGGATTCACCGGGTACGCCCGGCAAGGCGCCGAAGGACACCCCGCCGGCCAAAATGGTGGCGATCGACTGGGTTTGCAGCTTAAATCCGTCCGCGCCAAGCGAAACATCAACCCCGCTGGCGTTCCAGAAGCGCGTTGCCGTGGTCACAAAGCGGTCATAGGGCGCATTGATGAAGAGCCGCAAGGCAACCGCCTGGCCATCTTCGCCCAGTTGATAGGACGCGACACGGCCCACCTGAATACGCCGGTAATAGACCGGTGACCCGACGTCCAGCGAGCCAAGGTCTTCGGTACGCAAAACGAAGGAGCGGCCGGGCGTGTCGCCGATGACGGTCGGAGGGCTTTCCAGACCTGTGAATTCCTTGGCGGGCTCCGCTGATTGGCCGCGATCGACGCCGATATAGGCCCCCGACAGCAACGTATCCACGCCGGAAACACCATCGATGCCAATGCGCGGGCGCACCACCCAGAACCGCGAGTCCTGGCGCGCCAGGCTCGTCGCATCCTTATCCAACGCCACCGTGGCAATCACGCGGGAGCCGTCTTCGCTAAGGCCTATTGCCGTCACCGTGCCTACGTTCACGTCCTTGTACTTCACAAGGGTCTTGCCCTCTTCCAGGCCGGCAGCAGTACGAAACGTGATACTGATCACCGGGCCTTGTGTCATCCAGGTTTGCACCAGCATGGAAAGGCCGACCAACGCCGCGATAAGGGGCACCAGCCAGACGAGCGAGATCCGCCATTTTCTGCGGGGTATCACCGTAGACGCGCCAAGCCCATCCAGCGCCCTGGAAGAATCGTTCATGCATCATCACCATTGATTTCACCGTCCCAAATATGTCTTGGGTCGAACGACATCGCTGCAAGCATGGTGAAAATGACGACCATGCCGAAGAAAAGAATGCCGCTGCGCGGCGATATGTCGGTGAGACCTTGGAATTGGACCAGGGCGGCCACCACCGCCACGACCACCACATCAAGCATCGACCAGTACCCGACAAACTCCACCATGCGGTACAACTTGGCGCGTTCTCGCGTCGCCCAACGGCTACGCCGCTGGGAGGTCGCAAGCAACAGTCCAAGAATCAGGAATTTCGCGCAAGGTACGGCCACACTGGCGACGAAAATAACCAGGGCGATGCCATAGGAACCCGATGTCCAGAACTCCACCGCCCCTTCCATGATCGTGCTGCTGCCTCCCTTGCCCAGCAGGCTGGTGTGCATGACAGGCAAGACGTTGGCGGGGATGTAGCAGATGACGGCAGTCAAAAGCAGCGCCCAGGCGCGAGCGATACTGTTCGGACGACGCTGATGCAGCGTCGAGCCGCAACGGGGGCACGGCTGGGCCCGCTCGGGCGGGTCGAGATGCTCGCAAACCAACCCGCAGGCGTGGCAGCCCACCATCGACAGATCGGTTGCGAAAGAGGGCCGGTTCATGCCGCACTTGCGCTACGCGCCGCCGAATCGGCGTCGGTCTGGTCCCACAGCGCAGAGAGGTCCCGGTGGCCGATCACCGTAAGCAATACCATCAGGGCGGCGGTCGCCCAAACACCCGCGCCAAGCGTGACTTCGACAAGGCTGATCAACTTGATGATCGCCACCAGAATACCGAGGATGCAAACCTCGACCATGCTCCATGGGCGCAACAACGCCAGCGTCCGCAAGGACCAGGCAAAGCCTGGCGCGCGCTGACCAACCCGCGCATGGATCAACACCCACGACAGCAAGGATATCTGGGCAAGCGGCACCAGAATGATCACCAGCGCGGCCACCAGCGCAAGGGGAGCCACCGCCCCTTGCGCCAGGGCCCATGCGAATTCCCACAACGTTGCCTCTCGACGCATGCCATTCAGGCTGATGCGTACGACCGGGCAGGCGTTCGCGATCAGGAATACGACGGCTGTCGTGAGGGTCAATGCCAACCACTGATTCACATCCAGCGGATTGGCGCGTTGGAGCACGGCGTCGCATCGGCTGCAACGCGCGACTTCGCCTGCCGCCAGCGTGCGGCGCGGGTACACGCTGTCGCAGTGTTCACAGGCAACCAGGTGTGGGTAAACGTTCATTTCTTTGGCTGTATGACGGTGCCGCTGCATTACGAAGACCTGCCCGTGCAAACGGAACGTCGCTGATCGGGTGCCCTTGAGCGCAGCCCCGCGAGGCTACAGAAAATGCCGCAGCCGGGCTTGCCATTCGATGCCAAAGTCATTTACAGGTCGAAAGCGAAGCCCGCCCCGCGCGCAGCGGATGTTCGCCGCGCGGCGACTCCGCTTCAGGCTGGACTGTGCGGCGCCGAACGGAAACGGGATGGCGTATTACCCGTCCACCGTTTGAAGGCACGTGTGAAATGCGCGGGATCGCTGTAGCCGACCATATAGGCAATTTCGGTCGCAGAGTATTTTCCCGATCGGATCAGCCGCAGCGCCTCACTGCGACGCGTTTCATCCTTCAAGTCCTCGAAATCGACGCCACTGCATTTAAGACGCCGCTGCAGCGTTCGAGTCGACGTGCCTATTTCCCTCGCAATGGATCTGAGATTGATATCTTCTTGCTCCGCAATCCTGTCAATCAGAAACCCCGCAGTATCAATCGTCGACTGCAAAGCCTGCGTAATCTTGCGCGAGTCGTCTTTCAATCCTTGAAGAGGCGCCTCGAGTAAATCGCTATCGAATTCGATCATATTGTTTTCGGCCCCGGTTTCGATATTCGGGCCCAGGCATTCTTCGAGCACATCGTCGCCCGGCGCCCGAGAAGCCTGCAAATGCACGCGGATAGCCGACGCTTCGCCGGACATGAGCGGAACCTTGCGCAGTACGGCAAGACTTCCAAATATGAAATGCCGCGGATCCGCCTCCAGCGGTCCCGTGAAGCGATGAATCAGCCTTGTCTTGCGGCCTTCCGTGACGATCCGGACCTCGCCCCCCTGATGCAGCATTGCCGCATGGGCCGCGGCCATGGCACACGCCTGCGCCACATTCTTCGAACCAAGAACCAGATTTCCCCAGGCACCTAGCGCGCGCAATTCCATCGAGCGCCCCACGTAGGCGCCGGCAAATGGGTCTTGGGCGATTTTGGCCATTTCGTTGGCCAGTTGAAAACACTTGGCCCGCGGCAGCCAGATATCGGGAGTTTGGAAAATATTCGGGGAGACGCCGACTCGCTGAAAGAATTCCAGCACGGATACGCCCCGACTGGCCAGGTAAGGGCCGATGTGCAGGAAGCTTCTGAGTATGATGGACGGCGTGGATTTCGACATGGGTTCAGTTTTACCGTCGGCCAGACTGCCGGACGCGCCCTGTCAGAAATTGCCTACCCCAACGCATCGCCATGCAGCAAATTGTGGGCGAATTTACACCGTGCTTTCAGGAACAAATCGAAAGATCTTCCATGCGAGACAAACCGGCGCAAAAAAAGAGACATTAATGGCCCACCGGTGCATCCAGGCCGGCCGCCGGTCTCGTACCGCCCGCACAACCCGCCTTCGCCGCGGGGCTGGCATATGCGAACGAGGACCGGCGTGCCCGGCTTTAGCGGCGTATCAGGGCGTGATGTTGGTGATCTTGGAGCCTTCAAGGCCCATGCCGGCCATCAACCCCTGGGCGCCGAAAGGTACGGCAAACACATCCTGAGACAGGGTTGTGGTCGACAAACTGGAAGCGATGGATTTATCCCAGGCCACCAGGCTGGGGCCACTGCCCAACGCCCAACCATCGCTCTGCTCGAGATAATTCAATGACTTCTGGTTCATGAAGAAAAGCGCATAACCAAAGGTCTGGGCGCCCGCCTGCAGGCCCAATGAAACCGCGGAGATTGCGTAGTAACGGGCAGGCTCCTTGCCCTTGAACAAGGCGCCTTGCCCGTGCTCACCGCCTACCAGGAAGCCCGCCTTGTATATCTTGGGAAACACCAGGACTGCCACCGCTTTGTCGCCCAGTTCTTTCGTGCTTGGTTCGACAGCGTAAAGATGTTGCAGCGCGTTTGCGGAATCATTGCGGATTGCCAACGCCGAGTCGGCGAACGCTGCGCTGCTTGGCCCCAGTACGCAGGCAAGTAGCAGTAAACCCGCGCGCAGGCAAAGCGCCCATTGTCGTCCGAAATATTTCAAATACCGATGACATGCCATGACCGTGGAATACCCTGTTTAGTTATGCGCCCATACTCGACGCGACTGGAGTATTGAGACCAAGGCATTGCTTGTCAAGAGGGGTCGACTGATGAATCATTCACATTTTTCAAACCATTTTTAATTGGCATCAAACGGCAAGAATCATCGGGATTTTTACCCTAGAATCGATTGGCGCACTGCGCCTTCCGGCGCACCAATTCGATTAATAATCGCCCGCACCAGAAGCCCCTTTCGCGCTGCATGCTCATACTGTCAATATGGTTTTCTAATTTCATGAAAATAGCTTTTCCGATTATTCAAAGAGGCTTCATGCATTAATTGATTTCCGCGCAGGAATTCGATTTTCATTAGGTGCCCCCTTTCCAAAAGGGGATGGAAGCAGCATCTCCACCCCCGCCGGAAGCGATCAGGGTTAACGTGCATATCATTAACAGCTGAACAAGTCCTGAACATAGGCGAATTCGTCTACTATTTGGCGCATTCCGGGTGGCACGCGGTGGCGAGCCCGGCAAAAAACCGGCGACACAGCCTGGTTGACCATGCCCAAACTGAAAGACGCATTGAAGGCCGGCTTATTTCGCCTGTCTCCCGCCTTGGCGGCGCGCTGCGGCGTGCAATTTCCCTTGCGAGCGCCGAACCGGCGCTTCCTGGAACAGCAGATCTTTGGCTACCTCAATAGCCTGCCCGCCGATCCCCGACACCCGGGGCGCTGCCTGTTCCTGGGCATGGGCGAATACACCTGGCACTACCCTCGCCTGCTCAGGCCGGACTTCTATTCGTTGGACATGGATCCAGCGCAAGCCATGTACGGCGCGCCCGGCAGGCACCTGACCGGCAGCGCCACCGAGATGGCCACGTTTTACGACGCGGGCTTTTTCGACGTGGTGGTGGCCAACGGCCTGATCGGCTATGGCCTGAACGACCAGGCGGGCTATGAACGCATGCTGCAGCAATGCCATGCGGTGCTCAAGCCCGGCGGCCTGCTGATCCTGGGCTACAACGACACGCCCGAACGCGCGCCGTTTCCGGTGCATATCGACGCTCTGGGGCTTTTCACGCCGTTCGTGCCGCCCATACCCGGGGTGGACCAGCCGCGCCATCCCATGCGCGACAAATACCATCATGTGTTCATCTTCGCCAGGCGGCGAGAACGCGACGCGATCGCGGCTTAGCGCCCGGACGCGACGCCGCAGACAAGCGCCGCCCCCCCGCGTGCTCCCATTCCCGGCCTGGGCTATTTATTGATGACCGCACCGTCGGACCGGTGTTCACGCTCGCGCGGTGCGGACGAAGGTGGGGTGCCGTCCTTGCGCGGTGGCGCGCCGGGGGTTTGCCGCTGGCTCTGGATCTCTTCCAGCATGGCGGCCGCTTCGTCGCCCTTCATCTCGGCCACCCGCCCTCGCACGATGGCGTCCACATACTGCGTGGTGAAGTAATCGCCGACTCGCCAGCCGGCGCCATCCTGCACGAAATCGAAATTGCCCTCGAACACCTGCCAGTCGGACCGGCCCAGGGCTGATAGCAGCCGGTCGCGGTATTCGGCTTGCAGGCGGCAAGACCACTTGCCGCCGCCCAGATCCTTGCAATTGCCCAGTGGCTGGACGTTGCGCACGCTCCGCGGATCGCTCTCGACCGGCAGGCCCATGCGCTGGCGCTGCTTGTCGAAGGCGGCCTTGCGGGCCGCGTTGTTCATCTGCTGGTCGAATGCCGCAACGCCCTGCTCGAAAGCCTCGGCGAGGCGGGCTGCCCCGAGCGGCTGGCCCACGTCCAGCCGCTTGCCGTTCTGGTCGACCTGGCCATAGCGGGCGCGGACAATGCGCGGGTCCGCCCCGGCGATGACCATGTCGCCCTTGGCATTGGGCCCGATGGTGTAGGCCATGGACGACGCGGTCTCACCGATCTTGACCGTGGCGGTGCAGCCGCGCGAGCGCTCGTCCTTGATGTAGCCGACTTGCTTGATATCGGAGAAGGTCGCCATGAGCATGTCGGCGGGCGCCGGGCCCTGGGCCATCGGGCTGGTGATTGCCTGCCGGCTGCGGGCGCTGAACAAGCTCATGCGCATGGATTTCTGGACGTCGGTATCGCCGCACTGCGGCGGCGTGGCCGGGGCGAACAAGAACCAGGCCACCGCCCCCAGGGCAATGACGCCGCCGACCCGCCAGGCCCAGCGCGCTCCGGGAGACCGGGCGCTGCGGCTGGCCTGCCGCAGTTGCTGCTCGTATTCGCCGAGTTTGCGCTGCATCAGCGCGTCCATCTCGGCCAGCGCCTGGCGGCGGGTGTCGTTGCCGGCAAAGGCGCCCTGCGACACAGATAACTCGCCAATGGCCTCCAGCTCCTGGTCGGACACGATGCCTTCGTCCACCAACCAGAACAGGGCTTCGCCCAACGTGGCGTAGGGTTCAGCGGGCAAGGCCCCCTGCCGCGTGCGGGCAACGTCGTGATGATCTTGGCGGATGACGCCGTCAGCCAGCAGGCGGTCGAGCAGCGGGGTAGAGGCAATGGCCATGGACGGGTGGCGGCGGGCCGCCGGAACAGGGACGCGACATGATACCCCTGGCGTATTTCGCGCCGCCGTCGCCGCCCTTGCCTTGCACGCCGCCGGCGCCTACGCGCCGAGCCGCATCAGGGCGCCAACGCCGCCGCGTACGTTTTCGGAATCCCCGCAGCCGCTACGCCGCTGCGCAAGGTTTCCTGCGGCAACGACGCGGCCAGCAATTCCCGCGCGGCCAACAGCTGGTTCAGGTCGATGCCGGTTCGATAACCCATGCTTTCCAGCATGAACACCAGGTCTTCGGTGACGATATTGCCCGATGCCCCCGGCGCGAACGGGCAGCCGCCCAATCCACCCAGGCAGGAATCAAAAGCGCGGATGCCCTCGTCCAGCCCGGCCAGCGCGTTGGCCAGCCCCAGCCCCATGGTGTCGTGCAGGTGCAGCTTGACCAGCCGCGCGCCGACGGCGTCTTGCGCAGCCCGCACGGCGTCGCGCACCAGGGCGGGATGAGCGTAGCCCACGGTATCGGCCAACGCGATTTCGTCGGCCCCCGCGCGCGCCACCGCCGCGGCCACCTGCGCCACCCGCCGCACCGGCACCGCCCCTTCCATCGAACAGCCAAAGGCCGTGGCGACGGCGGCATCCAGCCGCACCGGCCGGGACTGCGCCCGCAGCCAATCGGCGATGGCGGCCACAGCGTCCACCTGCGCGTCGGTGCCCTTGCCGACGTTGGCGTGGCTATGCGTGTCGCTGACCGACACGGGGATGGCGATCACGTGCGCACCCGCCTCGTAGGCCGCGATCGCGCCCTTCAGGTTGCAGGCCAGCGCGCACACGGTCAGGCCGTCGATCCCCAGGACCTCGGGCAGCACCTGCGCCGTGTCGGCCATCTGCGGCACCAGCCGCGGCGACACGAAGCTGCCCACTTCGATTTCTCGCAGGCCCGCCGCGGCCAGTTGCCGAATCCAGCGCAGCTTGTCGGCGGCCGGCATCATGCCGCGCGCCATCTGCAGCCCGTCGCGCGGGCCGACTTCGCACAGCCTTACTTCCTGATCCATGACCTTTCCTTGTCGAATGCGCCGGTGGCTATTGCTGCACCACGATGCCTGCGGCGGCGATGGTCTGGCGGGCCTTGCCGATATCCGACCGGATCAGCGCCGCGAACTGCTCGGCGGACACAGGATCGGTTTCCAGTCCCTGCGAGGCCAGCGCGTCCTGCACGTCCTTGCGTGCCAGCAGTTTGTTGAAATCGGCGTTCAAGCGCGCCACCACGTCGGCGGGCGTCTTGGCCGGGGCCAGCACGCCGTAGTAGGTGACCACGCTGAAGTCCTTGTAGCCCAGCTCGGCCACCGTCGGCACATCGGGCAGCGCCGGGTTGCGCTTGGGTGAGGTCACGGCCAGCGCACGCACCTTGCCCGCCTTGATCAGCGAGGCCGCCGACGAGATCGACGAGCCCGCGAACTGCAGGTGCCCGCCCATCAGGTCGGCCAGCGCCGGCGCCGAGCCCTTGTAGGGCACGTGCTGCATCTTGAAGCCGGCCTCGTGCTGCAGCATTTCCATGGCGATATGGACGCCGCCGCCGGTGCCGGACGTGCCGTAGGACATCTTGTTCGGGTCTTTCTTGGCGGCCTCGATCACCTCGGGCAGCGTCTTGAAGGGCGAACTGTCGGACACCAGCAGCACCATCGGCGTGGTCGCCACGAGCGCGACCGGCGCCAGGTCCTTGATCGGGTCGTACGCCACTTTCATCAAGAGCGGGATCAAGGTGACGTTGTCGGATTGCCCGATCACCAGGTCATAGCCCTGCGCGGGCGAGCGGGCCGCTTCGGCCAGCCCCAGCGCGGTGCCAGCCCCCGGCTTGTTCTCGGGCACCACGGCCCAGCCGTTCAACTCGTGCAGCTTGTTGCTCATCAGGCGCCCGATGTAGTCGGTGCCGCCGCCCGGGGTGGACGGGATGATGATGCGGATGGGTTTGTTGGGGTAGTCCTGCGCGTGGGCGGCGCAGGCGACGGCCAGGCTGGCCACCGCCAAGAGTTTGCGGATCATCGGATAGTCTCCTCTTTGATGGATGTCTTGGCGGTCTGCGCCGCTTCGACGTGGACAGGCTCTACGGCCTGTTCAACAATCGGTTCAACGGCCTTCGCAACGGATGATTCCCGCGGTCTGCAAGGCGTCGATGCGCGCGGCATCCAGGCCCAGCCCCCGCAGGATGGCTTCGGTATGGCTGCCCTGCGCGGGCGGATCGGAACGTTTGCCGGCCTTGCGGCCGTCGAATTCAATGGGCAGGGCCGCGGCCGATATTTCGCCGCCGTCCGGCAGGGTCGTGGCCAGCAGCGCACCGCCGGCGTTCAGGTGGGCGTCTTGCAGCAGGTCGTGCGGCTGACGGATGGGGCCGTACGACAGGTTCGCCGCCTCCAGCGCGGCGCACAACTCGTCGGTCTTCCAGGTCTTGAGGATTTCGCCCACGCCGGGCACCAGCCACGATCGGGCCGCCTCGCGGTCCACGGCGGTCGCCAGGCGGGGATCGGCGGCCCATTCGGGGGGCAGGAATTTTTGCGCGAAATTGCGCCATTGCGCATCGCCCACCACGGCCACGAACACGCGCCCGTCGGCCGTCTCGAACACGTCGTATACGCCCCATGGCGGCTTGCGCTCGGCGCCAAACGGCTTGGGCGCCGCGCCGGTCAGCTGGAACTGGGCGATGAACTGCGCCACCAGCAACAGGTTGTTTTCGAACAGGCCCGAACGCACATGGCGGCCGCGCCCGGTGGCATGGCGGTCGTGCAGCGCGGCCAGCGCGCCCACGACACCGAACGTGCCGCCCAGGATGTCGTTGACCGACGCCGCCACGCGTTGCGGGGTATCGGCGCCGCCATTGATATAGGCCAGGCCGCCCATCATCTGCACCACCTCGTCCAGGGCAGTGCGATGCTTGTAGGGGCCGGACAGAAAGCCCTTGAGCGACACATAGATCAGCCCAGGGTTGTCGGCCGACAGGGTCTCGTAGTCCAACCCGTACTGCGCCAGGCTGCCGTCGCGGAAATTCTCCACGACCATGTCGGCCTGCAGCGCCAACTGGCGCGCCAGCGCCTGCCCTTCGGTCGATTTCAGGTCAATGGACAGGCTTTGCTTGTTGCGGTTGAAGACGGGGAAGTAGCCGCTGCCCGAGCCCTTCAGCCGGCGCGTGCGGTCGCCGTCGATGGGTTCCACCTTGATCACTTCGGCGCCCAGGTCGGCCAGCGCCAGGCCCGCGGCGGGCCCCATGATCATGTGGGACAACTCCAGCACCTTGATGCCGCGCAAGGGCAGTTCGCTGCTGTCCATGAAGGGTGAAGCCGGTGCTGCTGTCATCAACGTTTCCTCTTGCCTGCCGTGAACTAAGGCCGAAGGGGCATGCCCAGGGGCCGGTACGCAGCCATCATCACGGGCGCGGCAGGTTCGGAAAAGCGGTCTTTCAGCACCGGGGCATTCTCGTTTGGGAACGTCCGGGTTAGCCCTAGGCCGGCATAGCGCAGTGCAACACCCTAGGATTTGGGCGCCGCCCCCAGGTGCGCCAGCAGCGCACGCGCCGCGGGCGGCAAGGCGTCCAGTTCGCGCACCGCGATGCACAACGGCGTGCCCGACCATGGACCCGACAACGCAATGAAGCGAATGTCCTGGCTGGCGTGGCGCGGCTTCAGGTACATGGGCACCACCGCCACGCCCATGCCGCGCGCGACCAGGTTGCAGATCGTCTCGTGCGAGCTGACCCGGGCGCTGATGCGGCGCGCCACGCCGGCCTCTTGCGCGGCCTGCTTGAACACCGCGCTGATGCCGTTGTCGCGGTTCAGTTCGATCTGGTCGTACGGCAGCAGTTGGGCGTAGTCCAGTATCTCGCTGTCCGCCAGCAAATGCTGCGCCGGCACCACGGCCGCCAATTCACAATAGCCACAGGGAAATACCTGCAGGCCGTCGTGGCCGAAATCCGAGCCCACGGCCACGTCGGCGCGCCCTTCCAGCACTTCCTGGAAGACTTGCTGCGTGGTGCTTTCTTCCAGCGCGATCTCGATCTGGGGATAGGCCCGACGAAACGATTGGATCTGCGCCGGCAGCTCGCCCGACAGCGCCGCCACGCTGGCCGCCAGCCGGATGCGGCCGCGTACGCCGGTCGCAAAGCCCGCCATCTCGCGATGCATGCGGTCCATCTGCTGCTGCAGCAGGCGGGCGTGGCCGGCCAGGGCCTGGCCAGCCGGCGTGGCCTGCACGCCCTTGACGCCGCGCTCCAGCAGCGGCACGCCGAACGCTTCCTCCATTTCAATCATGCGTTTGCTGACCGCCGAGGGCACGATGTTCTCGCGCGCCGCGGCGCGGGCCAGGCTGCCCGCTTCCACCGCGGCCAGGAACAGGCGCAGGGAAACGGGATCGATGTCGCGGGGATAGGGCTGGGCAGGCAAGGGGCGCTTCATGCGGGCAGTTTCCCGCGCCGCCCCCGGGACCGGGATCGGGGTTTTCCCCAGCCAATTGCCGCGCGGTTCGATACACTGCGCCTGGCCGTCGCGTGCCCCTGCCGGTACAGGGATTGCCCGCGCGGTGCAGAACACGCGCCATCACCTCAACAACCAGAATAAGACTTAGACCATGCAGTGCCCCAAATGCAATTGGCAGAACCCGGCCTCCCAGACCCACTGCTTCAGCTGTCACGCGCCATTGCCCGCGCCGGCGGCGCCCGCAGCACCCCGCAAGGCGGCAAAAACCGCAAAGACCGCTGACACCCGGAACGTACCGCCCTTCCCCAACATCTGGTCGCGGCTGGCGGCGAGCGCGGTGGATGCGGTCATCATGATCGCGGCGATGTTCGCGTTTTCGTCGGCCGCTTCGCTAAGCTACGAGGCGCTGCTGGAACGGCCTTCGCCGGCGCTGCTGTGGCTGGCGGCGGGCCTGATCGGCCTGTTGCTGCCCGCCTTGATGGATGCCTGGGGTTCCGGCTCGCCCGGCAAGCGGCTGTTCAAGCAGCGCGTGGTCAAGCGCAACGGGCAAAGCCCGGGCCTCTTGCGGTCCATCTGGCGCCACCTGTTGAAGTTTCCGCTGAACCTGGCGCTGCCTGGTTTGTTCCACCACCTCCAGCAAGCCATTTTTGGTGATCGCGCCATGCACAACTGGGCCGCGGGCACCTACGTGGTGTCCACCCAGGCCCATCCGCGCGCGGTACAGGCTGCGCTGGGGCAGGCACGCTCGGTCACCGGCGCCGGCAAGTTCCTGCTGTTCGCGGCAGGCGCGGCGATACTGGTCGTGGCCGGATTTGTACTGGCCGCGATGACAATAGGCAAATCCGACGCCGACAGCCCCTTGGTCGCCGACGTGCGGCGGCTGGACCTGGTGTCGGACCCGGTCCGGATGCTGGCGGAAAACCACTATCGCAGCACTGGCAAGTTCGCCGCCACCCTGGAGGCGCTGGGCGTCACGCGCGAATCGCTGGCATCCAGCGGCTTCTCAAACCTGGAATTGAATCCCGTGAACGGCGTGCTGCGCTTCACGATCGCCGGCCCGGCCGGCACGGCCGAGGCCCCGTCCCTGGGCGGCAAGCACCTGGTCTATCTGCCCGAGCTGCGCGCCGAGCGCAAGGGTGGCGGCATCCGCCGCTGGCAGTGCGGCAGCGACGACATCCCAGCCGCCGACCGCACTTACAGCTGCCGCCACGCCGCGGGCGCCATCGCCCCCTGAAGGCGCGGGCCACTTGTCGCCCGCGTGCACAGCCGCCCCGATTTAAGGAATCCCGCATGTCCAGTTTGATCGAATCCATTCTCCGCGCCGACGACGGCGACGACCACCCGCAGATGCTCGCGCTATGCGAACAAGGGGTGCGCGAACAGCCGAACGCCGCCGTGATGTGGGCGCTACGGGCCCGCTGCCACGACAAGCGCGGCGTCCCTGCCGCACGCGATGCCGACCTGGCGCGGGCATTGACGCTGGACCCGCATTGCGCCGACGCCCTGCGCGTGCGCGCCACGGTGGCTTACAACGACGGCGACCATGAAGAGACCTGGCGCATCCTGCGCGATGCCCGCCAACGCGCGCCCTCGCATTTCGGGTTGCTGATGGCCGAGGCTTATGTGCTGATCAACGACCAGCGCCTGCAGGACGCCATCGACTGCTGGACCCGCGCGATCCAACAGCGGCCGCAGGCCGGCGCGCCCCATTGCTATATCGCGTCCAACCTGGCCAACGCCGGCCGCCATACCGAGGCCGTGCCCTATTTCGAGCGCGCCGTGGCGCTCGCGCCCGGCAATGGCCGCTTCATGTACGACGCCGGCAACACCTATCGCCGCCTGGGCGACCTGAACAAGGCCATCGCCATGTTCGACCGGTCCCGCGCGATCCTGGGCGAAGAAAACGCCATCCAGCACAACCGCGCGTCCTGCCTGCAGGCCCTGGGCCGCGACGCCGACGCGGTGGAAGAATGGACCAGCCTGCTGCGCCGCGAACCCGACTGGGATTGGCCGCTGGAAGGGAAGGCGCGTTCCCTGCACCGGCTGGCCGAGCGGACGAGGCCAAGCCGCTGTGG
The DNA here is from genome assembly GCA_040396375.1 of Achromobacter xylosoxidans. Classification (GTDB taxonomy): domain Bacteria; phylum Pseudomonadota; class Gammaproteobacteria; order Burkholderiales; family Burkholderiaceae_B; genus Achromobacter; species Achromobacter xylosoxidans_D. The sequence goes on from JBEBOQ010000004.1 coordinate 138,282, forward strand.
CAACGGCTGGACAGGCTGTCGGACAATGGCTGGGAAGGCCGCAAGGAACAGGCCCGCGAGTATGTGCGCAGCGGCGAACCGGAACTGGCTGCGCAGGCCCTGCGCGATCTGGATCCGCTGTCCAGCGGCGATGCCCAATTGCTGTTTGTGGCTGGCAACGCGCAGCGTGACCAACGCGAGTGGGAACAGGCGCTGGCGTATTACCTGCAAGGCTACGAACTGGCACCGGACAACGACTTCCTGCCGGGCAATGCGGCCGACATGCTGACCCGCCTGGGACGACACGGTGAAGCCTTGCCCTTGTCCGAGGTCGCCATCGCGCTGGACCCCGATTGGGTGAAATGGCGCCGCGTGCGCATCGATGCGTTGACCCACCTGGACCGCGGCGCGGAAGCGGCGGCCGACGCCGAACGCGCTTTGCAACGCTGGCCCGACAACAGCACGCTGCAGGCCGACGCCGTCAACGCCCTGATCGCCGCGCGCCGCCACGACGACGCGCTGGCCGCCTGCGACCGCCTGATCGCGATGGATCCGGAATTTCGCAGCTGGGCGCTGTTTTCACGCGGCGAGATCTATGGCGCGATGAAACGCCACGCGGAATCCGCATCGGCCTTCCGCCAGGCCGCCGCGGCCTATCAGCAAAACGGCAAACCCCAATACCAGGAACTGTCGTTGAACAACGCCCTGGCGGCGGAACAGGCGGCCAGCGCGCCGCGTGGTTTGCTGGGACGGTTGTTCGGACGCAAATAAGCAGGCCATGGCCGGCCGCACAGCGCGGGTCCGGCCACCCGCTGGCGTCAAAGATGCACTGCCGTCCCCGCCGCACCAGGCCGGGGAGCATGGACCCGCACCCGCAGCGCGATCAGCAGCGCCGCCAGCAACATCAGGATGCCGGCCGCGACGAACACGCCCGCGATGCCGCTGAAGCTGAACATCGCGCCGCCGGCGGCAGCACCCGCGGCGATGGCCGACTGCACCGACGCCACCACCATCCCGCCCGCGCTTTCCGCCTGGTCGGGCACGGCGCGGGCCACCCAGTTCGACCAGGCCACCGGCACCCCGCCAAACGCCATGCCCCACAGCGCCACCAGCAACGCCTGCCCCGTCACGGTGGCAGGCAACCCCACCAAGGCCAGCGCGGCGACGCCAACCACCACGGGCATCAGCACCAGCGTGGCGCGCGGGCTGCGCTCAAGCATCGCCCCGGCCAGCAGCGTGCCGGCGAAATTGGCCACGCCAAAGCCCAGCAGCATCAGCGCCAATCCGTCCGCATCGACGCCCGTCGTGCTTTCCAGGAACGGCCGGATATAGGTGAACAGCGCGAAATGGCCGGTGTGCACCAACACGCAACCCAGCATGCCCACCGCGATGCCCGGGCGTAGCAATACGTCCAGCACCGTCCGCAGCCGCGCCGTCCGGCGAGGCGCCAGCCCGGGCAGCGTGAACCATTGAAAGGCCAGCGTCGCCAGGCCAACCGCGGCGGCCGCCACGAAAGCGCTGCGCCAGCCGTATCGGCCGCCCAGATAGCTGCCCAGCGGCACGGCGACCACGGTGCCCGCCGCGATGCCGCTGAAAATAATGGACAAGGCGCGCGGCAGCAGGGCCGCAGGTACCAGCCGCATTGCCACCGCCGCCGCCATGCTCCAGAAACCGCCCAAGGCGATGCCCAGCAAGATCCGCATCGCCAACAACACAGCCAGGCTGGAAGACAGCGCCACCAGCAGGTTGGACGCCACCATCAACGCACTGAAGCCCAAGAGGACTAGCCGCCGGTCGATCCCTCGCGTCAGCCCGGGCACCAGCAATCCGGAGAACAACGCCACTACCGCGGTCACCGTCACCGCCTGCCCCGCCAGCGCTTCCGACACGCCCAGGTCCAACGCCATGGGCGTCAGCAGGCTGGCCGGCAGATACTCCGCCGTCAGCAGGCCAAACACACCCATCGCCAAGGAAAACACCGCCAGCCAGGCGGGCGAGGCCGGCGCGGCCTCGCCCCCCGCGTCACAGACACGTTCATTCATCCCACGACTCATCACAGACATCCTCTGGAAAACCATCACAGCAGGCAGTCTAGGGAGAACGATCAGGATGATCTATGATGGTCCGTCTTAAGTTTTTGATCAAAACCCCGAACATGACGACGCCGGATCTCTTTGCCCTGTCGTCCGACCTGATCAGCGAGCTGCTGACCGGCATGCGCTTGCGCGGCGTGCAGTACCGCCGCATCCAGGTCGGGCCAACGTTCGGCCTGGGCTTTGACGCCAAGCCCGGGCATGCCTATTTCCACTACCTTGCAGTAGGGGCCGCCGTGCTGCGCATGGCGGACGGCAGCCTGCATGAATTGTCGGCGGGCAACGCGGTGTTCATTCCCCAGGGCGCGGCGCACCAGTTGCTATCCGGCCCGGACGTTGCCGCGCAGCCCATCGACGCTTTCCAGGCGGCCCCGCTGGGCGATGCGGTCAGCGGCGTGGACACCTGCCCCAGTACCCTCGCCATGCCCAGCGCGATTCTCTTTTACGGTTGCATGGCGTTCGATCTAGGCGGCATGCAGGGCCTGGGCCCGCTGATGCCCAGTGTGATGCGGGTCGACGCTACGGACGGGCGCTACCCGGGCCAGTTGCCCATCCTGGACGCCATGAAACGCGAGATCTGCTCGGGCCGCATCGGCTACGCCGGCATCCTGGCCCGCCTGGCCGATGTGGTGGCGGCCATGATCGTGCGCGGTTGGGTCGAATGCGGCTGTGATAACGCGTCCGGCCTGGTGGCCGCGCTGCGCGACCCGCGGCTGGCCCGCGCCATCCTGGTACTGCACAGGCAGCCGGGCCGTGACTGGACGGTGGCCGAGCTGGCGGCGCAGTGCAATGTCTCGCGGTCGGTCTTTGCGGAACGTTTCCAGGCCACCATCGGCACGCCGCCGCTGCGCTACGCCACGGAGCTGCGGATGCGCCTGGCCAGCCAGTGGCTGACCCACGACAGGCTCTCCATCGACGCCGTGGCACATCGCCTGGGCTACACGTCGCAAGCCGCCTTCAGCCGCGCCTTCAAACGCGTGACGGGTGACTCCCCCGGCGCCAGCCGGCACGCCCTGCCCGCAAGCGCCTGACACGCCCGTCTAGCGCCGTTCCGCAGGCGGCACGGCGCCCGCCCCGCCTCATAGCCAGCCGTATCCTTCCAGCACCCCCAACAGGCAACGCCGGGCCGCAGCGACGGCCTCGTCGCGCAACGCATCGGCGCGCCAGCCCATTTCGATGGCGTAGCCCGGCATGGCGATGGGACACGGCAACTGCCGTAGCCCGGCCACCGCCGCCAAGCCGCGCGCCGCATGCGCCGGCAGGGTAGCCAGCGCATCGCTGCCTTGCAGCAGGAAAGGCAGCGCCGAAAAATGCGTGGTCGCCGCCAACACCCGCCGCGTCTGCCCCATGCCGTGCAGCACTTCGTCCACCACGCCGATGAAGCCGCCGGACGACACCAGCACATGCGGGCGTTGCGTGAACGCCTCGACGGATAAGGCATCCTGGCCCGGCGCCAGGCTGGCCGGATCCACCAGGCATGCATAACCGCCCTGCCCGACTGTCACGCGCTGCAAGGCGGCCGCAGTCAGGCCGCCGGACGCGATCACCAGGTCAACCTCCCGCGCCATCAGCATGTCCGCCGCCAGGCGGCTGTGCGTCTGCCGAAAGATCAGACGCAGTCCGGGTGCGGCCTGCGCCAGCGCCGAGATCGCGGCGCGCCCCAACGCAATCTCGAAATCGTCCGACAGCCCCAGTGTCACGGACCGCCCGGCAAACCCGGCGCCTCCCGGCCGGGCCAGCGTCAGGCTCTGGCGGCACTTGTCCAACGCCTCGCCGATGATCGGCCGCAGCTCGCGCGCCCGCAGGCTGGGTGACAGGCCGCGCCCGGTGCGCACGAACAGCGGGTCCGCATAGAGCGTGCGCAATCGTGCCAGCGCGGCGCTCACGGCCGATTGGGTCACCCCCAGGCGCAACGCCGCCCGGCCCGCACCGCCCTCGTCGTAGATCGCCTCGAACACTTTGAGCAGGTTCAGGTCGGTCGATTCGATATCAATCTGGTTCATATCATTTATCTTCAAGCGGGATTGATTGATTTTAGGACCACCCCGACACTGGCTGCATTCACCGCCCCCAAGGAATCCGCATGTCCGCCAAGACCGTCGCCGCGCTGCAGATCGGCTCCTCTCCAGAAGGCAAGGAAAAAACCCTGGAACAGATACTGGCCTTCGAAACCGAGATCACCGCTTCCGGTGCCACCCTGGTCGTGCTGCCCGAAGCGCTGCTGGGCGGCTATCCCAAAGGCGAAATCTTCGGCACCCGGCTGGGCTACCGCCTGCCCGAAGGCCGCGAGGCCTACGCCCGTTACTACCAGAACGCCATCGACGTGCCCGGCCCCGAAACCGACGCCTTGGCGGCGCTGTCGCACCGCACCGGCGCCAGCCTGGTGATCGGCGTCATCGAACGCGCCGGCAGCACCTTGTATTGCACCGCCCTGTACTTCGACCCCGCCACAGGTCTGGCCGCCAAGCACCGCAAGCTGATGCCCACCGGCACCGAACGCCTGATCTGGGGCCAGGGCGACGGCTCGACCCTGCCCGTGCTGGACACGGCTGCGGGCCGCGCCGGCGGCGCCATCTGCTGGGAAAACCACATGCCGTTGCTGCGCACCGCCATGTACGCCAAGGGCGTGCAGATCTGGTGCGCCCCCACCGTCGACGAACGCGACATCTGGCAGTGCTCGATGCGCCACATCGCCCACGAAGGCCGCTGCTTCGTCATCAGCGCCTGCCAGGTGCAGCCATCCCCCGCCGACCTGGGGCTGGACGTGCCGGGCTGGGACCCCAAGCGCCCGCTCATCAACGGCGGCTCGCTGATCGTCGGCCCCCTGGGCGACGTGCTGGCTGGCCCGCTGCATGGTCAAACGGGTCTACTGACCGCCCGGATCGACATCGACGAACTCATCCGCGCCCGCTACGACTTCGACGTGGTCGGCCACTATTCACGGCCCGACATCTTCAACTTGAGCGTCGACGAACGCGCTCGACAGTCGGTGCAGTTCATTGCGTGATTTCCCGTAACCGGCATTGCGACCCCGGAACCTGCCGCTTCAAGTGGTATAGTCACGCCCGCCGGATACCGCCCGCGCCCTCACGGCGCGCAACGTATCCCATTGCCACCCCGTATCGGGGCCGCAATGCCCGAGTGGTGAAATTGGTAGACACAAGGGACTTAAATAATTTGAGCCCTTTGGGGGAAACTCCAAAGGTGTAGCCCGTCAAACTCGGCGAATGCCCTGGACCCGTTCCGAGCCAACGCCGAGCCAAGCCCAGGTCGCATGACCGGGGAAGGTGTAGAGAGCAGACGGCGGGCACCTACGGCCGCAAGGCTATGGTGAAGGCGTGCTCCAGACCACGAACAGCGCACCCGCGCTGGCGGCGAAAGCCGAAGTGGTAAGAAAATCCCTCGGCCGCAAGGCCGTACCGGTTCGATTCCGGTCTCGGGCACCATCTCATCCCATTGAAGTGCCATTGCGCACCTCAAGGGAAAAACCATTATTCTTCTGCCTCGACCTTCTGACGCGCCACCGCCAAGCAGGCCTGGGCGCATCCGCGCCGGCCCACGGCGAACCGCTACACCTTGACCACGCCCTCCCCCACCCCGCCCGTCATCGTCCTGGACGCCTGCGTGCTCATGTCCGGCATCTTGCGGCGCCTGCTGCTGCGCCTGGCCGACGCCGGTGTGTTCACCCCCGTCTGGACCGAACGCATCGGCGAGGAATGGCGCCGCAACGCCTCGCGCATCTGGGATATCCCGCCGGAAGTCCTGGACGAGTTCTGGGCAGAAATGAACGCGCGCTGTCCAGGAGCCAAGGAGGCCGACACGCAGGTCTACGAGGCCTCGCTGCGCTATAGCGATCCCAAGGACTTCCACGTGATCGCCGCCGGGCTGGCGCGTCGCGCGCGCTGTGGCTTGCCGAAGACGCCAGTCGTGCAAGTGCTGACCTGGAACCTGAAGGACTTCAACCGTTCGGAACTGCGGCGCCAGGGCCTGGACGTGTACAACCCAGACCGCATGCTGGCGCAATGGTGGCAAGACGATGCCAGCCGCATGCGCGAGGCCATCTCGCAGATTCCGGCGGACTACATCGCACTGGGCCGCGAACCTGAACCGCTGGCCACGACGCTGCATCGCGAACGGCTATACCGGCTGAAAAATCAGGTGGGGCGCGACGCCGCGTTGAGCGGCGCCTGACCCACGCGGTTTGGATCTGACAAGAAAAACGCCCAAGCTGGGCGTGAAACGCAATATCGAGCGGGCGCCACGCTGGCGCCCGTGTCAAGAATCGTGCTGCAGGGGCCGTGATTCAGTGATCGTGATTGCTCGCCGCGAAACCGGCCGCATTCAGGATATCGATCACTTCCTGGATATGCTCCGGCCCACGCGTTTGCAGCACGAAGTCCACTTCCACATTGCGCACCGGCAGCGACGTGAACGCGCGCTGGTGATGCACTTCGGTGATGTTGGCCTGCGCGTCGGCGATCAGCTTGGTGGCATGCGCCAGTGCACCGGGCAGGTCGCGCAAGTCGACACGAATACGGGCCAGGCGGCCCGCGCGCACCATGCCGCGTTCGATCAGTTCACCCAGCATCAGGGGATCGATGTTGCCCCCCGTCAGCACCAGGCCGATACGCTTGCCCTTGAACTGATCGCTGCCCGCTTCCTGTGCGCGCAGCAAGGCCGCCAGACCCGCCGCGCCGGCGCCTTCAACCACGGTCTTTTCGATTTCCAGCAACACCACGATGGCGTGCTCGATATCGGCCTCGCTGACCAGCTCGATATGGTCGACCAGCTTGCTGACGATGGGCCGCGTCAGCGCGCCGGGCGACTTCACGGCGATGCCTTCGGCGATGGTGTATTGGCCCTCGGGCATGGACACGCCGTTGACGGCAGCATACATGGCGGGAAAACGCTCGGTCTGTACGCCGATGATCTCGATGCCGGGCTTGAGCGCCTTGGCCGCGGTGGCGATGCCCGAGATGAGCCCGCCGCCGCCGATCGCGATGACCAGGGTGTCCAACTGCGGCTGGTCTTCCAGCATTTCCAGCGCCACGGTACCCTGCCCAGAAATGACAGCCTCGTCGTCATAGGGGTGGATCATGATCAGCCCGCGCTGCTTGGCCAGCTCGTAGCCATGCGCCTTGGCGTCGTCGAAGGTATCGCCGGCCAGCACCACTTCGGCGCCGAAGCGGCGCGTGTTGGCGACCTTCACGGTCGGCGTGAAGCGCGGCATCACGATCACGGCCGGCACGCCCATGCGCTGCGCATGGTAGGCCACGCCCTGGGCATGGTTGCCGGCCGACACCGCGATCACGCCCGCGCGGCGCTCGTCTTCCGACAGCGTCAGCATGCGGTTGAGCGCGCCGCGCTCCTTGAAGCTGGCGGTGAACTGCAGGTTCTCGAATTTCAGCCAGATCTCGGCGCCGAAGATGTCGGACAGCGTGCGCGACAGGGTGAACGGGGTCTTGAGCACCTGGCCGCGCAGGTTCTCGCGGGCGGTCTGGATGGAAGCGATATCGATCACGGTGGAAAAATCCTGTTAGCGCACCGGCAGGAAATTGAACAGCAAAAGGCCTTGCGCATAGTTGATGCCGATGCGCCGCGAGTTCTCGCCCAGCAGATTGGCGATCAGGTCCAGCCGGCCGATGATGGCGCCGAACTCGCGTTCGAAACTGAGGTTGGTGGCCTGCGCCGACATCTCGTTGGCCAGCAGCAGCGGCTCGCCCTGGTTGTTGCGGCGCGACGCCAGCAGCCAGGCCGCCGCCTCGACGTTCCGTGCGGCATTGTAGACCCGCTGCCCATCCAGCGCGTCGGTGGCGTACAGCCGGGTCTTGCCATTGTGGGCCGCGATGATGGTGTCGGCCAGGCCGTAGATAAACGCCCCGACCCGATCACCCGAATAGTTGGGGTCCAGCGACACCGCAAGGATCTGGATGTCGTGCAGGCCCGCGAGGTCGGCCGGGGGAATGCGCACTTCGATCGCATGCTTGACCCGCAACACCGCGGCAGCGTGGTCCGGCGCGCCGGTCTTGCGCCATTCGCGCGGATTTCGCCGGTAGAGCTTGTCCAGCAGGCTATACAGGCTGGTCAGGTTGTCGCGCACTTCCAGGGTGACGGTGCGGTTGAAATCGGTCTGGACAAACTGGTCCGCCGACATGCCTTCACCCTTGGGCGAACCCTGACCCGGGCCGGGGCTGGACATGCAGCCCGTCAATAGCGCCCCCACCAGCAGCACGGCAACCGATGCCGCAGCGGGTCCTTGCCATCGCGTCATGCCCGATCCATCCCGTTCCCCCGTCTGGCGCCTTGCCGGCCTGTCGCCTGCGCCGGCGCTCGTCTCATACGCGCAAGACTTTACCGTAAGGGGCGCGAAGATGGGAGATGCCAGGGATACCAAGACGAAAGAAGATGAATCAGCGCGGCGCCGCACAATAGAAAACGGCGCCTTGCGGCGCCGTTTTCGACAAGCGTCAGGCAGGCCTTATTCGGCTTGCGGTTCCGCTTGCGGGGCAGCTTCGGGAGCGGCAGCGGGTTGCTGCTGCTCGATGCCGCCGATCGCCTTGATGGACAGGCGCAGGCGGCCCTTGTCGTCGGCCTCGATGACCTTGACGCGGACTTGCTGGCCGACCTTCAGCACATCGTTGATGTTGGCGATGCGGTAGTTGGCGATTTCCGAGATGTGCAGCAGGCCGTCGCGGCCCGGCAGCACTTGCACGATGGCGCCGAAGTCCAGCAGGCGCAGGACCGAGCCGTCGTAGACCTGGCCCACTTCGACGTCGGCGGTCAGCTCGACGATGCGGCGCTGGGCTTCCTTGGCCTGCGCTTCGTCGACGCTGGCGATCACGATCGTGCCGTCGTCGGAGATGTCGATCTGGGTGCCGGTTTCTTCGGTCAGCGCGCGGATGGTGGCGCCGCCCTTGCCGATCACGTCACGGATCTTCTCGGGGTTGATCTTGATGGTCAGCATGCGCGGGGCGAAAGCCGACAGCTCGCCACGCGAACCGTCCAGCGCTTCCTTCATCTTGCCCAGGATGTGCAGGCGGCCTTCGCGGGCTTGCGCCAGCGCCACTTGCATGATTTCCTTGGTGATGCCCTGGATCTTGATGTCCATCTGCAGTGCGGTGACGCCGTTTTCGGTGCCCGCGACCTTGAAGTCCATGTCGCCCAGGTGATCTTCGTCACCCAGGATGTCGGTCAGCACGGCGAACTTGCCGCCGTCCAGGATCAGGCCCATGGCCACGCCGGCCACGTGATCCTTGACCGGCACGCCGGCGTCCATCATGGCCAGCGAGCCGCCGCAGACCGAAGCCATCGACGACGAGCCGTTGGACTCGGTGATTTCCGACACGATGCGGATGGTGTACTGGAAGTCTTCAGGGGCCGGCAGCAGCGGGATCAGCGCGCGCTTGGCCAGGCGGCCGTGGCCGATTTCGCGGCGCTTGGGCACGCCGATGCGGCCGGTTTCGCCGGTGGCGAACGGAGGCATGTTGTAGTGCAGCATGAAGCGGTCGCGGTACTCGCCCATGAGCGCGTCGATGATCTGCTCGTCCTGCTTGGTGCCCAGCGTGGCCACGACCAGCGCCTGGGTTTCACCGCGGGTGAACAGGGCGCTGCCGTGCGCGCGGGGCAGCACGCCCAGGCGCACGCTGATGGGACGCACGGTGCGGGTGTCGCGGCCGTCGATACGCGGTTCGCCGTTCAGGATCTGGCCACGGACAATGGCCGATTCCAGCGAGAACATGATGTTGTCGACGGTGACGGCGTCAGGCAGCGACTCGCCCTTTTCAGCGGCGGCGGCAGCCAGCTTGGCCGACACGTCGGACGACACTTCACGCAGCTTGGCGGTACGGGCTTGCTTTTCGCGGATCTGGTAGGCGGCGTTCAGGCCTTCCTGGGCAGCCGAGGTCACGGCGGCGATCAGGGCCTCGTCCTTGGCGGGAGCTTGCCAGTCCCAATCGGGCTTGCCGGCGTCCTTGACCAGTTCGTGGATGGCGTTGATGACGGCCTGCATCTGCTCGTGGCCGTAGACCACGCCGCCCA
>JBEBOQ010000005.1:0-146337 GCA_040396375.1 Achromobacter xylosoxidans
TACCTGCGCGGCAACGGCTACAGCAAGGTCAACGGCGTGCGGCTGGACTGGAAGGCGGGCGACCTGATCCTGTCGGCCCCGGGCTGGGCCATGCACTCGCATCACTCGGGCACCGAGACCACGTCGGCGCTGACGGTGCAGGACCACCCGCTGCAGATCGCGATGGAATCGCTGATCTGGCAAGAGCGCATGCAGGAACCCATCCTGGCGCTGGGCAGCCAGAGCGGCTTTGAAAGCAACCGCGCGCAATTGGCCGCCGCCTCTTGATGCCGCGCTCCGACGAATCGATATCCGGATCCACCATGACCCTGACTGAACTGTCCGACGCACCGTCGCTGCGCGCGCGCCTGCGGGATTTCTACGACGACTACGCCTTCTGCCTGGACGAAGCGCGGCTGGAGGAATGGCCGGACTTCTTCACCGAAGACTGCCATTACCGCGTGCTGTCCCGCGAGAACCACGATGCCGGCCTCCCGTTGGGCCTGATCTATTGCATGAACCGCAACATGGTGCGCGACCGCGTGACGGCCCTGCGCGAAACCACCATGTTCGAGCCGCGCTCGCTGCGCCATTTCATCAGCGGCGTGCGCGTCATGGAAGTGCAGGGCGACCACATCGTGTCGCAGGCCAACTTCGCCATCATGGAGTCGCTGTCGGATCGCGAACCCACCTTGAACATGGTCGGCCGCTATCTGGACGTGCTGCACGTCACGCCGGACCGCATCGCGATCAGCCGCCGCGACTGCGTGTACGACAACTACCGCGTGCGCACCTCGCTGATCATCCCCATCTGAATCCGCTGCAAGGAAACCTGTCATGACCTGTTCCGACTCCGCCGTGCTGGACACGCCTGCCGCGGCCCCCATCCATCTTGAACGCCGCTGGCCCAAAGAGGGCTATACGCGCATCCCCAACTGGGTCTACACCGATCCGGCCATTTTCCAGAAGGAAATGGACGTGTTCTTCGCCGGCCAGACCTGGAACTACGTCGGCCTGGAATGCGAAGTGCCCGAGGCCGGTTGCTACAAGCGCAACTGGATCGGCAACCGCCCGGTGATCATGGTGCGCACCGAAACGGGCGAGGTCAACGTGCTGGAAAACCGCTGCGCGCACCGCGGCGCGCAGATCTGCTGGCACAACACGGGCAAAGTCACCGACTTCACCTGCCCGTATCACCAGTGGAACTACGACCTGAACGGCAATCTGCAAGGCGTGCCGTTTCGCCGCGGGGCGATGGGCAAGGGCGGCATGCCCAAGGACTTCGACCCCAAGCAGAACGGCATCCGCAAGCTGCGCAGCGTGAACCGCGGCGGGTCCATCTGGGCCACGTTTTCGGAAGAGGCGCCCAGCTTTGAAGACTATTGTGGCCCCGAAGTGCTGGCCGAGATCGACCACATGCTGCCGGGCAAGCCGCTCAAGCTGCTGGGCTACAGCCGCCAGTTGATCCCCAGCAATTGGAAGATGTACCTGGAAAACCTGAAGGACCCGTACCACGCGACCTTGTTGCACACCTTCTACATCACCTTCGGCCTGTGGCGCGCGGATTCCAAATCGGAATGCATTCCCACCGGCGGCGGCGCGCACAGCGTCATGGTGTCGCACAACGAAGGCAAGAAGAAGACGGCAGCCACCACCGAAATGAGCCGCTTCCGCGACGACCTGGAGCTGCTTGACTTGGAAACGGTGACCCCGCGCGCCGAATTCAACCGGGGCCGGGTGGGCGGCGCCTGGGTGTTCCCGGCCGCCCAGTTCGGCATCCAGGCCAACTCGCTGAAGACCCGCCATGTGATCCCGCGCAGCCCTACGGAACACGAATTGGTGTTCACCTATTACGGCTACGAGGACGACGACGAGGAAATGACCCGGTTGCGGCTCAAGCATGCCAACCTGCTGGGGCCGGCCGGCTTCGTGTCGATGGACGACAGCGAAATGCTGAACCAGGTGCAGATCGGCGTGACCGGCTATCCGGAAGCGCGCGGCATCGTCGAAATGGGCGGCCGCGACACCGAACCCGCCGATTACATGGTGACCGAAGTGCTGATCCGGTCCTTCTACGACTATTACCGCAAGGCGATGGGGCTCTGACCATGGATATGTGGAAACCCGTCGCGTTGGTGGCGGATATCTCGCCGGACACCGGCACCCTGCGTGTCGTGCACGAGGGCGAGGCCGTCTGCCTGTACGACCTGCAGGGTGAGATCTGCGCCACCCAGGACCGCTGTCCGCACGGCAACGCCAGCCTGGCTGACGGCTATCTGGAAGACGGCAAGATCGAATGCCCGCTGCACCAGGGCGTCTTCGATATCCGCTCCGGCAAGCCGCAATGCCCGCCGGTCACGACCGACCTGCGCCGGTACGACGTGCGGATCGAGGCGGACACGGTCTACCTGAAGGCGGAGGGCGCGTGAGCGCGGACGCCATCGTCATCATCGGCGCCGGCCAGGCGGGCGGTTGGGCCGCGACGACCCTGCGCAGCCGCGGCTACCAAGGCCGGGTGGTCCTGCTGGGCGACGAGCCGCATGCGCCCTACGAACGGCCGCCCTTGAGCAAGGCCGTGCTGGGCGGACAGGCGCCGCCCGAGAGCACCGAGCTGTTTTCGGCCGAACAGTTGGCGGCGCTGGACATCACGTTCCAGCCCGGCGTCGCGGCCACGCGCCTGCGGTTGGACGGCAAGCAAGTGGAGACCTCTGACGGCGCATCGGTCGGCTACGACAAGCTGATCCTCTGCACCGGCGGCCGGCCCGTGGTGCCGCCGCTGCCCGGCGTGGCCAGCCCGGGCGTGCACGTGCTGCGCACCCGCGACGACGCGTTGCGGCTACGGGCGCAACTGGGGCCCGACCGGCACGTCGTGATTGTGGGCGGTGGCTGGATCGGGCTGGAGGTGGCCGCCACGGCACGCCAGGCCGGCAGCAAGGTCACCGTGCTGGAACAGGCGCCGCGCTTGTGCGCCCGCAGCGTGCAGCCCGGCGTGTCCGCACACCTGGCCGCCTTGCATGGGGCGCATGGTGTCGACCTGCGGTTGGGCGCCGGCTTGTTGGCGGTGCATCCCCAACCAGACGGCAGGCCCGTGGCCGAGTTGGCGGACGGTACGCGGCTGACGGCGCATGCCCTGGTGCTGGGGGTGGGCCTGCAAGCCAATGACGCGCTGGCGCGCGAAGCCGGCATCGACTGCGACCGGGGCGTGCTGGTCGATGCGTATTGCCGCACGTCAGCCCCCGACGTCTACGCCGCCGGCGACGTGGCCGTGTCGGCGCATGCCGCCACCGGCGGCCGGATACGGCTGGAATCTTGGCAGAACGCGCAGGATCAGGGAACGGCGGCGGCCCTGTCCGCGCTGGGCGAATCCGCGCCGTATTCTCCGACTGGCGCGGTCTGGTCGGAACAGTACGACGCCATGGTCCAGATCGTGGGCTTTCCGGCGCTGGCGGCATGCGAAGTGCTGCGCCCGCAAGCAGAAAGCCGCATGCTGCTGTCGGTCTCGTTGGATACCGCCGGCCGCGTCGTGGCCGGGGTGGCGGTGGACGCCCCGCGAGAACTGCGCCAGTTGCGCAAATGGATCGCGCAAGGCGCGGTCCTGGACCCGGCGCTGGTGCAGCGGCCAGACGTGCCGTTGGCCAACGCCCAGATCGGATGACAAGAACCATGGATCACACTCAACCACCCCACGTGGTCAAGGCCGCTTGCGAAGCCGTCGTCCTGACGTTTTTCCATGCCCTGGACACGCGGCGCCATGACGCCGCCGCCTCCCTGATGGCGCCGGACGGCGTCTGGATGCGGCAAGGGCGCCGGCTGTGCGGCCCGCAAGAAGTGCTGGACGCATTGAACGCCCGCGCGCCGGACCGCAGCACCTGCCATGTCATCACCAACCTGCGCTTGATCGACCACGCCGAGACCGGCGCTACCGTGGGCTATTTCCTGACCGCCTACGACAGCGTGCCGCAAGAGCAGGGCGGCGCGCCCCGGTTGGTGGCCATCCGCGAATGCCGCGATGTCCTGGTGGCGACGCCTGAAGGTTGGCGCCTGGCCGATAAGAGCAGCCGGCGGCATCTGCCGCCTGAATAGCCCCCAGCCAGGAGAGCCGCCTAACCGATTTCTTGCATCACACATGCGTGCCCGATACACCTAAAACGCCGCGGGCGCGCGCCATAGCATCCCAAAGGAGACAACCCCGTGAACACCCCCAAGACCTTGATTTATATGGCCGCCGCCGCAAGCGCGTGGCTGCTGACCGCCCCCGCCGTGGCGCAACAAGCCGCCTGGCCCACCCACGCGATCACGCTGGTCGTGCCTTTTGCGGCCGGTGGCGGCGGCGACACGCTGGCCCGGCTGGTGGCCGAGCCGCTGTCGCGCGAGCTTGGCCAGTCCATCATCGTGGAAAACCGCCCCGGCGCGGGCGGCAATATCGGCACGTCCATCGCCGCGCGCGCCAATCCGGACGGCTACACGCTGTCTTATGGCACCAACGGCACCCAGGCCACCAACCATTGGCTGTACAAGTCGCCCGGCTACAAGCCGAACGACTTCGAGCCGATTTCGCGCTTCACGGTGATTGCGGCGGCGCTGGTGGTCAACGGTACCGACGATCGCTTCAAGACGCTGGCGCAGTTGGTCGATTACGCCAAGTCGCACCCCGGCGAATTGACCTGTGGCTCGGCCGGCAACGGCACCTCGTCGCACCTGGCCTGTGAACTGCTGAACCAGATGGCCGGCCTGAAGGTCATGCATATTCCGTACAAGGGTGGCGGCGCGGCCATGACGGACCTGCTGGGCGGACGGATCTCTTTCCTGATCGACGTCATGCCCAACGTGTCGGGCCAGATCGCCGCCGGCAAGCTGCGCGCGCTGGCCGTGACTACGCCGGAGCGCGTTGCCTCCAATCCCGACATTCCCACCATGAGCGAGGCCGGCGTAAAAGGCTATGAGTTCTACGCCTGGGATGGCCTGTATGCCCCCAAGGGCACGCCGGTCGCCGTGCTGGACAAGCTGAACGCCGCCGTCAACAAGGCGCTGCAGCAGCCCGAGGTGAAAAAAGCGCTGGAATCGCGCGGGGCGATTCCGTCGCCCACGTCGCGCCAGTCGCTGGCGGAATTTGGCGCAGAGGAATACACCCGCTTGGGCAAAGTCGTGAAGACCGCGGGTGCCGCGATCGATTGATCGAACTCAGGACGCCATCGCCTCGCGCGCCAGCCGCGCCACTTCCTGCGCCACGCCTTTGCGTTCGCTGTACCGATCGGTCAGGTAGTCGCTGCGGTCCCGCACCAGCAGCGTGAACTTGACCAGTTCTTCCATCACATCGACGACCCGGTCGTAATAAGGCGACGGCTTCATCCGGCCGGCGTCGTCGAATTCCTGGAATGCCTTGGCCACCGAAGACTGGTTCGGAATCGTCACCATGCGCATCCAGCGGCCCAGCACGCGCAGGGCATTGACCGCATTGAACGACTGCGAGCCGCCCGCCACCTGCATCACCGCCAGGGTCCGGCCCTGGGTGGGTCGCACGCTGCCTGTTTCCAGCGGCAGCCAATCGATCTGGCTCTTGAACACGCCGGTGATCGTGCCGTGTCGTTCGGGGCTGCACCAGACCTGGCCTTCGGACCAGAGCGACAACGCGCGCAGCTGCGCCACCTTGGGGTGGTCGGCGGGCGCGCCGTCCGGCAGCGGCAGGCCATGGGGGTCGAAGATGCGGGTCTCGGCGCCCAGGCGGGTCAGAATGCGGGCGGCTTCTTCGGTCAAAAGGCGGCTGTAGGAACGCTCGCGCAGCGAGCCGTACAGCAGCAGGATCCGCGGGGGATGCGCAGCGCCGTGCGCCAGGGACAGCTTGTCGGGGCTGGGGATGTCCAGCAGGGCCTCGTCCAGGCTGGGCAGGGGTTGGTCGAAGGGGGAGGAATACGTCGTCATGGCCACTCGCGGTGTAGGGAATCGTTGAATCGCCTTTACATTATTCGATATTTACAATAAAGTCGAACAATGGATATGAAAGATGCTGTGAAAGCCCTGGCCGCGATCGCCCATGAATCGCGCCTGACCGTCTACCGCCTGCTGGTCCAGGCCGGCCCCGCCGGGCTGCCCGCCGGCCACCTGGCCGAAAAAACCGGCATTCCCCCGTCGTCGTTGTCGTTCCACCTGAAAGAACTGGTGCACGCGGGCTTGCTGACTTCGCGCCAGGATGGGCGGTTCGTCATCTACGCCGCGCAGTACGACACCATGTCCGACCTGCTGGGGTACCTGACCGACAACTGCTGCGGCGGCGAGCCGTGCGCGTCGGTGCCCAAGCGGTAGTTATCTTGACCGCCGCTATCGCCATCTTCGTTTTCACCCTGGTCCTGGTCATTTGGCAGCCGCGCGGGCTGGGGATCGGCTGGTCCGCCAGCCTGGGTGCGGTACTTGCACTGGCCGCTGGCGTGGTGCACCTGGCCGATATTCCGGTGGTGTGGAACATCGTCTGGAACGCCACGGCGACCTTCATCGCCGTGATTGTCATCAGCCTGCTGCTGGACGAGGCCGGGTTTTTCGAATGGGCTGCACTGCATGTGGCGCGGTGGGGCCGGGGCAGGGGGCATGTCCTGTTCGCGCTGATCGTGCTGCTGGGCGCGGCGGTTGCGGCGCTGTTCGCCAACGACGGCGCGGCGCTGATCCTGACGCCCATCGTGATGGCCATGTTGCTGGCGCTGGGGTTCACCCCGGCGGCGACCCTGGCGTTCGTGATGGCCGCCGGCTTTATCGCAGACACCGCCAGCCTGCCTTTGGTCGTGTCGAACCTGGTCAACATCGTGTCGGCGGACTTTTTCGGCATTGGCTTTAACCGCTACGCGGCGGTGATGGCGCCGGTGAACCTGGTGGCGGTCGCGGCCACGCTGGTGGTGCTGTTCCTGTATTTCGGCCGCAGCATTCCCGCACGCTACGACCTAACACAGCTCAAGCCGCCGTCCGCCGCCATTCGCGACGGGGCAACATTTCGGGCCGGCTGGATCGTGCTGGCTTTGCTGCTGGTGGGCTTTTTCGGGCTGGAGCCCTTGGGCGTGCCGGTCAGCGCAGTGGCCGCCGCGGGCGCCGCAATCTTGCTGGCTGTTGCCGGGCGCGGTCGTGTAATCAGCACCCGCAAGGTGCTGCGCGAGGCGCCGTGGCAGATCGTGGTGTTCTCGCTGGGCATGTACCTGGTGGTGTACGGCCTGCGCAATGCCGGGCTGACACAGGCTCTGGCCGATCTATTGACGGCCTTGGGGCAACAGGGCCTGTGGACCGCCACCTTCGGTACCGGGCTGATCGCCGCGTTCCTGTCATCCATCATGAACAACATGCCGACGGTGCTGGTTGGCGCGCTGTCGATCGACGCCAGCCAGGCCAGCGGCGTGGTGAAGGAAGCCATGGTCTACGCCAACGTCATCGGCAGCGACCTGGGTCCGAAGATCACGCCCATCGGCAGCCTGGCGACCTTGCTGTGGCTGCATGTGCTGGAGCGCAAGGGCACGACGATCTCCTGGGGCTATTACTTCAAGGTGGGGGTCGTGCTGACGCTGCCGGTGCTGGCGGCGACGCTGGCGGCACTGGCGCTGCGGCTGCACTGACGCGGCATCGCGGGCGGCACGGGCAGGCCAGCGGAGCATGATTCGGCGCGCCTCTCAATCACGGCGCGCAAACGTATTGGATGCATCCCAACTCCTGCCATAGCCTTGGTTTTCCCACCATGGCTTTGGAATGTGCATGTTGTCCATCACCACCGCGCTGCCGTCAGCGGCTGCGGGCCGCCTCGGCCAGGCTGGCCAGGAAGTTTTCCAGCAGGGTCGAGGTGGCCTGTTTGCGCCAGCACACGTACATTGCCGCCACCGGCGGATTGTCGACCTCCAGCGGCCGGTAGACCACGCCGTCCAGCCGGTTGCGCGAGGTCAGCTCGGGCACCAAGGCCACGCCCAGGCCGGCGGCCACCAGCGACACCAGGGTGTGCGGCTGGGTGGCGCGCTGCACCACCAGGGGCGTATGGCCATCGCGTGAGAGCAGGCCTTCGACCATGTCGCGCAGGTAGGGCGAGGCTCCCGGCGTGAAACTGATCAGCGGCAGCCCGTGCAGGCTGGGCAGGTCGATGCTGGGGAGCGCGGCCAGCGGATGCTGCGCCGGCAGCACCACCATCAGCGGTTCTTCCAGCAGCTTTTCGCTCATCAGGTCCGGATGGCGGGCGTGCGGGCGCATCAGGCCGACGTCCAGCCGGTTTTCCAGCAGGCCGGTCACCTGGTCGTTGGAGATCATTTCGTGCAGGGTCAGTTCCACCTCGGGGAACTGTCGGGTGAACGAGCCGATCGCGGTCGGGATCAGGTAGTAGGCGCTGGCGGCGGTGAAGCCGACCCGCAGGAACCCGGCATCGCCGCGCTTGGCCGCCGCCACGATGCCGGGTGTCTCGTCCCAGCGCGCCAACAGGGGCTTGATGTGGGCCAGCAGCACCTCGCCTTCGTGCGTCAGGCGCACATTGCGCTGATTGCGGCGGAACAGCAGCGTGCCCAGGGCCTCTTCAAGCAGGCGGATCTGTTGCGACAGCGGCGGCTGGGAAATGTGCATGCGCGCGGCGGCGCGGCCAAATTGCAGCTCTTCAGCCACCGCCACGAAGTAGCGCAGCTGGCGTAGATCCATTTTCATCGGCAGGCTCGGCAATATGAATATCGACTCAATTCGAGTTGAATAATATATTGGACGACTAAGTCCGCACCCTCCAGAATTTCCCTCATAGCCAATACAACGATAACGAGGGAGACATGTCCAGGGTATTGATCACCATGCCTGTCGCGGCGAGCGGCCTGCAGCGGCTGCGAGACGCGGGCCACGAGCTGGATCTGGTCGAACGCCCCGCGCCGGCCGAGTTCCGCGCCCGGCTGGCGCGCGCCGACGCCGTGATCTTGCGCTTTCAGCCCTTGTCACGCCAGGACATCGAGGCGGCCGGCAGCCTGCGCTTTGTGGCCCGCCACGGGGTGGGCTATGACGCGGTGGACGTCGCCGCGTTGACCGAGCGCGGCATTGCCCTGGCGATCACGCCGCGCGCCAACGCCATCGGTGTGGCCGAGCATGCGCTGGCGCTGTTGTTGGCGGTGGCCCGGCGCATCCTCCCGCAGGATGCGGGCGTGCGGGCCGGCCAGTGGCAGGCGGCATTGCGCGGTCCGATGTTCGAACTGGCGGGCAAGACGGCGTTGATCGTGGGCGCCGGCCGCATCGGCCGCGCCACCGCCGAACGCCTGCTCGCCTTTGGCATGCGCGTGCTGGCCTATGACCCGTTCCTGCCGCCCGGCGCCACCTTGCCCGATGGCATCGCGCTGATGACGGACCTGCCCGCGGCGCTGGCCCAGGCCGACGTGGTGAGCCTGCATCTGCCGCTGACCGACGCCACCCGCGGCCTGGTCGATCCGTTGGCGCTCAAGCGCGGCGCCATCGTAATCAACACCGCCCGGGGCGGCCTGCTGGACCCGGCGCGCCTGCTGGCGGCGCTGGAGGGCGGCCACCTGACCGGTGCGGGCCTGGATGTGTTAGACGTCGAACCACCGGACGCGGCGGATCCGTTGCTGGGCCGGCCAGACGTGGTGCTGTCGCCGCATGCGGCCTCGCTGACCGAGGCGTCGATTGAACGCATGGCCACCGAATGCGCCACCAACATCATCGATTTCTTTGAAGGCCGCCCCCCACGGGACAGCATCGTCAACCTCGCCGGCATCGCCCTCTAGCGCGCCGACACCCAAAGAAGGGCCGACCAAGAGCGGCCCCCGGATACCAGGAGACCTGACCATGAATTTCATGACCCACGCCGCGCGAGCGGCCTGCGCGCTGCTGTTGGCCGCCGTGCTGGCGCCTGCCGCCAGCGCCGCTTACCCCGAGCAGCCCATCAAGCTGATCATGCCTTACCCGGCCGGCGGCATGACCGACGTGTCCGGCCGCACCGTAATGGTTGAACTGGCGCGCAAGCTCGACGGCAACATCGTGGTGGAAAACAAGCCCGGCGCGGCCTCGACCGTAGCCAGCAACTGGATGACGCAGCAAAAGCCCGACGGCTACACCTTGTATGCCGCGCCCGTGTCGCTGGTGCTGAACCCGTTGATCCAGGGCAAGGTGGGCTATCGACCCTACGACAGCTTCGAACCGATCTCGATGATGATCGAGTCGCCCTTTGTGCTGCAGGTCAACAAGGACCTGCCGGCCAAGAGCGTCGAGGAACTGATCGCGTTGATCCGCCAGAAACCGGACCGCTATGCCATCGGTACGTCGGGCGTGGGCTCCATCAACCACCTGGCCGCCGAATACTTCATGAGCCGCTTCGGGCTGAAGATGACGGTGGTGCACTACAAGGGCGGCGGTCCGGCGTCGCAGGACCTGGTGGGCAATCAGATCCAGATGATGTTTTCGGCCGCCAACGAAGCCGCGCCGCTGGTGCAGAGCGGCCGCACGCGGGCCCTGGCCGTGACCACCGCGCAGCGGCTGCAACTGCTGCCCGACACCCCCACCATGAACGAGGCGGCGGGGTTAAACGATTTCGAAGCCGTCTTCTGGCTGGCGCTGATGGCGCCCAAGGGCCTGCCTCCCGAGGTGGAGCAGCGCTTGAGCACCGCCATGCGTTCGCTGGGCGACGATGCGGCCTTGGCGCGGCGCTTGCAGGCACTGGGCGTCAGCCTGCAGGTGTCCGACGGCCCGGCGGTACTGCGCCGCATGCGCGCCGACGAGGCCAAGTGGGGCGCGCTGATCCAGCGCATGGACCTCAAGCCCGAGAATTGAGGCGGGGAGCGCGCTCATGAACGCACTGAAACGGCTGCTGTCGCTGGCCGACGTGGAACGGGCCGCACGCCGCCGCCTGCCGCGCTGCGTGTACGAGTTCGTACGCGGGGGCACCGAAGACGAGGCCACGCTGGCCGAGAACCGGCGCGCCTTCGGCGACTACCGGCTGATGCCGCGCGGGCTGAACGACGTGGCCGGCCGCAGCCTGCGCACGCCGCTGTTCGGCATGACGCACGCGATGCCGGTGGGGATCGCCCCCACGGGCCTGGCGGGCATGGTGCGCCACGAGTGCGACCTGGCGTTGGCCCGCGGCGCGCGGCAGGCCCACGTGCCTTTCATCTTGAGCGGGTCGTCCAACGTGCCGCTGGAGCGGGTGCTGCGCGAGGCGCCCGAGGCCTGGTACCAGGCCTATTTTCCCGGCGACCGCGCGCGCATCGACCGCATTCTGGCGCGGCTGGAGGCAGCCGGGGTCGGCACGCTGGTGATTACCGCCGACACCTGTGTGGCCGCCAATCGCGAGAACAACGCCCGGCGCGATTTCACCATCCCGTTCCGGATGACGGCCCGGTTGCTGGTCGACGGCGCCATGCATCCGCGCTGGACGGCCAGCGTGCTGCTGCGCACCTTGCTGGCCAGCGGCGTGCCGCGCTTTGCCAATCTGTACGAAGAGATCGGCCCGCCGGTCACGCGCGAGCCGGCGCACGGCTTTCGTACCGGCCGCGACCGCCTGAGCTGGGACGACATGGCGTGGCTGCGCGAGCGCTGGCGCGGTCGCCTGGTGATCAAGGGACTAATGCATGCCGACGACGCCCGCCGCGCCGCTGGCCTTGGGTCCGACGGGATCATCGTGTCCAACCATGGCGGCCGCCAGCTGGATGGCGCGGCGTCGTCATTGCAGGCGCTGGCCGCCATTGCGCCGGCGCTGCCGCGCGACTTTCCGCTGATGGTCGATAGCGGCTTTCGGCGCGGCACCGACATCATCAAGGCGCTGGCGCTGGGCGCGCGCTTTGTCTTCATTGGCCGTCCCACGCTGTACGGCGCGGCGCTGGCCGGCGAGGCGGGGGTGCGGCACGTGCTGGAGATCTTGCGTAGTGAACTGGACCGCGACCTGGCCCTGTTGGGATGCCGGGCCGTGGACGACCTGGGCCCGGGCCTGGTGGCTTAACCCTCAATACCGATTTCGTTGCTTCCTTTCTTTTGCCTGTTTTCAAGGACCTGAACTCATGATTCGCTATCTCAAGCGCGGCCGCAGCGTCGCGGTCAAGACCGACGCTGACGCCAAAGTGCGCGCCACCGTCGAAGACATCATCCGCGACATCGAAACCCGCGGCGACGCCGCCGTGCGCGACTACAGCCGCAAGTTCGACAACTGGGACCCGGCGGACTTCCGCCTGTCCCGCGCCGACATCGAGGCCGCGCGCAAGCAGCTGTCGGCCCGCGAGATCGAAGACATCGCCTTCGCGCAGGCCCAGGTGCGCAACTTCGCCCAGATTCAGCGCGACTCGATGCGCGAGGTTGAAGTGGAAACCTATCCCGGCGTCGTGCTGGGCCATCGCCACGTGCCGATGAATGCCGTGGGCTGCTATATCCCCGGCGGCAAATACCCCTTGCTGGCGTCGGCCCACATGAGCGTGCTGACGGCCAAGGTGGCCGGCGTCAAGCGCATTGTTTCCACCGCGCCGCCGTACCAGGGCGAGCCGCATCCGGCCATCGTTACCGCCATGGACATGGCCGGCGCCGATGAAATCCTGGTGCTGGGCGGGGTGCAGGCGGTGGTGGCCATGGCCGTGGGCACCGACAGCGTCGACCCGGTCGATATGCTGGTGGGGCCGGGCAATATGTTCGTGGCCGAAGCCAAGCGCCAGTTGTATGGCCGGGTGGGCATCGACCTGTTCGCTGGCCCGACCGAAACATTGGTGATCGCCGATGACAGCGTGGACGGCGAAATCTGCGCGGTGGACCTGCTGGGCCAGGCCGAGCACGGCCCCACGTCGCCCGCCGTGCTGCTGACCACCAGCGAACAACTGGCCCGCGATACGCTGGCCGAGATCGAGCGCCAACTGGGCATCCTGCCCACCGCCGGTATCGCCGCCCAGGCCTGGGCCGACTGCGGCGAGGTCATCGTCTGCGACAGCGACGAGGAAATGCTGGCCGTGGCCGACGAGATGGCCTATGAACACGTGCAGGTGATGACGCGCGACCCGGACTACTTCCTGAAGAACCTGAGCAATTTCGGCGCGCTGTTCCTGGGGCCGCGCACCAACGTCAGTTTCGGCGACAAGGTCATCGGCACCAACCACACGCTGCCCACCAACCGCGCTGCGCGCTACACCGGCGGGCTGTGGGTCGGCAAGTTCCTCAAGACCTGCACCTACCAGCGCGTGCTGACCGATGCGGCCAGCGCCACGATGGGCGAATACTGCTCGCGCCTGTGCCACATGGAGAACTTCGCCGGCCACGGTGAGCAGGCCAATATCCGCGTGCGCCGCTACGGCAACCGCCCGGACCTGCCGTGGTACCAGCCGGTAGAAGTTGAGGCCCAGGCATGATCACGCTGCCCCAGGGGCCCGATTTCCGGCTGGACGGCCGGCGTGCGCTGGTGACGGGGGGCAGCGGCGGCATCGGCGTGGCGGCGGCCGCCGCGCTGGGCCGCGCTGGCGCCCACGTCACGGTGGCTGCTCGCCGCGAGGCGGAGCTGGCTAGCGTCTGCGAAGCGCTGCGCGCCGAGGCGATCGGCTGCGACGCCCTGGTGCTGGACGTGACGGATGCCGACGCCGTCGACGCCGCGCTGGGGCAGGGCGCCGTGTTCGACATCCTGGTCAACAACGCTGGCATGAACCGCCCGCGGCCGTTGGTCGAACAGTCCAACGACGACATCGACGCCGTGCTGGATCTGAACGTCAAGGCGGCGTTCTACGTCGGCCGGGCGGTGGCGCGCCGGTTGCAGGCCGCGGGCCGGCCGGGCTCGCTGATCAATGTGTCGTCGCAGATGGGGCATGTGGGCAGCCCGCGGCGCACGCTGTACTGCGCCAGCAAGCATGCGCTGGAAGGCTTTACCCGCGCGCTGGCCTGGGAGCTGGGGCCGGACGGCATCCGCGTCAACACGCTATGCCCGACCTTCATCGAAACGCCCATGACGGCCGGCATGCTGGCCGAGCCGGGCTTTCGCGACTGGGTCTGCGCCCGCAATGCGCTGGGCCGCGTCGGGCAACTGCATGAGGTCATGGGCGCGGTCGTGTTCCTGGCCAGCGACGCCGCCAGCCTGGTCACAGGCAGCGCACTGATGTTGGACGCAGGATGGACCGCCGTATGAAAAACACTCGCACCCTTTCCCTGTTTGGCTTGCTGGCCGCCGCCGGCGCGTTGGCTTGCGCGGCGCTACCGGCCCAGGCCCAGAGCGCCGCACCGGCCTGGCCGACCAAGCCCATCCGCTACATCGTGCCGTTTTCCCCGGGCGGCGTGTCCGATGGCGTGGCCCGTTTGATGGCCGAGCAATTGAGCACGCGCCTGGGCCAAACGGTCATCGTTGAGAACAAGCCGGGCGTGTCCGGCGTGGTCGGCACCCAGCTGGTGGCGCGCGCCGCGCCGGACGGCTACACCGTGGTGGGCGGCACCATCACCACGCACGCGGTCAACCCGTTCTTCATCAAGTCGCTGGGCTACGACCCGGTCAAGGACTTCGCCCCGGTGGCGCTGGTGGGTATGGTCAGCAATGCGCTGGTCGTGCGCGCCGACAGCCCGTTCAATTCGGTGCAGCAAGTCATCGATGCAGCGCGGGCGCAGCCGGACGGCCTGACCTACGGCACCGCGGGCGCCGGTACGTCACAGCACCTGTCGGGGCAACTGTTCCAGTCCATCTCGGGCACCCGCCTGCGCCAGATCATCTACAAGGGCGGCTCGCAGTCGATGGTGGACCTGATCGGCGGCCAGATCGACATCGTGTTCGAAACGGTGGCCGCGGCCCGGCCCATGATCGACTCCCGGCGCGTGAAGGTGCTGGGCGTGACGTCCGCCGCGCCGCTGGCCGACCTGCCGGGCGTCAAGCCGCTGGCCGAACTGGGCCTGCCGGGCTTCGAAATGCAGTCCTGGCAAGGCATCTTTGCCCCGGCCGGCACGCCGGCGCCGATTGTCGAGCGCCTGGCGCGGGAGATCGACGCCGCGCTGCAAAGCCCGGACGTGAAGGCCAAGCTGCTGATGCTGGGCGTGGCGCCGGATGGCCGCGGCCCCGGCCCCTTCGCGCAGTTCCAGCGCAACGAAATCGACAAATGGGGCAAGGTCATCCAGGCCGCCGGCATCCAGGCCGACTGACCCGTTCCCGCTGAACCCAAGAGAGAAAAACCATGAACGAACCCTGCTATCCCCTGAATGGCAACTTGCCCGCGATGCTGCGCGGCGACGGGCCGGTGCGCGGCCTGTTCAACGGCCTGCCCAGTCCGGCCGTGGTCGAGATGTGCGCCTACGCCGGCTTTGATTTCATCATTCTGGACAACGAACACGGCAGCGCCGACTTCGACACCACCGAGCACATGCTGCGCGCCGCCCGCGCCGCCGGCATCGCACCCGTGGTGCGCTGCTTCGAACACGATCTGCCGCGCATCCTGGACATGGGCGCCAGCGCCGTGCAGGTGCCGATGGTGGAAAGCGCAGCCCAGGCGCGCCGCCTGGCCGACCAGGTGCGCTACCCGCCGCTGGGACGCCGCGGCAGCGCCTTCAGTACCCGCGCCGCCGGCTATGGCGCCTTTGGCGGGGCCGGGCACACGCAGCGCAGCAATGATGGGGTGGCGCTGATCGCCATGATCGAAACGCCCGAAGCCATCGCGGCGGCCGGCGAGATCGCCGCCGTGGACGGGGTGGACGTGGTGTTCATCGGCCCCAATGACTTGGCGCACGCCATGGGCCATGGCAGCGACTGGAATGCCGCGCCGGTGCAGCGGGCCATCGAGCAGGGGCTGAAAGCCATCGTCGCCGCTGGCAAATGCGCCGGCATTGTGGCACTGGCGCCGGCTGACGAAGAGAAGTACGGCGCCTGGGGCGCCCGCTATTTCGCCAATGTGTCCACCAGCATCATCACCCGCGCGCTGGCCCAGGCCGCGGCAGCCGGACGGGATACGCGGCTGCGCTATTAAGCATCCGCCAGCCGGGCCCTTTCCCAGGGAAGGCCCGGTTATCATCGTCTGTTCATGCATTCGAATGCACAAAGAGCGGCGGCCACGATCCGGCACGCCGCGAGAGGAGACAAGCATGAGAAGAAGACAGTTCCTGGCGGCCGCGGCCGCCTGCTCCGGGTGGAGCGCCATGCCGGCCTGGTCGCAGGGCCTGCCGGGCCTGAAGCCCGGCAAACCCTACGCCGGCACACGGCTGGCGATCATGTTGCCGCCGTCATCGCAGTTCCGGGCCCAGGAAAAACGCCTGGGCGAGTTCGAGGCGGCCACGGGCATCAAGGTGGCCTACCAATACGTGCCTTACGGCCAGCTGCTGGAAAAGTTGACAACGGAGGCCGTGGGCGGGGGCACCGCCTATGACCTGATGGCCTATCAGGACAGTTGGCTGGCATCGCTGTCCGGCTACCTGAGTCCGCTGGAGTCACGGCTGGGCGACGGCGCGGTGGACCTGGCGCGCTACCCCGAGGTCTACCGCAAGGCCTGCCAATACAGCGGCGCCACCTATGGGCTGCCGGTGCGCGCCCATCCCCAACTACTGTTCTATCGCCGCGACCTGTACGACAAGGCTGGCGTCGCGCCGCCCGCCACCTGGGACGAGATGCTGACCGCGGCGACGGCGGTGCAATCGGCCAGTGGCGTGCCCGGCGTGGTGATGGACTATGTCAAAGGCAGCGGCTTCCAGAATCTGTGGGTTTGGCTGAACTGTCTGTGGGGCCATGGCGCCGACGTGCTCGACGCCGACGGCAAGCCGCGCTTTAACCAGCCGGCGGGCGTACAGGCCACGCAGGCCTATGTGGATGTGCTGCTCAAGCACCGTATCGCCAATCCGGGGTCCAGCCAGTTCAACGAGTACGACATGGTCAACGCCATGGCGCAGGGCAACGGCGCGACCTTGATGGTGTGGTGGTGGACGTATTCAGTGCTGACGGGCGAACGTTCGCGCCTGAAGCCCGAGCAGGTGGGTTTTGCCCCCATGTTGCGCGTGGGATCGCCGCAGTCGCCGACCGTGGCCATCGTCATGCCCTTTGGCATTGCCAAGCAGTCGCGCCAGCAGGATGCCGCCTGGGAATTCCTGAAGTGGGTCTCCAACCCGGCCCTGGAAAAGGCCATTGTCTGCGACAAGAGCGACCCGCAAAGCGCCGACATCGTCGCCACCCACACGGCGACTTACCTGGATGACGAAGTCAATCAGGTCAACCACGGCCTGCACCGCGCCGCGCTCAAGAGCCTGGACGGCGCCCGCACCGTGCCGCAGTTGGCCAACTGGCCGCAGATCGCCACCGCGCTGGAAGCGGCCATCTCCGAGATCGTGTCTAGCGGCAAGCCGGTGCAGACGGCGCTGGACGACGCGGCCGCCCAGGTGGCCCGTATGACCCGCCGTGCCGGCGCACGCGGACGGGGGTAGGCAGATGAAAGATCGCACGCTGAAGTACGCGTTGCTGGCGCCGGCATTGGGCATTTGCGCCGCGACCTTGCTGTATCCGCTGTGCCAGTCGCTGTGGTATTCGCTGCACGACTGGAACCTGGGGCGCTCGGCCTCGCCGGAAGGCTATGTGGGGTGGCTGAACTATGTCGACCTGCTGTGGCACGACCCGGTATTTCTGGAAAGCGCCTGGGTCACGCTGGTATTCACCGTGCCCTCTGTGGTGTTGACCATGGCCGTGGCGCTGGGCCTGGCGGTGCTGCTGGCTGGAGACGGGCGGCTGCAGGTCAATGCGCGCACGCTGCTGGTGATTCCGTTCGCCATGTCGCCCGCGCTGATCGGGATTTCTTGGCGCTTCATGCTGAATCCGGAATTTGGCGTGGTGGACGCGTTGCTCAAGGCCGTGGTGCCGGGCTGGAGCGGGGCGCCCGTGCTGGCCGATCCGGTGCTGGCGATGGTGGCGCTGATCCTGGTCGACGTCTGGCATTGGGCGCCGTATTTCATGCTGACCTTCATCGGCGCGCTGGCCGCGCTGCCGCAGGACACGCTGGACGCCGCCCAGGTCGACGGCGCCGGGCGCGGCCGCTTGTTCTTCGAAATCGTGCTGCCGCAACTGCGCCCGGTGCTGACCATCGCCATCCTGCTCAAGACCATCTTTTCGCTCAAGGCGCTGGACCAGGTCGTGACGATGACGGCCGGCGGCCCGGGCGCGGCCACCGATACGCTGCCCCACGCCATCTACACCACCGCCTTCCGCTTCTACGACATCGGCTACGCCTCGGCCATGGCCTGGCTGCTGGCCGTCGTGATGATGGGCCTGGCGCTGGTCTATTCCCGCTTTGCCATGGGACGCCCATCATGACGCAGACCGTAACCCTGAATCCCGCCGCCACCGCGCGCCGCCGGCGCCAGCGCGGCCTGGCGCGGCGCCTGGCCATCTGCCTGGTCACGCTGATCTGGTTCGCGCCTGTCGCCTGGATCGTCGCCACCGCCTTCAAGCCCCGGCTGGACGTCTACAGCCTGGCGCTGTGGTTCCGCCCGACGCTGGACAGCATCGTGGCCGCCTTAGGCTCGCCTTATCTATTAGGCGAACGGCTGTTCAACAGCGTCTTCGTCACCGCGGGCACCTTGCTGATGGCAATTCCCGTGGCGACGCTGGCGGCCTACGCCTTTTCGCGCTTTCGCTTCCCGGGCGGGCAGTTGGGACCGTTGTTGCTGCTGGCCACGCAATTCCTGCCGCCGGTCATCATCGTCATTCCGCTGTTCGTCGTGTTCCGCAACCTGGGGTTGCTGGATACGCCCTGGGCGTTGATGGTGGCCAACCTGTCGTTCGTGGTGCCGTACGCCACCTGGATGATCAAGGCCTTCTTCGATGCCTTGCCGCCCGACATGGAAGAAGCCGCCCAGATCGACGGCGCCTCGCGGCTGCGAGCGCTGTGGGAAGTGGTAGTGCCGGTGGCGCTGCCCGGCATCGCCACCGCCGCGATCTTCTCCTTCGTGGTGTCGTGGAACGAGTTCTTCTACGCGCTGGTGCTGACGCGCGACCACGCGGTGACCTTGCCCGTGGCGCTGATGAGCGCCCGCACCGAGCAGGGCGATGCCTGGGAAATCATGGCCAGCATGGGCCTGTTCATCATCGCGCCCATGCTGCTTATCTCGCGCTTCGTGCAGCGCTACTTCGTCAAAGGCCTGGTCGCAGGCGCGATTCGCTGAGGAAAAGAAAATGGCTTCCGTAAAACTGATCGATATCGAAAAACGCTGGGGCGGGGTGGTCGGGGTCGCTCGCCAGTCGCTGGAGATTGCCGACGGCGAGTTCGTCGTCTTCCTGGGGCCCTCGGGCTGCGGCAAGACCACCACCATGCGCATGGTGGCCGGGCTGGAGGCGCCCAGCGCGGGCGAAATCTGGATCGGCGGGCAGGACGTCACCGACGCCTTGCCCAAGGACCGCGACGTGGCGATGGTGTTCCAGAACTACGGCCTATACCCGCACATGACGGTGGGCGAGAACATCGCCTATCCGCTGAAAGTGCGCGGCGTGGCCGCAGCCGAACGGCGCGAACGGGCCCGTGCCGTGGCCGAAAAGGTCGAGCTGGCGCACCTGCTGGACCGCCGGCCGCGCGACCTGTCCGGAGGCCAGCGCCAGCGCGTGGCCCTGGCCCGCGCCATCGTGCGCCGCCCGCAGGTGTTCCTGATGGACGAGCCGCTGTCCAACCTGGATGCCAAGCTGCGCGTCAGCATGCGCGCTGAAATCCGCCGTTTGCAATGCGAACTGCGCGTGACCACCATCTACGTCACCCATGACCAGATCGAGGCCATGACCCTGGCCGACCGCGTGGTCGTGATGCGCGGCGGCCTGATCCAGCAGGTCGGCACGCCCAGTGACGTCTATGACCGGCCGGCCAATCTGTTCGTGGCGGGCTTCGTTGGCTCGCCGTCGATGAATCTGCTGCCGGCGCGCATGACCGACGCTGGGCTGGAGGTCGAAGGCCACCGGCTCGCCGGCTTTGCCGGTCCGCAGGGCGCGGCCCTGGTGCTGGGCGTGCGCCCCGAAGACCTGGCGCTGACCGCAGCGGGCGAGGGCGATCTGGACGGCGTGGTCTATATGTTCGAGCTGACGGGTGACGCCGTGTTGGTGACACTGGATGTGGGTGGCTCGCGCATCTGCGTGCGCGGCGACCGGCACCTGCGCTACGCCATCGGCGAGCGCACCGGCCTGAAACTGCCGCGCGAACACTGCCACCTGTTCGATGCCGCCACTGAAGCGCGGCTGCCCCGCTGAATCATGGCCGCACGCTTACCCCGGCCAGGTGGCCGATCCGCGCATGATGATTTCGCCCGCCAGGCGCTGGCGGTGTGCACGCCGGTCGGGCTTGGCGCGGCGCTGCCGCAGCAATTCCACGGCCTCGCGCGCCATGGCGTCGATGGGCTGGCGTACCGTCGTCAAGCCATACGGCGCCCGGGCGCCTTCGGGCACGTCGTCAAAGCCAGCCACCATGACGTCTTCGGGAATGCGCCAGCCCAGTGTGTGGCGGCAGGCGTCAATGACGCCCAGGGCCATCTGGTCATTGGCGCAGAACACGGCGTCGGGGCGCGGGCCTTGGGCCACCGCGCGCAGAAAGGCTGCGTGTGCCTGGTCATAGGAAAAGCCGCCGTCCAGTACGGCCGCCTTGGGCAGGCCGGCCGCGCGCAAGCCGGCCTGGAAGCCGTCGATCCGTTGCCGGCCCACTGGCGCCGACGGCGGCCCGCCCAGGCACAGAAAGCGTTGGCGGCCCGCGGCCAACAGGCCTCGGGCCAATGCCTGCGCGCCGGCCGCATGGTCGGTGGACACCTCGTCCGCCTCGATGTCGCCCGGGCTGCGGTTGAAAAACAGCACCGGCACGCCCTGGTCGGTGAAAACCTGCACATCGGCCGCGTCCAGGGTGGCGCAGGCGATCAGGCCATCCAGCGGATAGCCCCGCAGGCCCAGCAGCACCGGCTTGACCGAGGCGTCGTCGTCCACGGCCAGCAGAATCATGTGCTGGCCGGCGCGCATCAGTGCATCGCCCAGCGAATAGAGCAAGGCAGGCGCGCTGCGCAAGGTGTAGCGCGTGATCAGCACCCCCACCGCATGCGAACGCCGCGTGATCAGCGAACGGGCCAGCGCATTGGGCGCGTAGCCCAGGCCGGCCGCGACGGCCAGCACGTGTTCGCGCGTGTCATCCGAAATATGGCTGCCCGGCTGAAAACAGCGCGAGACGGTGGACTGGGCAACGCCGGCCGCCTGGGCCACGTCGTACGAGGTGGCGCGGGCGGGGCGGGATCGGGCGGAGGTCGGCATGGATGCGGGTCGCGGTTTTTTCCGCCTGATTATGCATTCGAATGCGCCGCGGTCCAACCCCCGGCAATCTTTTCGCATTTTCCCTTTCTGGCGCTGATGGGCGCCGCTACAGGAGTCAAGCAATGAACGACGTCGTTCTGGATCCCGCCGCCGCGCGGGCCCGCGCCATCGCCCGCGAGGATATGGTGGCCTGCCGGCTGGCCTTTATCGATTGCAAGCTGCCCGGTTCCGACCTGAAGGAGAACTACTCCATGATCGGCCCGGGCGTGACCCAGTCGGACGAACAGGTCGTGAACCTGCGCGAGCCGCACGGCTTCAATATCGGCGCTGCCGCGATGCCGGCGGGCGTGACCAACAACCTGCACCTGCACTTCAGCGCCGAGGTGTTCTTCGTCCATTCCGGCCATTGGAAGTTTCGCTGGGGCTCGGGCGAGGGCGCCGGTGAACTGGAAGGCGGCCCCGGCGACGTGCTCAGCATCCCGACGTGGATCTTTCGCGGCTTCTCCAATATCGGTCAGGAGCACGGCTGGATCTTCACCGCCTTGGGCGGCGACGACACGGGCGGCATCATCTGGCATCCGGACGTGCTGACTGCCGCCGCCGGCCATGATTTGTACCTGGGCCGCGACAACACCTTGCTACAAGGCGCGCCCGGCCAACCTCCGGCGGCGGAACTCATCCGCCCCTTGACCGGGGCGCAACTGGCCGCGCTGCCGCGCTATACGCCCGCACAGATGCGCCGCCGCGCCGTCACTGCCCAAGATCGGGATTGGTCCGCCAATGCGCTGCTGGGCGCCCGCGCCTGCGAACTCGCCCCGGTGATCGGCCACGGCATGAGCGAAGATCGCACCCAGGCCGCGCCCATCGCCAACCCGCACGGGTTCTCGGTCGATTGGCTGCGGCTGGCGCCCGCCGGCACCACCGGCCGGCTGCGCCTGCGCCAAAAGCAGGTGTTGATCGTCATGCAGGGCGAAGCCGAACTGGTGCTTAACGGCCCGGGCCAGGAGGTCGTCGTGCCGCTGCGCGAGCAGGCCGTCTATTCCGTGCCGGCCGGCGTGTGGCGTGAACTGCGTCACGCGGGCGGCCAGCCCGCCACGGTGATTTCGGTGTGCGCGGGCGATGAGCGCAAACGCATCGAATGGCCGGCCGAGACGCGTGACGCGGCGGCCGTGCAGGACGTGGCGCTGGACCCCGACGGCTACCTGGCGCGCCGCAGCCTGCTGCCGGATACCGCGGTGGGCGTGGGCGACACGCGGTTCTGACGATGACGCCCACATTGCTGCTGATCGGCGGCACGCTGTGCGACGCCGCGCTGTGGGCCCCGTTGCTGGCGCTGGCGCCGCCGCTGGGCGGCCGCGTCCAGGTCGTGGATTACGGGCATCATGAATCCGCGCGCGCGGCGGCGGCCGATCTGCTCGACCGTTACCCCGGCGTACTGATTCCGGTGGGCTTTTCGCTGGGCGGGTTCGTGGCGCTGGAAGTGGCCACGCTGGCGCCGCAGCGCCTGGCCGGCTTGGCGTTGGTCGCGTCCAATGCCCGGGCCGACACCCCCGCCGGCGCACAAGCGCGCCAGGAGACTGCCGACATGGCCGCCCAGTTCGGGCCGGGCGCCGCCATCCGTCAATACCTGTGGCCGGCGTACGTGGCGGCGGGCAGGCGGTCGGATGGCGCGCTGCAGGACGTGATCGCGGAGATGGCGGACCGGCAGGGCATCGACGTCTTGCGGCGCCAGGCCGCCATTGCGGCGACGCGCGCCGACAGTCTGGCGCGCCTGTCGGCGTGGCGCGGTCCGGCGCTGATCGTCAGCGGCGCCGAAGACGTGATCAACCCCGAAGACCGCCAGCGCGAGATACACGACCGGCTACGGCAGGCGCGCTGGGTGAGCCTGCCGAACGTCGGCCATTTCGTGCCGCTGGAAGCGCCGGACGCCTTGCATGGCGTCTTGCGAAACTGGCTGGAGCTGCTTAGGCAGCCGCTTAGGTAGCAGCTTTAGTAGCCACTTCGGTAGCCACTTCGGTGGCTGCATGTGTGGTCGCTGGTGCAGTCCTGGCGCGGCCCCTGGTTAAGCCCCAAGTACCACCGCCCAGGGCCGCGGGTCTTCTACAACCGGTCCATTGCAGCCGCCTAGCGCGCAGGCGGCGCGGGCGCAGCGCCCGGCGCGGCCTCGGGTTCTTCAAGCAGGCGTCCGCCCCGCGCCGACAGGGCGGCGCCGGCCCGATGGTAGGCGACGACACTGACGACGCTGGCGTGTCCCGTCATCGCCATGATTTCCCCCAGCGCCACGCCCTGGCGGCCGGCTTCGGTCACGAACCCCGATCGCAGGCTATGCGCGGCGTAGTCGCCGTCCAGCCCCGCCTGTGCCGCGCGCTCCTTCACCATGCGGCGCACGGCCTCGGCGCCCAAGGCGCCACCGACCACGCCGCCCCGCCGCACACGCCGGAACAGCGCACCCTGGGTAATACCGGCCGCCTGCAACCACGCATCCAGCGCCGCCGCGGCGCGTCCGACGATGGGCTTATACATATCGGGCCGGTCGGCGCCTTCCTGGTTGGTCTTGGAATGCGCCAATACATATAAGAAGCCTTCCGGCGTGCGGCGCGTGTTCTCCAGCGTTGCCCGCACGACTTCGGAGCGGCGCCGGCCGCCGCTGGCCCAGGCAAACAGCAGCAGGGCACGGTCGCGTTTGCCGATCAGCGTGTCGTCGCAGGTGGCCAGGATCTGCTCCAGCGGTTCGCGGGTCAGGGCGTCCTTGCGCGCCGGACGCACGCCGCGCCGGGCGTAGGCGCGGCGGGTGCGCGACATCAGCAGTTGCACGGCGCGGCTATGGCAGGGGTTGGGCAGGCCCTGGGTTTCGTGGGCTTCCGACAGCACCGCCAGGCGGTGTTGCACGGTGGCCAGCTTGAATGGACCCAGCGTGCGTTTGACGCGGGCGGCGACCAGCGCTTCATCGACGCTGGCCGGCAGGTCATGGGCCATGCCGGTGTCGGTGGCGTGTTCGACGTGGTCGGCGATGAACTGCAGGATCACCTTGACCGGTACCGGCAACTGCAGCGCATGGCCATAGCGCAGGTCGTGCCAGGCGCCCCAATAGCGGATGGCGCTGCGATACGAGGCGAGGGTGTTGTCCGAGCTGCCTTCCCGCAACAGGGACTGCACGGAACTGGCGCTGTCGCCCAGGTCGTGCAGCGCGTCGGCCACCGGGTCGGCGAGGGCGTTGGCGGCTCGGCCGACGATTGTGGCGGCGGCAGGGGCGATGGCAGGGTCGCCGGCCGCAGCGCGAGGCAGTGCGCGCCCTGGCGTTCGTTGCAATGCGCCCGCTTCGCTTTCCGGCGGGGAATCGGGCGGGTTTTGCTTATTGTTGTAGTTATTCATATGTATGCTGTACTATGTAATACATAAACAGTGAACAAGCGCGGATAAACTTCAATTATCCGCGCTTATTATAAAGAACACGAGCTGGGCGTGGCAGGCAGGGCGCTCAAGAGGATGCAAGGAACAGCATGGCCATCGGAATCCAGGAACCTGACGTCTGGGCAGCCGCCGACGCGCTGCTCAAGGCGGGCGAACAGCCCACGATCGAGCGCATCCGCCTGCACCTGGGGCGCGGCTCGCCCAATACCGTCGGCCCGCACCTGAAGGCCTGGTTTCGAGGCTTGAGCGAACGCCTGGACACGCCAGGGCAGGGCAGTGGCCTGCCCGAACCCGTGGCGCGCCTGGCCAATCAGCTATGGGACAACGCGCTGGAAGCCGCCCGCACCGAATGGGCCGCGGGCGTCGCGGTTGAACGCGAGGCGCTGGCGCAGGCCCAAGAAGCGCTGCGCACCGAACAAGAAGCCTTTGCCCACGAAAAGGCGCGCCTGGACCTGCGCGAAGCAGACCTTGAGGACGGCATCCGCGCCGCTCGCGCCCAGGCCGCCGCCGCCGAAGACCGGGCCCGCGCCCTGGAAGCCCAACTGCGCGAAAGCGTCCGCATCACCGACGCCTTGCGCGGCAAGCTCGAGCAGTGTCAAAACAACGAACGCGATGCCCAGCAAGCGCTGCGCCAAGCCCTGGCCGAGCACCAGGCCGCCCTGGCCGCCACGCAGGAACGCCACGCCACCCACGAACGGCGTTGGTTGGGCGACCTGGACGCGCAGCGCCAACTGTTGAAGAAAGCCCAGGAAAGCCTGGACCAGCAGCGCAAGGCTGGGACGCGGGAGGCTGCGGCCCAAGCCGAACGGATTGGCGAGCTGCAATCCGAGCGAGAAAAATTGGCGCGTGATGTTGCCGACACGCAGGTAAAGGTCCAGCACCTGGCCGCCGAGCTGCAAGCCGCCCGGGACGGGCACGTGGCCGTCCAGGCCAGCCTGCAACAACGCAGCGATGACCTGGCCGCACGAACCCAGGAGCAGCTCGCGCAATTGCAGACCAAGGATCGACAGATCGAATTGCTGATGCAGGCGGTGGGGCGTTACCAGGAAGAAAAAGAAGCGGAAAGAGCCGACCGCGCCGCGCGCGATGCGGCGCCCATCGACGCCGCGGCGGCGAACGAGCCCGCCAAGGACCGCATCCCGCCGGCGCCGACCGGCAAGCGCTAGCGGCATTTCTCTGTACCATCGGGTGTCAACAACCGCCGAGGGCCTTTTCGCTTGAAGACCAAAAGCTATCTGTTCGGGATCATTGTTTCCTTCGCGCTGGCCGGCTTTTTGGCTTTCCTGGGCCTGGTCGCCGTCACCACCGACAACCTGGGCTGGGGCATGCTGGCCCTGTTGAGCTACGCCGTCATGTTCGGCGGCCCGGTGGCCATCGTGCTGGTGCTGACCTGGATCGCCTACCTGGTGCGAGACCGGGGGCAGGTCCCGGGCCACATCCATGCCTTGCTGTTCGTGCCAACGCTGCTGGCCGTGATGATCGTGCCGGTCAATGAATCCCTCCGGCAAAGTCGGGACGACAGCTTTCGCAAGGTGAACCCGGCGATTGCCGAGACGCACGTCAATCTAAGCGGCCACCCCATCGGGCTGGACTTTCGCGAGGCATCCTCGTCGTCCGGCGGGTCGCAATCCCTGGAGCCGGCCTCGGCCGCCAAGCTTGATTTCTCAAGCTTTGCGCGCTATCCCAGCGCCGACGCCGTGGCCGCCGGCACGTTTCCCTACGAGGGCAGCCGCCTGAAGGAAAGCGCCACGCGCTATACGTACTTCAACTTCGAGGGCACACCGACCAGCACGTCCTTGCCGCTACAGCGCCTGCCATACCCCGACATTGCCACATTGGTGTCGGTCTACGCCTACGGCGAAGCCGCGTTGTTGGTGCACCAGTATTTCCACTACGCCGACCACGTCGAGGTCGCGCCGGGCCTGGCGCGCTTTGCCGGCAGCACCGAAGACACGATGACATCGGCCCGAATCCCCGGGCTGGCGATCTTCAGCGTGGAAAACTACACGCCCCAGACCATCGCGCGGCTGGAGATCAACGGCCAGACGCAAGACCTGGACTATGCGGTGCGCAGCGCGGCCGGCAAGCCCTGCGATCCACCCCGGGGCGGTACCCCGGCGCTATTGAACCTGGAGCAACCGGTAACCCTGCGCTGGCAGACGGCGGAAGATCCGCAGCAATGGCACGAGGCGAAGGCGGTCGTGCCAGCGTTCAGCCAAGCCGGCAAGTCAGACTCCGATAAAGCGCTGCTGCGCGTGCGTCTGTATTTCCTGCCGGACGGCACGGTTGCCGCCGAACGTTTCCGGGTCATCCGCGTGCGCGGCGATTTGGCCGTCCGGACCACCGGCGTGCCGCAACAGGCCAAGGCGTACGCTGTCTGCGGCGGGGCCTACGGCAACTACAACCCGCAATCGGTGAAGTTGCTGGTTGATTAAGGGAGGTGCGGCGTCCGGCCGCGGCGCGGCGGGAATGTCCTGCGACGACGGCTTGTCCGAGGCGATAGCTTGCTCCGGGTGACAGCTTGCCCCGAGTGACAGCTTGCCCCGGGAGGCAGCTTGCCTTAAAGGATGGGCGTGCGGGCCAGGTAAGCCGCCACGGCTTCGCGGGTGTCGGGCAGTCCGACCTTCATTCGAGCCAGGTTGGCGTTGCCATCGCGCGCATCCCACACGTCTGGATTGGCGGCCAGCGCTTGCAGGATGGCGTGTTGATCGTGGGTCAGGCGAGCCGGCAACGGCGGGCGTTTGCCCGGTTTGAAGGCTGCGGCCTCAGCGGGAAAGGCCACGACAAGAATGGGGCCCCATTCGCTGTTGGCCATCAAGCCGCCTTTGGATAGGGCGATCAGCGCCAAGGCGGCAGGAAGAAGCTGCGCCAGCGTCACGTTCCGGCCGATCAATTCTCCGAGCAAGGTGAAGCGGGCGTGCATCGGGAAGAAGGCGGGTCGCTGCTCGAACCAGGCGTTCACCTGGGCGGGATGCGTCAAGGCCGCGATCAAGACGGACGTGGCGCGGGCGTCAGCGACAAACAGCGCCGCACAGGCGCGAATCGCCTCGTCCTGGTCTTCAAGCCAGCCCGACACATCACCCCCCAGCTGGCCCAGGGCCAGGACCAGCGCCGCTCGTTCGTCCCGATTCAGCACGCCGTCCAAGCGTTGCCGCAAGATCTGGGCAAGGGCTTGGGCGCTCGCGCCGGTCGGCGCAACAGCCCCCCATTGCGCGGCTGCGTTGATCGCAGCTTCGCGAACCGCGAACACGTCGTCCGCCACAAACGGCGCCAGGGCATCGACTACATCGGACGTCATCGCGCGTAGCGCAAGCACGGCCTGGCACATCAGCGTGGTGATCAGCGGCGACCCCCAGCCCAGATCGTCCTCGCCGTCCTCGTCATCACGAAGGTGGAGAATCAGCTCGTCCAGTTCCGCCTCGCTGGGTTCGGGCGCCGGGTCGGGCAGCTCAACCTCGTTCACACTGGCGCCGACATTGCCCAGGAATGCGATCACCGCGGTAACCGTTGGGGTGTTCTTGTCCAAGGGCCTGCGCAGCGCCGGTTCGTGCAGCAGTCCGGCAAGCACCCGCACGGCCGCGGGTGTGACGGGAAATATCGTCCCTTGATGCAGGACGGCGCTATCCAGGTGCGTCAGCGCCGCCTGGCGATGCGCCGCCAGGTCGCTGACCAGATTGCGCAAGTAACCCGGCGTATCTTCCGCCACGCCGTACGCATGAAAAAGATGGCCCCAATGCGTGTTGCGCAACACCTCTTCCCAGCCGGGCAAATCCGTTCTCCTTGGCCGGCAGTCAGACATGCTGCCGTTCTGCGCCGAATGATAGCCCGGCCTATCGTGGACGAAGACGCGAGAACGCTGACGATGCCAGCCCGCTGACGCGTCGGCGGCGCCCGAGAACAGGTTCGACGGGCTGATGCCTGTCTGACTCATTGCTGCAAATCCCGTCGCAGGAAGTGGCTCGGGCAAGCCCTTCAAGCGCCGTCCCTCGCGCCCATTCCACATGACTTAAAGGCCTGAATTTATAGGCATATACATAGACAAAACCCGCGGAACTTTGTTTGCTACCATGCGCCCGATTCACCCCCAGCTGTGGCACTGCGCGGCAAAAAGGACGCGCAGGTTTGCGCGGTCGCCGACTGCAATGCGGATGCGCCAGGAGGCATCCACGACATGAACTCCACTTCCCGACGAGTCGATCCCCTGCGTGATGCGCAGGCCCTGCGTGCGTTGCAATGGCTGGGCCCCGTGCCCCCGGAATGGGTCGAGGCCCAGGACGGCGTGGACCATGACGTGGCCATCATCGGCGCCGGCCAGAATGGCGTGGCGCTGGCGTTCGCCCTGCGGCGCCTGGGCGTACACCGCGTCACGGTGATCGATGCCGCCACGCCGGAACGTGCCGGGGTCTGGCGGGCGCCTGCCCGCATGAACGTGCTGCGCACCCCCAAGACGCTGGTCGGTCCCGAACTGGGCGTCGCCGAGCTGAGCTTTCGCCATTGGTACGAAGCGCGCCATGGCCAGGAGGCGTATGACGCCATCGGCTTCATTGCCCGGCCGGACTGGGCCGACTACCTGGACTGGTTCCGCGAGATCACGGATGTCCCCGTGCGCTACGCCACGGCACTTGTTGGCATCGAGCCGCAGGGCGATTGCCTGCGCCTGCGGTTGCGTGTCGACGGTAAAGAAACGGTTGAAACGGTGCGCAAGGTCGTTCTGAACACCGGCGTGGTGGGCTTTGGCGGCGCGCATATTCCCGCCGTGCTGCGCGACAGCCTGCCGGCCACGCGCTACAGCCATACCAGAGAAGTGCAGGACTACGCGCGTTTCAAGGGCCAGCGCGTCGCTGTGCTGGGCGCCGCGGCGTCCGCATTCGATGCGGCCGCGACGGCGCTGGAGCAGGGCGCTACCCACGTGCATCTGTACTCGCGCCGTCCGGCCATCGCCAACCTGGCCACGCCGCGCCTGCGCGGCTATGCCGGCGCCGTGCAGAATTTCTCGACTTTGCCCGACGCCGTGCGCTGGAAGATGAATGTGATCGCGCGGCGCAGCGGCACGACGCCGCCGCGCGACGCGCTCTTGCGCCTCGCCTATCAATCGGGGTTTGGGATTTTTCTGGACGCGCGTTGGGAGAACCTGCGGGAAGAGGGCGGCGAAATCCGCTTGCTCAACCGCGGCCAGGATGCCCGTTACGACCACATCATCGCCGGCACCGGGTATCTGGCCGACGCCGCTGCGCAACCGGAACTGGCTGCCATCGCCGCGCACGTCGCCAACTGGGGCGATCGCTATCCCGCGCCGGCGGGTCTGAATGATGCGGAACTCGCGCGGGCGCCGTACCTGGGAGCCGCCTACGAGCTCCAGGAAAAGCACCCGGGCCAGGCGCCGTTCCTGCGCAATATCCATGTGTATTCCGCGGCCGCCTCGGTCAGCTTCGGCCGCCCGGTGGGCGATGTGCCCTGCATGGGCGAATGCATTCCCAATCTGGCGCGGGCCCTGGTCCGGGATCTGTACGTCGGCGACGCCGAGGCCCACTGGGCCCGCGCGGAAGGTCGGCCGGCCGAGGAGTTCTCCCCGGACCTGTACGCCGCCTTCGTCCAGAAGGCGGCTTAGGCGCCAGCCGCCTCGGTGAGCCGGGGCGGAATCGCGGCGACCTGGATGCGGCCGTCGCCATCCGCCTCGAAACGGCGCACCAGGTCGATCTCCCAGCTCAGGTAGGCATCGATTTCCTGCCGCTGGCGCGCACCATCGAACGCCCACGGGCCGTGGCGGATATCGTCTTCGCCCGACAGCACGCGTTCACCGCCGCTCTCGAATGCATAGCCTGCCTTGCCCCAGGCGGCGGTGCCACCCAGCAGCCAGTAAACATCGCGGCCCGTGGTTGCGCGCAGCTCGGCGGCGGCCAACGACGCCAGCACGCCGTCGCTGGACGTGATGACGACGGCCGCGGCATCGCCTGCGTGGGCCAGATGATCAGGCAGCGCCACCCGGGTGGTGAACCAGGCGCCCGGGACATGGCGCTTGCGAAAGGCCAGGCTGTTGTCGATGTCGAACACCGCCACGTCGCCGGCTTGTTGACGGGCATGCAGCGCGTCGGCTTCCAGCCACGGGGCGGCAGGGTAGGCCAGGGCGGGCACGGACAGACGCTCGGCGCCGGCTTCCAGCGCCACGGCGCGGTCGTCTTCCAGCAGATAAACGTCGTAGCCGCCCAATTGCTGCAACCAGTACGCCGTCATCAGGGCGCGCACGCCTTGCACGTCGTGCAGCACCACGCGGGCGCCTAGCGTACCAATGTAGCTGTCGGTGGCTTGCACCAACTGGCCGCCTGGCGCGTTCCGCCAGCCCGGGCGGTGGCCGGTTTCGTATTCGGCTTCGGGGCGTACGT
The DNA here is from genome assembly GCA_040396375.1 of Achromobacter xylosoxidans. Classification (GTDB taxonomy): domain Bacteria; phylum Pseudomonadota; class Gammaproteobacteria; order Burkholderiales; family Burkholderiaceae_B; genus Achromobacter; species Achromobacter xylosoxidans_D. The sequence continues at coordinate 30,934 of JBEBOQ010000005.1, forward strand.
CAAACAGGTACAGCGAACGGTTTTCGCGCTCGGCCTCGAAGCGCGCCAGCTCGGCGGCGCCGATGCGGCGCACGCCGATATGGCGAGCCGCCGCATCGGCGCGGACTCGGGCCAGGGCTTGCTGGGCGGCACTCGGTTGCGCGGCGCGGCGACGGGCGCCGAGTTCCAGTTCGCGGCCGTCACGCAGCCAGCCTTGGGCGCCGTTGGCCAGCGACACCACGCGATGCGGTACGCCCGCGTTGATGAGCGATTGCGCGCCCAGGATGCTGCGAGTGCGGCCGCCGCAGGCCACCACCACCAGGGTGTCCGGCGACGGGGCCACGGCATCGATGCGATACACGATTTCGGCGCCGGGCACGTTGATCGCGCCGGGGATGGTGCGCGCGCCGTACTCTTCGGGCGTCCGCGTATCCAGAATGACCAGGTCGGTGCCGCGCGCCACCAGGTCCACCAGCTCGCCGCCGCTGATGTGCGGTGTATCCAGCTCGTGTTCGATGATTTCGCCAAAGGTCTTGCTGGGCACGTACACGCCATTGAATTGCGGATAGCCGGCGGCGAGCCAGCCGTCTAGCCCGCCCGCCAGCACGGCAATGTCCGTGTAGCCGGCGTGTCGCAACACGGCCACGGCGCGGTCGGCGATCTCTTCGTGCTGGTCAACCAGGACGATACGCACGCTGAGCCGTGGGATCAGGCAGGCAGCCTGCAGTTCCAGACGGCTGAGCGGAGCGCTGGCCGCCCGCAGGATATGGTTGCGTTCATAGACGCCTTCTTCGCGGATGTCGAGAAAGGCGATTTCCTGGCCATCGTTCAGGGCAACCTGCACCTGGGCAGACGTCAGCCGGGGCGCGGCGGCTAGGGTGGGATCAGTGGTAGGCAAGTTTTTTCTCCAGCTTTCGGGTGAACTGAGCGATGGGGTAGCAGTACGCGAAAAACACCGCCAGCACCGTCAGGTAGATCAGCACCGTGAACGGCACCTCGTTGACGGTGGCGCTGGCGATCTGGGCGACGCCCAGCAATTCGTGCACGCCCACCAATGCGCCCAGCGAGGTGCTCATGGCAATGACGGCATACAGGTTCATCCAGGGCGGCAGCATGCGGCGCGCGCATTGGGGCAGGATGATGTGCAGGAAGATCTGGCGGCGCGTAAAGGCCAGGGAGCGCGCCGATTCCCACTGCGCGGCCGGAATCGACAGGATCGCGCCCCGGAAAATCTCGGCCACGTAGGCGCTGGCGGGCATGGCCAGCCCGATCGTCAGCTTGATCCAGTCGGGAAACGCGTACCACTTGCCGCCAATGACGATTTCGTACGGAAACAGATAGTTGGTGAAGTAGATCAGCACCAGCTTCGGCGCATTGCGGAACAGCTGCACATGAAAGGCCGCGGGCCAGCGCAGAAACCAGTGCGGCGACAACTTGAGCGCGCCCACCACCAGGCCCAGCAGCGTGCCCAGCGTGATGGCCACCACACTGACCAGGATATTGAGCAGCATGCCCACCGTCAGCGCCGGCGACCAATGCGCCAAGTGGCCCAGCGCGCGCGGCAACGCGGTCTGCGACAGGGCCGCCGCCAAAACGCCCAGCGCCAGGACCGACAGCACGACGGGCGGGGTCAGCCACGCCTGCCGCGGCGGGCGTAGCGAGGCGGCAGGGGAGTCATTGGCCATAACCGGGCATCCTCAGTCGTTGTTCCAGCCACAGGCCAATGCGGTTCACGCCGAAGGTGAGCGCGCTGAAGAACACCAGGATCAGCAGCATCAGTTCGAACACGTTGTCGCGCTGCGTCCAGATCATGATGGACTCGTAGGTGATGTCGCCCACGGCGATGGCCGACGCAACCGCCGTCATCTTCACCATCTCGATCAGGTTGTTGACGATCGAAGGCAGCGCGAAGCGCAGCGCCAATGGCAACTGCACATACAGCAAGGTGTGCAGCGGCGAGAAACCCAGCGAGCTGGACGCCTCCAACGTGACCTTGGGCACCGCTTCGATCCCGGCGCGCAGCGCTTCGGCGTGAAAAGCGCCGATGTGCAACGACACGATGATGACCACCCACGCGAAGGCGGTGAACGGATTGCGGTCGGCGCCCAGCGCCTGCGACAGCAGCATGTTCAGCACCAGAAAGCCGACATACAGTTGCACCAGGGTGGGGGTGTTGCGCGCCGCTTCAACGAACCAGCGGGTCGGGCGCGCCAGCCACGGACGCCCGGACGTCAGCATCGCGGCGAACACGACCCCCAGCAGCAGCCCGCACAGGATGGACAGGCCCGTCAGCTGCAGGGTGACCGTGGCCCCGCGAATGAAGGGTTCACGCTCGTAGGGATCGAGCAGGAACGAATAGTTCAGGCCGACGCGGGCGGCCGCGTCGACCAGGTGTTGCAGTAGCCCCGTCATGCAGGCTCCTTCTGGCAGGGGTCAGCGGCTTAGCTGCCCTTGTATTGGTCTTGCAGCTTGCGCTGCGCGTCGGTCGGCACGCCGTTGCGCTCGGAAATGGTCAGCAACTCGCCCGATTGGTGCCAGCCGCGCACGATCTTGTCCAGCGCCTGCTGCGTGTCGGTTTCACCCTGGCGCACCCAGATCACCGACGGCGAGGGGATCAGTTGCGTGGGCAACAGCGTGTAGTCCTTCCATTCGGGTTGCTGCGTCAGGGCGTACAGCGTGGGCCCCACGTGCACCGACACCGCGCAATTGCCGCCGCGCAGGGCCAGCGTGGATTCCGGGATGTCCTTCAAGCCCTTGACCTGCGCGCCGTACTGTTCGATCAGCGGCTTGGTGAAGTTGCTGCCTTGCGAGACGCAGGCGGCCTTGCCGCGCAGGTCTGACCAATCCTTGATGCCGCTGGCCTTGCTGACCAGGCCGGCGCCGCCGATCTGGTCGTAGGGCGTGGGTACATAGGTCAGGATCTGGCTGCGTTCCTCGGTGAACTGCATGTTGGCGATCAGCAGATCCACCCGGCCTTGCTGCAGGAACTGCACCCGGTTGTTGGCGTTGACGCTCACGACTTCAACGTCCACCCCCAAGTGCTTGGCCACCGACTGCGCCAGCTCGACGTGATACCCCACGGGCTTGCGCGACACGGGGTCAATAGTGCCGAACGGCAATCCCGACAGGGCCACGCCCACGACAACGCGATGGCGCTGCTTGATCTTGTCGAGCGTAGCATCGGCATGGGCTGGCAGCGCCAGGGCGCCCAGGGCAAGGCCGACACTGGCGGCAAGCAACGCGCGCAGCGCATCGAGTTTTTGGGTCATGGGCATTGCAAACGTCTCCCTGGCACGCCGGTCTGGCGGAAAGCCGTCGAGTATAGGGAGCCGGTTTACGTGGCCGAACAATCAAGAAATTGATTGCTTATACGTCTATGGATATGCGGAAAACGTTGCGGCGGGAAATGGGTGACGGCTGCGTTGATTGGAGATTCCCGCTCGCCGCATCGCAATGGGGCGGTGGGTATATAAAAAATTCCCCCAACAAATGCTGTCTCACGAAAATACCTACGGATGTCCGTCGATAAAAAACGCCCCCTGGATGGGGCGTTTTTTATTGCCATCGGCTTGCGCAGTGAGTCCTGCCAAGTATTCCGAATTATCTGGCGCCTGATCAGATCATTATTTTGAATATCAAATTGTTTATTCAAGTTTTGTTGTGGCAATTATTTTGAATATCCAAAGAAATCGGCCAAAGCCGGAAATCGGAGAAAAATCATAAATAATCGCCGCGCTAGGTCAGAGGTTAATTATTAATTCGAAAAATTAATGTCCGCCGCTTGGCGTGGAGAACGCGATGCAAGAAGCGAAGTCGTTCATGCTCGTCCCCCGTCAACTGACCGTGTTGGTCGGCGCGGCATTGTTTGGCGGCTGGCCGGGATCGGGCGCCCAGGCGGCTTGCGTCACGGCGGGGTCCGCCACCACCTGCAACACCAACGCGCCCAATCCGGCCACGGCGCCGATCGGGCAGGGCCCTTCGACGGCGGCCGGCGCATCGGTCACGCTGCAACCCAATGCCAGGCTGGAGGTCAACAACGCCAATGCTGTCAGCCTGGGGGACAACGCCGCGATCACGGTGGGAGCGGGCGCCGTGATTTCCAATCTCGCCACCTCGGGCGCGGGTTTGTGGAGCACCGGCAACAACACGGTCGAATTTGGCTCCAACGGCACGCTGAATATTGCCCAAGGCGGAAAGATCCAGGCGCTGGGCACGCAGACGAACGCCGAGGCCATCAATGTCATGGGCGGGGGCAATACCATCGTCAACCGCGGCGTGATCTCCGGCGGCAACGCGGCCGCCATCTGGTTCGAGGACCGGACGGTGGGCGCGGCCAACACCGTGGATAACTACGGCACGATCCAGGCCGGCAACGGCACCAGCAGCAACGTGATCGGCAACAGCGGCAGCGGCAACGTCAATTTCATCAATCGCAGCGGCGCCGTCGTGAATGGCAGCCTGACGTTCGCCAGCGGCAATGATTCGCTCACGCTGTATCCGGGGTCCGTCATCACAGGCGGCTTCAATGGCGGCGGCGGCACCAACAGCCTGTTGCTGGCCGGCGAGGCGGGCTCCAGCGATACCTTGCCCGGCGCCATCCGCAACTTCCAGTCGCTCACCAAAACGGGCGACGGCAGGTGGACGCTGTCCGGCTCGGTCGGCGGCAATGGCGGCGGCACGCCACTGGCGGTGGAAGTGCAGGGCGGCACGTTGGCTTTGACGGGCGACAACACGAGCTTCAATGGCTCGGTGCGGGTCGATGCGTTGGGCACGCTGGAAGCTCGCGCGCAGAGCCTGCCCCCCAGCGTGACCAATAACGGCCTGGTGCTCTTCAATCAGCCGGACAACGGCACCTACGCCGGGACCATCAGCGGCGCCGGCTCCGTCAGCAAGATTGCGGCGGGCATCTTGACGCTCACGGGCGTCAACACCTACCAGGGCGGCACGCGGATACAGGGCGGCACCGTGGCGGTTGGCGCCGACAATGCGCTGGGCGGCAGTGCCGGCGGCGTCACCCTGGATGGCGGCGCGCTGGCGTTCACCAACAGCTTCAGTCTGTCGGCCGGCCGCAGCGTGACCGTCACCGCCAACAACGGTACGCTCAGCGCCAACGCCGGCGTGACCGGCACGCTCACGCAAGCCATTACCGGCGCAGGCGCCTTGACCAAGGACGGCGCGGGCACGGTCGTGCTGACCAGCAACGCCAACAACTGGGCCGGGGCCACGACGATCGCCGCCGGCACGCTGCAGCTGGGCAACGGCGGGGCGTCAGGCAACTTGCCGAGCGCCACCGCCATTACCAACAACGGCACACTGGCCTTCAACCGCAGCGATCTCTTCACCTTCGGCAATATGATCGCGGGCGCTGGCGGCATCCGCCAGATCGGCTCGGGCACCACCATCTTGACGGCAAACAATAGCTACGCCGGCCCGACCGCGGTGACGGCCGGTGCGCTATATGTCAACGGCACGCAGACCGGCACGGGCGCGGCCACCGTGGGCAGCGGCGCCACGCTGGGCGGCACGGGTACGCTGGGTGGCAGCATCACGGTGCAGACCGGCGGCACGCTTGCGCCGGGCGGTGTCGGCGCGACGCCGGGCACGCTGAACATCGGCGGCAACCTGACCCTGCAGAACGGATCGACGCTGGCGTATTCGTTCGGCCAGGCCGGCGTCGTGGGCGGGCCTTTCAACGATTTGACCAATGTGGGCGGCAACCTCGCGTTGGGCGGCACGCTCAACGTGCAGACCTCTGCCGGCGGCTCGTTCGACCCCGGGGTCTACCGGGTCATCAACTACGCCGGGGCGCTCAGCGGCACGCTGGCCCTGGGCACCGTGCCGTCGCCGGGCAACTATTTCATCCAGACCTCGGTGGACAAACAGGTCAACCTGGTCAATACCAATGGCCTCACGCTGAATTACTGGGACGGCGCCAATCCGCTGAACAAGAACAACGGCACCGTCGATGGCGGCCCCGGCATCTGGACGGCCAATGGCGCGCTCACCAACGACAACTGGACCGGCATGACTGGCGCGCTGAACGCGCCTTGGAGCCAAAGCGCGTTCGCCGTGTTCATGGGGCAGGGCGATACCGTCAGGGTGGACAGCACGATCAATGGCACCATCCTGGCGCAGGGGATGCAGTTCGCGGCCGATGGCTACACGCTGGTAAGCAATACCGTGCTGGACGCGCTGACCCTGGTGGGCGTGCCGGTGGCGGGCGGCGGGCCGAACGAGGCCGTGATCCGCGTGGGCAACGGCGTGGCCGAGGGTGGCGGCTACACGGCCACCATCGCCGCCACGCTGGCGGGTGCGGCCAAGTTGGTCAAGACCGACCTGGGCACGCTGGTGCTGTCGGGCGCCAACACCTATACCGGGGGCACCGCCATCAACGGCGGCGTGCTGCAGGTCAGCCAGGACAACAACCTGGGCGCCGCCGGTACCGGCTTGACGCTGGATGGCGGCACGCTGCGCGCCACGAGCAGCTTCACGTCGAGCCGCGCGACCGAATTGCGCGCGGCAGGCGGGCGCTTCGACATGGCCGGCGGTTCCATGCTGACACTGACCAGCCCCGTGACCGGCGCGGGTGCGCTGACGCTACTGGGCACGGGCACGCTGGCGCTGGCGGGGGATGCGGCGTATGCCGGTGGCACCACCATTTCCAGCGGCACGCTACAGCTCGGCACGGGCGCGGGCGGCTCCGCCACGGGCGGCATCCTGGGCAACGTCACCAACAACGGCACGCTGGCCTTCAATCGCAACAATGCCTATACCTTCGGCGGCACGATCAGCGGCGCGGGCGGCGTCACGCAGATCGGGTCCGGCACGACGATACTGACCGCCGACAACACCTATACCGGGGGCACCACGATCTCGGCGGGTACGTTGCAGCTTGGCGCCGGCGGGACCACCGGCGGCATCAACGGCAACGTCGTCAACAACGGCGGCCTGATCTTCAACCGCGGCAATGATTATGCCTTTGGCGGGGTCATCAGCGGTACGGGCACGGTTACACAGCAGGGCGCGGGCACCACCGTGCTCAGCGCCGCGAACAGCTATACGGGCGCGACCACCGTGAACGCCGGCGGCCTGTTCGTCAACGGCGACCAGACCGCGTCGTTCGGCGCCACCACCGTCAACAACAATGCGACGCTGGGCGGCAAGGGCGTGATCGGCGGCGACGTGACGTTGACCGGCGCCAGCGTCTTGTCCCCCGGCGACAACAGCACGGCGCCCGGCACGCTGACCATCCGAGGCAACCTGGCGCTGGGCAGCGGCACATCGCTGAACTATGGATTCGGCCAGGCCAACGTGGCGGGCGGCCCATTCAATGACCTGACCAACGTGGGGGGCAACGTCAGCCTGGGCGGCAAACTCAATGTCTCGCTGTCGCCGGGCGGAAGCTTCGACCCCGGCATCTATCGCATCATCAACTACGGCGGCACGCTGTCCAATCCCGCGGGACTGACCCTTGGCACGCTGCCCGCAGGTTCCAACCCGGCCAACTACTTCGTCCAGACCTCGGTGGACAAGCAGGTCAACCTGATCAATACCAACGGCCTGACGCTGAACTACTGGGACGGCGACGCGGGTCCCAAGAATAACGGCCGGGTCAATGGCGGCACGGGCACCTGGGTGGCGCCCGGTGGCGTCAACGACAACTGGACCGATGCGGCAGGCGCCGTCAACGCGCCCTGGAGCCAGGGCGCGTTCGCGGTCTTCACCGGGCAGAGCGGCACGGTACTGGTGGACAGCACCACCAATGGCCCGATCAACGTGCAAGGCATGCAGTTCGCCACCGACGGCTATGTGTTGCTGGGCAACGCCGGTGGCGGCGACAAGCTGACGCTCGTCGGCGCGCCCGTGGCCGGCGGCGGCCCCAACGAGGCGATCATCCGGGTAGGCGCGGGCTCGGCCGATGGCGCGGGCTACGCGGCGTCAATCGTGGCGGTGCTCGACGGCGCGGCCAAGCTGGTCAAGACCGACCTGGGCACACTGGTGCTCGCCGGCGCCAATACCTACCAGGGCGGCACCGCGATCAATGGCGGCGTGCTGCAGATCGCGCAGGACGTCAATCTGGGCGCGGCCAACGGCGCGCTATCGCTGGATGGCGGCACGCTGCGCGCCACCGGCACCTTCGCCACGGCGCGCGCCACCACGCTCGGCGCGGGCGGGGGCAGTTTCGACGTTACCGGCGCCAACGTGTTGACGCTGAACAGCGCCATCAATGGTGGCGGCGCGTTGAGCAAGCTGGGCACCGGCACCCTGGCGCTGGCCGGGGACAACGGCTATACCGGCGGCACCACCATTACGGCCGGTACGTTGCAGCTGGGCGCGGGCGGGTCCGCCACCGGCAGCATCCTGGGCAATGTCACCAACAATGGCACGCTGGCTTTCAATCGCAGCAACACCTACACCTACGCGGGCGTGGTCAGCGGGTCTGGCAACGTCGTACAGCAGGGCAGTGGGGCCACGGTGCTGACCGGCAACAACACCTACACCGGCGGCACCACGATTTCGACAGGCACCTTGCAGCTGGGCGCGGGCGGGGCGACGGGCAGCATCGCCGGCGATGTCGTCAACAACGGCGCGCTGGTCTTCAACCGCAGTGACACCTATACGTTCGGCGGACTCATCGGCGGTGGCGGCACGGTCAGCCAGAACGGCAGCGGCGCCACGGTGCTGACCGCCAACAACACCTATACCGGCGGCACCGCGATCACAGCGGGCACCTTGCAACTGGGCGCGGGCGGGGCGACGGGCAGCATCGTCGGCGATGTCGTCAATAACGGCGCGCTGGTCTTCAACCGTAGCGACACCTATACGTTCGGCGGGCTCGTCAGCGGTGGCGGCAACGTCAACCAGATTGGCAGCGGCACGACGGCGCTGACCGCCGACAACACCTATACCGGCGGCACCACGATCACGACGGGCACCTTGCAACTGGGTGCGGGCGGGGCGTCCGGCAGCATCGCCGGCGACGTCTCCAACAGCGGCACGCTGGCGTTCAACCGCAGCGACTCCTACACGTTTGGCGGGCTCATCAGCGGTAGCGGCAAAGTCAATCAGACCGGCTCCGGCACCACCATTCTGACCGCCAACAATACCTACACGGGCGGCACGACCATTACGTCGGGCGTGCTGCAACTGGGCAACGGCGGCGCCAGCGGCTCGCTGACGGGCGATGTCGTCAACAACAGCCTGCTGGTCAGCAACCGCAGCGACCAGATGCTGCTCAACGGCGTGATCTCGGGCACGGGTGTCTTCGCCCAGGTGGGCAGCGGACAGACGGTGCTGACCGGCAAGAACAGCTACACCGGCATGACGGCGGTGCTGGGGGGCTCGCTGTTCGTGAACGGCGACCAGAGCGCCGCTACGGGCGATACCTCTGTGCTTGCAGGGGGTACCTTGGGCGGCACCGGCATCATCGGCGGCAACACCTCCGTGGCGGGTACGCTCTCACCCGGCGACACGACCGGCGCGCCGGGCACGCTGACGATCAACGGCGACCTGAACGTGGACAGCGCGGCAACACTGGCCTACAGCTTCGGCCAGGCCGGCGCAGTGGGCGGCCCGCTCAACGACCTGACCATCGTCAAGGGCAACCTGGTGCTGGACGGCACGCTCAATGTCGTCACGCCAGCGGGCGGCAGTTTCGACCCCGGCGTCTATCGCGTCATCAGCTATGACGGCACCCTTACCGACAACGGCCTGACCATCGGCGCCATTCCGTCGCCGTCGTTCTCTGTTCAGACCGCCGTGCCCAAGCAGGTGAACCTGGTCAATACCGCCGGGCTGACCCTGAATTTCTGGGACGGCGCTGCCGGCGCGGGCAAGAACAACAGCGCGGTTGATGGCGGCAATGGCACGTGGCAGAACGCGGCCGGCAACGACAACTGGACCAATTCCCTGGGCGTGCCGAACGCCCCTTACGCCGATGCGACCTTCGGCATCTTCATGGCCGCGCCTGGCACGGTCACCGTGGACAACAGCCTGGGCCAGGTGCGCAGCGGCGGTATGCAGTTTGCCAGCAACGGCTACCTGCTGACGGGCGGCGCCATCGAACTGGTGCCCGATGTTGGCGGCGGCACCACGATCCGCGTCGGTGATGGCAGCAGCCTGGGCGTGGCCTACGTCACGACCGTCGACACGGTGCTGATCGGGGCGTCGCGCCTGGTCAAGGCCGACTTGGGCACGCTGGTCCTGAATGCCGCCAATACCTACACCGGCGGCACCGAGATCAATGGCGGCACGTTGCAGATCGCCAACGACGCGGCACTGGGCGCTTCCGGGACCGCGCTGGCCATGAACGGCGGGACGCTGCGCACGACCCAGAGCCTCACGCAGTCACGCGCAATCACGCTGGGCGCCATGGGCGGCGGCGTGGAAACCGCGGCCGGCACCACACTGACCCTGGCGAGCGACATCGGCGGCGCCGGTTCGCTGACCAAGCTGGGCGACGGTACCGCCATCCTGACGGGCAACAACAGCTATGGCAGCGCCAGCGTCGTCAAGGACGGTGTCACCGTCATCAAGGCAGGCACGCTGCAAGTTGGCAACGGCGGCACCAGCGGCAATATCATGGGCGTCGTCAGCAATGACGGCGTGTTGGCCTTCAACCGCTCGGACCGCTATGTCCAGGCTGACGTGATCAACGGCAGCGGGCAGGTGATCCAGCAGGGCAGCGGCACGACCGTGTTCAACGCCGTCAACGGCTACACCGGCGGCACCACGGTGGCGGCGGGTGCGCTGGCCGTCGGCGATGCGGGCCACACCAGCGCGGCCCTCAACAGCGGCGGTCCCGTGACGGTGCAGGCCGGCGCTACATTCGGCGGCTATGGCAGCGTCACGGGCAATGTCACCAACGCCGGCACGTTGGCCGTGGCCGATGCGCTGCCCGGCCTGGGCGGCGGCGCCGGCGGCTTTGCCATCACCGGCAATCTGGTCAACAGCGGCGTGGTCAACCTGGCGGGCGCAACGCCGGGCAACCGGCTGACCATCACTGGCAACTACCAGGGGCAGTCCGGCGTGGTGGCGCTCAATACTTACCTGGGCGCCGACAATTCACCGTCGGACAAAGTGGTCATCAGCGGCGGCGCCGCCAGCGGCAGCACCACGCTGCGCATCACCAACCAGGGCGGCCTGGGCGCCAAGACCACTGGCGATGGCATCCAGGTGGTGCAGGCGGTCAACGGCGCGACCACCACCCCGGGCGCCTTCGCCACCAACGCGGGGGTCTACGCCGGCGCGTATTCCTACCAGCTGTTCCGCGGCGGCGTCACGGCCGGCACTGAGCAGAGCTGGTATCTGCGTTCCGAACTGGCCAACCCGAATCCGCAGCCCCGGGGGATCGACCCTTACAGCGTGCCGATCGACCCGCCGAGCGTACTGACTTACCGGCCTGGCGTGCCGATCTACACGGAAGTGCCGTCGCTGGCGCGCGAGCTGGCGGTGCAGCAGATCGGCACCTTCCATGAGCGTCAAGGCAACCAGGACCTGCTGACGGGCGCCGGGCCCTTGCCGGCGGGGTGGGCGCGCACCTGGGGCGACCATTTCTCCGAGCGGCGCGACGGCACGGTCCAGCAATCGTTCAGCGGCAATATCTTCGGCATGCAGGCCGGACAGGATCTCTACGCCCGCAGCACGGACAGCGGCCACCAGGACCGCTACGGCGTGTTCCTGGGCTACGCCCGCGCCGATGGCGACGTCAGGGGGTTTGCAATGGGCCAGAACGACTTTCGCGCCGGCAAACTCGCGATCGACGCCTACAGCCTGGGCGGCTACTGGACCCACGTGGGGCCCGGCGGCTGGTACACCGATACCGTCATCATGGGGAGCCACCTGAAGGTTAAACCCAATTCGGTGGCGGGCGATACCTCGTCCACCGATGGCAAGGCTTTCACGGCGTCGGTGGAGGCCGGGCTGCCGATTATGCTCAAGCCCAACCTGACCCTCGAGCCGCAGGCCCAGATCATCTACCAGAACACCCGCATCGATGCGGTACGCGATTCGGCGTCGGACGTCTCGTTCGCACCCAAGAATGCAGTGATCGGGCGGGTAGGGGCACGGCTGCAAGGCGAGTATCAGGCGGGCGGCGCGACCTGGAAGCCTTACGTGCGCGCCGACCTGCTGCATACGTTGGGCGGCAATGACAGCGTCCGCTTCAACGACGACACCACCACTACGTCGGCGATGGGCGGCACGCAGGCCCGGTTGGCGCTGGGCGTGTCGGTCAAGGCCAGCGAGCGCGTCAGCGTCTATGCGTCCACGGGGTATGCCTTCAATCTGGGCGGCGAACGGCGTGAGATGGTGCAGGGCAACGTCGGGGTGCGGATCCGGTGGTGAAGCGAATGCGTCATCGGCCGGCGCGTTCAACCAGCAAGTCGATGAACAGGCGCACCTTGGGCGCCTGATGACGGCGGCTGGGATACACCACGGAAATCGGAATGTCGGGCAACGCGAATTCGGGGAACAGCACGACAAGGTTGCCGTTTGCGACCTCTGGGTCCAGGAGGAAGTCCGGCAGGCAGGTGATCCCGAGTCCGGCCACTACTGCGTCTCGAAGGGCGCTGGCATTGTCGAAAACCATCGCCGGCCGCGTGGGCACCACGACCTCTGGGCCTTGTCCATTTTGCAGCCGCCATTCGTGCGGACTTTTCTGCGTTCCATAGAGAAGATGACGATGGTGCGATAGCGCTTGCAGCGTTTCCGGTGTCGAAAACCGTTGCAGATAGGCGGGCGATGCGCACAGACGGGCCACGGAAATCGAGATATTCCGCGACACCAATTCTGACATCGCGGGCGGCTGGCCAAAGCGGATCCCCAGGTCAAAGCCTTCTTCGACCAGATCGACCATGCGGTCCGTGAAGCTCGTTTCCGCCGTCAGTTCCGGCCAGCGTTCCAGAAACTCGCCCAGCACGGGCAGCACCACCTGCCGGCCGTAGGCCTCGGTGGCGGTGATGCGCAACACGCCGCGCGGCCGTTCGGTGCGCATCACCACGCCGTGGGCGTCTTCCAGATCGCCCAGGATCTGCGTGACGCGTTCATAGAACGCCTGGCCATCCACCGTGAGTCCGATGCGTCGCGTCGTTCGGTGCAACAGGCGTACCCCGAGCAAGTCTTCCAGCCTGGACAGCGCCTTGCCGGCGGCCGAGCGCGTCAGGCCGACCCGCTTGGCGCCCGCGCTGAACGAGTCCGCTTCCACAATCGCGACGAGCGTGCGCAACGCACTGGTATCGGCAAGGTCAACGCTTCCGGAGGGCATGAGGATCGCAGGTTTAGGGAATCTAATTCGTCAATATAAGACATACAGTTGCTATTGTCGTAATTGATTCCTCAATGGAGATTGAATTGACGCATTCAGACAAGAAACTGGCGCTGCTGGCGGCCTGGCAAGCGGCCGCGCAGCCTGTACTGGAAATGCTGCAAGGCGAGGGCGGGTTGACCTGGCCGGCCGTGCGCGACAGCTATGTCAGCCGAATGGAAGCCTTGCTGCCTGCGCCCGATGGCGTGACGTTCGCGCCCGTGGACCTGGATGGCGTGCCGGCGATATTGGTCACGCCCGAGCACGTGCAAGACAACCGCACACTGTTCTATATCCACGGCGGCGGCTACGTGCATGGCGGGCCGGCCATGTACAAATCGCTGACGGCGCGCCTGGCGAAGCGCCTGCGCGCTCGCGTGTATCTGCCCGATTACCGCCAGGCGCCTGAACATCCGTTTCCTGGCCCTATCGAAGACACCTTTCGGGCGTACCGGGCGCTTTTCAACGCCGGGCACAAGGGCCACGAGATCGCTATCGCGGGAGATTCCGCGGGCGGGGCGCTGGTCGTGACGATCATGCGCTGGTCGCGCAATGCGGGAATTCCGCTGCCGGCGGCCGGCGTGGCGATTTCGCCGTGGGCGGACATCACCCACGCCGGGCTTTCCGCCAAAACCCGCGACGGCCTGGATCCCATCGCTGGCACGCGCATTCTTGATTTGCTGGCCCGGACCTTTCTCGGCAACGCTCTGGCGACCCACCCGGACGCGTCTCCCGTCTTCGCCGACGTCCAGGGTTTATCGCCGACATTGATACAGATGGGTGAAAACGAAGTGATGCTGGATGGCGGCATGACGCTGGCTTCACGACTGGCCGAGCAGCGCGTGCGCACGACGCTGGAAGTCTGGCCGGGGATGTTCCATGTCTGGCCGGCCTTTGCGGGGCAACTGCCCGAAGCCGATGAGGCGCTCGATAACGCCGTGGCATTCCTTGAGCGGGAATTTGGCCGCGGCGAACGCCAGGCGGCCTGACCGCCGCCCGCGTTTCTTGGCCCATCCGTTGGACCAAAGCTGGTTCCAACGCAGGCGCCAGGCCTGGAGGGCAGGGCAGCGGGCTACTTCACCGCGGGCAACACCAGATCATCCACGCGGTAAGTATGGAACTCGCTGGTCGACACCTGATCGAGCCGGCGGAATCTCTCCAGGAACTCGGGATCGGAAAAGAACTCGTCGACGTTGTTTTCGCCGGCAATGGCTTCGATGTTGACCACCGTCTTGCCGTCGGTGCTCTTGGCCAGGTTGCTCCACAGGAAGCCCGCCTTGGTCCGTGCGACGTAATGCACGACGTCCTGGATGGCGGCGAAGGCGTCTTCCTGCTTGCCCGGATGGGCATGGATGACGTTGACGATGAAGACGGTGGGCTGGGGGCCGGCGATGAAGGCGGCGGAAGGTACGGAGGCCATGGGCAAGTTCCTGGGGGGGTGACGACGGCTGGCAGTTTGCCTCCCGGGATCGAACGGAAAAAGGGGTTGGCGGGCGCGACATTGCGGACGCTGGCGTCCGCAATCGGGCCACGTTGCGCCATGGATCGCTAGTTCGCGGCAATACCCAGCCAGCCATGGGCTCCCACATACAGGCCCACCGCAATGATCAACGCGCTGGACAGATAAGGCGCCCGACGGGCCATCGCGCTGAACCACGGCGCACGTTGGGTTACGTGGCGCACACTGAGCGCGGCGACGGCGCCTACGGTCACCAGCGTGATCGCCAGCCCGATCGAGAAGCTCAGCACCAGCACGGCTCCCAGGGTGAACTCCTTCAACTGCAAGCAGAGCAGCAGCACGGTAATTGCGGCAGGGCAGGGGATGAGTCCGCCGGTGAGCCCGAACAAGGCGATCTGCCAGTTGGTCACGCTTTGGTTCGCAAACCGCCGGCGGATGTCGTTGGCGTGCGCCAATTCGTGGGCGTCCTGGTAGCCTTCGCCTGCCACCTCCAGTCCGCGCAGCGCTTCGTGCATGGGGTCATGCCGATGCGCGTCGGGCTCGATGAAGGCGATGTCATAGCTGTGGGCGTGACCACCGTGAGTCAATGTCAATCGCGCCATGAACTCGTGCGGTTCAGGGATCTGTGCGGCTGACTCGATGAAGCCGTCTTTTTGCACGAACTGGAATGCCTCCCGCCGGCCGTCAATTCTCTCTGTCGTCACGGCGACGTCTTGCGGCCGCCAGGCAGCGCCTTGCAACGTGGTCAGCCGCCACCGGGGGGGTATGCCGTCCTCGAACACCTCCAGGGCGATGCGACCATGCCCGGTATCGATTTCGTGTCGCGCTGCGCCGTGCGCGTGTTCGCCCGGCACAGGGTCGTGATGGGCGTGCTCGTGACCATGATGAGAAGGGTCGTGGTCCGCGGCGTGTTGCTCTCGCCAGGTTCGCCAGAACATCCACCCCGCGATCAATACGATGATCACGCCCGAGGCCAACTGGAAGTAGGGCTCCAGCGCCTCTGCGGCGACGCCGCGCCACAGATACATGCCACCCAGGCCGATTCCCCACACGATCAGGGTATGCGACAGGGTCGCAGTGACGCCCAATAGCACAGCCTGCCAGACCGTTCCCCGAATCGCGACGATAAAGGCCGCCATCATGGTCTTGGAATGGCCCGGCTCAAGCCCGTGCAGGGCGCCGAGCAGTATGGCGCTGGGGATGAACAGCCAGGCGTGCGACGCGCCTTGCGCAATCAGCTCGGAAAACGACAGCATGGGTAACGCCCCTACAAATACTTGGTGATGGCTTTGAATTCGTCGATGGTGCGCTGCTTGTCCGGGTCCAGCTCGCCCACCGCGTCTTGCAAGCAATGGTCGATGTGGTCCTGGATCAGGATCTTCTTGGCCTGTGAGATGGCTTTCTCGACGGCGTGCAATTGCTGGGCAAGGTCCAGGCAGGGGCGGTGCGCTTCCATCATTTGCAAGATGCTGCGCAGATGGCCTTCCGCGCGCTTCAGACGCTTGGCGACGGCATCGTGGTGGTGGTGGGGATCGGGGTTTGTCATGGCGGCATCATATCCCCCCGGGGGGGATAGGAAAGAGAAAACCTCACCGGCGACAAGGAATCTGTTGAGCTCAACCTGATCCTCTCCATGCCGACGGAGAACACCACCGCGCGCATGTTCGTAGGGGGCTACCGCCACAGCCTGCTTGGGCCCGAGCTGCGCTTCATGACTGGGGCGTCGCGCTGATCGCGGCAGGCGCCGGGGTCGCATTGTTCAAGTTCAAACGGGGCGTGATCCCGGTCATCGTGGCTTGTGCCGTGATCGGGCTCGTTTTAAAGCTTGTCCTGTGAACTGGCGGCGGGAGAAGAATGGATCTATGGCTGACCGAGCGGGGGGGAAGCCTGGATTCCGTCTATCTTTTACTTTACATAATATACATTATGCGTATTTCAGGTTTCATTCCAGGACGTTCCGCCAGAGGCACCCATGCCGCCGCACGTCACTGCGAATCTGGTGTCTCCTGAGGCACCGGCGAAGCCACCGCCGCCACTTCAAGATTGGGCAACGCGTGCAAGGCCTGCGGCGCCAGCAGCAGCTTGGCGCGGCGTACCCCTGCGCCCATCACCACGCGCGGGCGGTCCATGACGGAGGCGTCGACGATGACGCGCCAGTGTTCTGGCAGGCCGAACGCGGTGATGCCGCCAAACTCCATGCCGCTCAACGCGACCGCGTCTTCGCGCTTGGCGAACGACAGGCGTTGCGCGGCAAGCTGGGCCTTGAGCGCGCCGTTGACGTCCACCCGATGCGACCCCAGGGTCACCACCGCGGCATGGTGTTCGGCGCCTTCTTTTTTGTAGCGGACCAGGATCGTGTTGGCGCAGTCTTCCAGCAAAAAGCCGTAATGCGCGGAAAACGCCGCGGTGTCCGACACGCTGTCGTCCACCGCAAACACCACCACGTCATCCTGAGGCAGCGCCGCGATGACGCACTGGGGCAACTGGCCTTCCAGATCGGCATTCGCAATGACATCAAAGGCGTCGGACACGGCGGGCTTGGTCATGAAGATCCTGTAATGGGTGCTGGGAATTGGGTGCTGGAATTGGCAGGCATTGTACCGGCCATAAACCCCTCACCCCGCCCCACTCCCCGCTACCCCAGCAACTCCGCCGTCAACCGCGCAATGATGGAATTGGACAGGATCACCGGCAGCCCCGACGCCTCGGCCACCACCGCCCGGTGGCGTTCAACGAAGCCCATGCAGTCCAGCACCAGCACGTCGGCGCCCTGTTGCCGCAGGTCCACCGCTGCCTGGGCCACCGGCGCGGTGTCGTCCGTATAAGGCGACGCCGCGGCGCATAGGGGCGGATGCGTCAGCGCCCGCCACTTGTGCGCTTCGGACGCGATTTGCGAGGCCAGCGGCACGATCACCCCAACCTGCCGCCCGCCCGCCAAGGCGGCCACGGCCGGCGACACGATCTGGTCCGGTTCGATGAGCCAGGCGTTCGCGGCGTGCAAGTCATCGAAGGCACCGGTGCATAAGACCAGGACAACGTTGCAGCCCTGGGCCTCCAGCGTCGCGACTTTCTGCTTCAGCAACGCCAGCATGTTGTGGCCTTGTCCACCACGACCGATGATCCGTCGAGCAGGCGCGTGATCAACGTGGGCTGCCCGGCTTGCTCGGCATAGCGCTGGGTGATCTCCTCCCGGGTCAGGCCGTCCAGCAATCCGGTATGCACGCAGGCGATGCCGGGCGGCAGATGCCGTTCAAGAATCGGCGTGATGTCTGGCCTGGGGGCCTGGCCGATGGTGATGGTTCCCAATTTGGCCGTGGTGGGCATGATGGCGTTTCCTTGCGTCAGGCGCGCTCGCCGCCCTGCAGATGGGTCAGCGAGCCGTAGAGTTTGTGCAGCACCGCGTATTCTTCGCGGTCGAAGAATTGGCATTGGCCCTGGGTGAATTCCTTGGCCACTTCCACGGCGAACTTGGCGGCGGCGGCGATGTCGACCTCGTGGCTGGCGCCGGTGCCGCAGCCGGGCACCACGCTTTCCGTGGTGATGGCCACGCCGACCACGGGGGCTGCGGTGGCGACGGACGGTTGCAGGATGCTGTTCAGGTGGTACACGCCGTTGTCGTACGGGGTGATGTCCTGGATGGAAATGGGAAAGGTCGCGGCGGGACGGCCGGTGGTCGATTCCATGATGCGCAGCAGGTCTTCCGACACCCGCAGGATGTAGCCCTGCTTGACCGTGGGCGAGATGGCGAAGCCCTTGTGGTTGATGATGCGGTTGCCCTTGGTGGTGTCGATGGACAGCACGGCGTCCATCTCGGCGCTCAGTTCCTGCTCGTTCATGGCCACCATATCCACGGGCGAATCCATGAAGTCGACGGGCTTGTGCGGACGGGTCGGCGCATCGGGACAAATGTGCGTGCCGATGATGACGTCGCCCGGCAGTACGTCGCCCTGGGCCTGCATGTGCGCCAGTTTGAGGGCTGCGGCCACCGCGGCCACGGCGCCGTCGCCATCGGACACCAGACCCAGGCGGCTGGGCCGCGCGCCGATGCCGCCCAGGCGGCCGACGATGCCCAGCGTCGGGGCCGAGCCCCCTGCCCGTTTGCCGTGCGCGCCGGGAATCACGATGCGCACGAAGTCGGTCGAGCCGTTGGCGCCGGCGATCTTGGTGACGGTGACGTTGGCGTTCGGGTAGGCCGAAAGCAGCTTGACGACGGTTTGGCCCGAGGCGTGCGCGCTGTCCAGCGCTTCAAAGGCCTGTAGTGTCTGGGAGAGACTCAAAATGGTTTCCTTTCGGGGTGAGACAACAAGAAGGAGGAATCACTTCTTGGCGAAATGCGAGGTGATCGTGGCGCTGAAGAAGCTGAAGATGGCGTCACCGGCGATGATGCCTCCGGCAAACACTTCCATATGATTGCGATGCTTTTCGCCGCCGACTTTTTCGATCAAGAGGCGCAGCGCAATACCTGCCGCCACGGCCCAGCCGGCCAGCGGATTGGCGATCAACAGGCCGGTGGCCAGCAGCACGCCCAACTGGCGCTTGGGGCCGCCGATGAACTGGATGATGGCGCCCGGAATGGCCCAGATCAGCAACTTGTAGGCGATGCCGGGGGTGGCGCCGGCGTTGATGGTGGCGACGTAGACCTTGGCCACGGGCGGCAATTGGCCGCTGGCGAACAGCGCGCCGTAGCTGAAATACACGACGGGAATGGCGATCAGGAAGGCCAGCATGGCGGCGATCAGCTGCTGCTTGCGCCCTTCCAGTTCCAGCGCCATGTCGGCGCCGTTGCCGCGCAGCATGAAGCCGGCTTTCAGGTCGTAGCCCATGTCGGCAAAGGCCGGACCGGTGGCCACCGAGAAGCCGCACAGAATGGCCAGCGCATGGGGCGGAAAGCCGATCAGCAGGCCAAGCAGCAAGGTGATCAAGGCCACCGCAAAGGCCGGGAACCAGCCGGAGTGCATGGCGGCGATGCCGACGATGAGTTCATGCACCAGCGCGGCAAACGCGGCGTAGAGGATGAAGCCCAGCAGCATTGGCACCGACATGTCGGCGTACAGCCCGGCCAACAGCGAGATGCCGGCGGACAGCAGGATGTACCCGACGCCGCCCAGGCGCAGGCTGCTGCCGACGCTGGGGCCCGTGGGGCCGCTGGCCTTGGGGCCGCTGGCCTTGGGGCCCGACTTGCTGCGCATGACCATCGCCACCTGGATCAGGGCGACCAGGCCGGCGCCGATCATCATGCCGTGCGGGATGTATTGCTTGTTGATGTCCACGCCGAAGAGCGGCTCGGAGTAGCCGCGCAGCAACAGGCCGATGCCGAACATGCCCAGGGCCCAGATGTTGCCGATGAAGGCCACGCCGAACGCGGACATGGGAATCTTGAACCACGAGCCGATCGAGCCCACCAGGATGCCCAGGCCCAGCAGCTTGGCCTGGGTGCCGCCCTGGTCGCCGGCCTTGATGGCTTCGGCCGCCGCCACACCCGGCGGCCAGGCGCCCGTGGCCGGAAATACCGTGCTGCCGAACAGGCGATACAGCATGTAGGCGTCCAGCAGCATCGCCAGGCCCACGCCCAGGAACATGGGCAGGACCATGTCGGGACGGCCCAGCAGGTAGGGAATGGCCAGCGGCAGCAGCAGGCTGTTGGCGGCGCCGAAGGTGGCCGACGAGATGGCGGTTTGCGCCAGGTTCTGCGTATGGACCGAGCGGTAGGAACGCAGCAGCTGGAGGGGAATTCTGGACAGGATCATCGCCACCAGGGCGCCGATGATGGACGTATTGGGCGTGACGCCCAGGGTGACGATCAGCTGGATGCCGATGACGGCGCCGAACACGCTCAGGGCGGCCAGCAGAATCAGGTTGGATAGCGTTAGCGCCCTTGGATGCGACGGGGGGCCCTCGTTGACCGATGCGCTGTTTGGCTCAACGGCGTGTTGGGGGGTGGACTTGATCATCGTGCTCACACTTGAGTGACAGGGACGGGAGAACCCCAGGCCGGATCACACACCATCCGTCCGAGGCTTGTGGCTTCCGTGAGCAGGTCGGCCGCCAGCGCTTGGACGCTGGCGGCATCGGCTTGCGCGGCCGGAAAGGAAAGACACATGGCGAACCGTTCCATCGACACGGGGTCGCTCACGGCGCAGCTGATGGAGGCCACGCCGGGGATGGCTTCGTTGATCGCGACGGCGAAGCCGGACTGGCGCACGCCCTGCAGCAAGGCCTGGACGTCCTGCACGGTGCGCGGCGCGTTGTCGGAAATGAAGGGCAACTGCTTGCCCAGGCGCTTGGCCACGTCCGTATCGCTGTCGCGCGCCAGCAGCACCCGGCCGGTCGACGTGGCCCAGCTGGGCGAGCGGTGGCCGGGATAGGTCGTGACGCGCAAGGGATGGGTGCCCGGCTGCACATGCAGCACCATGATGTCCCTGCCCTCCAGCACCGAGATGTAGCCGGTGTGGCCGCTTTGGGCGCTGAGCCGTTTGAGGGCGTCCTGCATCTGCGCGGACAGCGTGGTGGTCTCGCGCACCAGCCGGGACAGCTCCAGGATGATGACCCCCGGTCCGTACGCCCGGGTGCTGTCCTCACGTTCCAGCAGCCCCAGATCCTTCATCTGCGCCAACAGGCGCGACGCCGAGCTCTTCGGCATGTCCAGATGCTCGACCAGATCGGTCACCGTGACCTTGCGATGAAGCGAGTTGATCAGGCGAAGGATGATGGCTGCGTTTTCGAGTGAGGCCATGAAGTTCCAAAAAATGAGACTTGGTTCCAATTAATGGGTAAATTCTACGCCTCCGGATTTGGCCGGACACGGGGACTAACCCTAGGTGTTCAAAGGGCTTTTTCGCGGTATTCGTGCGCGCTGTCGCCGTCGCGCGCAGGCGGCGGCTGGCCCAAGGCGGGGCCTTGAAGGCCGGGTCGTGGCGGTCGTTGGTGGCTTAGGGGTGAGGCGGAATTGTCGCGATGCTGGCACCCGGATGCCTTAGAATCCGGCCATGGTCGTTTCCGCCCGTCCGGGCCCGCCCCTCGCGCTCAAGTCTTGGCATGCCTATGGCGTGCTGTGGGCGTTGCTGGTGGCGCTGGTCCTGCGCGGTTTCGTGCCACCGGGGTACATGCCGGACACCCGCGGCCTGGAAAACGGGCGCATCGCCCTGACGCTTTGCACATCGGCGGGCACCGTGTCCACGGTATTGCTGTCGCTGACAGACAAGCGCGAAGATACCTCCCGCCAAGGCGACCACGCGGCATCCGGCATGGATTGCCCCTACGGTCTGCTGACCCACGACGTGTCCGCGCTGCCGCAGCCCGATTTTGCGCCGTCTCCCTTGCGGGTGGCGGTCGCGGTCGTGCCGGTGGTGGCCCCGTCGCAAGCGCTGCCGCCTCTGCCTGGGCAAGGGCCGCCGCTTGGCTCCCGGGCGCCGCCCTCTTCTCTCGGCTGATCTCCGCCCGTGCGGCGCGCCTGGCATGGCGCGTCCGTCCTGTCTTGCCCGCGACCGCCTGGCCCCTTGAGGCCGCGCCTTCGCCATTCTGATTCTTATCATGATTGATTCTGTCCTACGTCTTTGCGACCTGGCGTTGCAAGATCTCGCCGTGGTCGACCATATCGCCCAGGAGCGCCCTTCGGACCCCATTGCAGACCGGCTGCGTGATCTGGGTTTCGTCAACGGGGAACCCATACGGTTGACGGCCCGCGGTCCGCTCGGCTCGCCGCTGCTGGTGGCGATCGGCGCCACCCTTTTCGCGTTGCGCCGCCAGGAAGCGGCCCGCGTGATGGTCAAGCGCGAGGTGCCCCATGGCTGACAACCCATTGCGGCTGGCGCTGGTGGGCAATCCCAATTGCGGCAAGACCGCCCTGTTCAATCAATTGACCGGCGGCCGCCAGAAGGTCGCCAACTACGCCGGCGTGACGGTTGACCGCAAGGAAGGATTCTTCGCTACGCCTTGCGGGCGGCGCGCGCGGATTCTGGATCTGCCCGGCACCTACAGCCTGGCGGCGGCCAGCGCCGACGAGAAAGTCACACAGGACGTCCTGCTGGGCCGTTATCCGCGCGAAGTCCGGCCGGACCTGGTGGTGATGGTCGTCGATGCCACCAATCTGCGCCTGCACCTGCGATTACTGCTGGAAATGCGGCGCCTGGACCTGCCGATGGTGGTCGCGTTGAACCTGTCGGACGAGGCGCGGCGGCGCGGAATCGACATCGACGTGCCCGGGCTGGCCCGGCGCCTGGGCGTGCCGGTCGTGGAGACGGTCGCGGTGCGGCGGCAAGGCGCGCGGGCGCTGCTGGAGCAGTTGGACCAACCCATCGCGCCCCAATCGCCCCTGCCCCGCGCCGCCGATCCGCAGGCCGAACTGCGACAGATCCTGGCCGATACCGTGCGTATGCCGGATACCACCACCGCGGTGGATGACCGCATCGATCGCTGGACGCTGCATCCGGTGGTCGGTCCGCTGATCCTGGCGCTGATCATGTTCCTGACGTTCCAGGCTGTCTATGCGATTGGCAAGCCCCTCACCGACGCGATCGCCGACGGCATCGGCGGCCTGGGCGCCTGGAGCACGGCCGCCCTGGGCGACGGTCCGTTCAAGGCGCTGCTGCGTGAAGGCCTGTTCGGCGGGCTGGGAATCGTACTGGGCTTTCTGCCGCAGATCCTGGTGCTGTTCCTGTTCATCCTGGTGCTGGAGGAGTCCGGCTATCTGCCGCGCGCCGCCTTCCTGCTCGATCAGGCCATGGTGGCCGTGGGGCTGACCGGCCGCGCTTTCATCCCCCTGCTGTCGAGCTTTGCCTGCGCCATTCCCAGCATCGTCGGCACGCGCAGCATTCCCGACCGGCGTGACCGCCTGGTGACGATCCTGGTGGCGCCCCTGATGACCTGCTCGGCCCGCCTGCCCGTCTATACCCTGCTGATCGGCGCATTCGTGCCCGATGTACCCGTACTGGGCATCTTCAATCTGCAAGGCGCGGTGCTGTTCGCGTTGTACGCCGGCGGCATCGTGGCGGCGCTGGGCGTCGCCTACCTGGGCAAACGCCTGCGACCGGCCGGCCAGACCGCCGCATTGCTGATGGAGCTGCCGGCCTACCGTCTGCCCAGGTGGCGGGACATCGGCATCGGCCTGTGGGAACGCGCGTGGCTGTTCCTGAAGAAGTTGACCGGCGTCATGTTGACGCTGACCGTGCTGATGTGGTTTATCGCCACGTTCCCGGGCGCGCCCGCCGGCGCAGCGGGGCCCGCCATCGAGTACAGTTTCGCCAGCCTGCTGGGCCAGTGGATGCAGCCGCTGTTCGCGCCGCTCGGCTTCAATTGGCAAATCACGCTAGCCCTGATTCCCGCCTTTGCCGCGCGCGAATCCGCGGTGGCGACCCTGGCCACGATCTACAGCGTGGCCGAGGGCCAGGACGCCGCCTTGGGCAGCGTCCTGGCCGGCAATTTCTCGCTGGCCAGCGCCCTGTCGCTGATGGTGTGGTTCGCCTTCGCGCCGCAGTGCATGTCGACGCTGGCCATCATCAAGCGCGAAACGGGCGATTGGCGCAACGTGGCCCTGTCTTTCGGCTACATGTTCGCGCTGGCGTATGCCGCGTCCTTCCTGACCTACCGGCTTGCCGGGTGGCTGCTATGACGCCCGCCAGCGGCACGCAAGTCTGGCAGTTCGCCGCGGTGGCGCTGGCGGTGGCGGGCAGCGCCGTCGCGCTCGCTTGCCATGTGTCGCCCGCGCTGCGCGCCTGGCTGGGAAAAATGGCCGGCGGCTTGCTGCGCCACCGCTATTTGCCCGCGACCTTGCGCGCGTTTGGCAGCCGCCTGGATGCTGCGGCATCGGCGGATGCCTCTTGCGACCAGGGCTGCGGCCCCTGCGGCGGTTGCGGCTCGCGCCCGTCACCGCGCGGGCCAGAATCGACGATTGCACCGCCCCGCAGCCGGCGCGATTCCTGAACGGGCCTCGGCGACGGAATAGGACCCGCCCCTAGCGGGTCCTATTCCGTCGCCACGCCTGCGCCAGCCAGTCATTCGACCGCACCCGGTCTTCATGCTGGTACGCGTTGGTGGTGATGATCAGCTCATCGGCTTCGGTGGCCCGGACCAGGGTTTCCAGGCCCGCCACGACCGTGTCCGCATCGCCGACGAACTGCGTGTCGATGCGGTCTTGCACCAGGTCGGCTTCCAGCTCGACAAGGGCGGCGGCTTCGGGCGACAGATAGCGGGTCGCGCCTTCGCCCCGGCGGATGCCCTGCACCCAGGCGCCATAGGGGCTGGCGATGCGTCGGGCGTCGGCTGCATCCCGCCCCACCACCACGTCCGCCGAGATCATCAGGTAGGGCCGCGCGTGCGTCGCCGACGGCACGAAGGCGCGGCGGTAGGCGTCAACGGCTTCCAGGGCGGTCGACGGGCTGACGTGGTAGTTCACCGCAAATGGCAGACCCAGCCGGCCGGCCAGTTGCGCGCTTTCGCCGGCGGACGATCCCAGCACCCAGGTTTGCAGTGCCGCGCCAAAGCCGGGCGTGGCCTGGAGGCGGCTGCCGTCCGCGGCGGTGTAGGTGCCGGCCAGCAGGGCGAACAGCGCGTCGGCCGCCTGTTCGAATGGCAAGGGCTGGGCGTGCGGCTGCAGCAGGATGGCTTCGCGGGCCACGCCGCGGGTGGAGCGTTGCGGCCGGGACACGGGTGGCGCGGGGATCAAGAGGCCGTTGATGATGCGGGCGGCCGGGGCGGAAGGCGTAGCGTTCGCTGCCGCTGCGGTGGTCGCTGCGCCCGCCTTGTCGTTCGCCACGTCCCCTGCCTCTGCCGCGGCCCGCCGTCCGGCAGCCAGCCCGCGTCCCAGGCCCAGGTCGATACGTCCGGGATGCAGCGCTTCCAGTGTGCCGAACGCCTCGGCCACCGCCAGCGGCGTGTGATAGCCCAGCAGCGTGGCGCCGGAGCCGACGCGCAGCGTGCGGGTGGCGGCGGCGATCTGGCCGATCAGGATCGGCGTGGCCGAACTGGCCAGGCCGTCGGATAGATGGTGCTCCGCCAGCCAATAGCGGTGGTAGCCCGCCTGCTCGGCGTGACGCGCCAGGTCGACGCTGTTGGCCAATGCCTGGCGGGCGTCGGAACCCGACGAGATCGGCGCCAGGTCCAGGATGGATAGTGGCACGCGGGGGTCCTGGCCGGGGGGAACGGCGCCGACGGGGGAATGGCCGCGGGGAGCCTGGCCGCTCATGACGCCACCGCTTGCGCCGGCTCGGCGACCGTGGCGATGCCCGCCGCCGCCGCGCCCTGCCCTGCCGCCTGCGCTATCGCTGACGTGCCACCCGGCAGCTCGCGTCGGGCTGCCGGCAGTCCCAGATGCTCGCGCAGCGTCGTACCCGCGTATTCCTGGCGGAAGACGCCGCGCTCCTGCAGCAGCGGCACGACGCGGTCGACGAATTCCTCGATGCCGCTGGGGATCAGGTGCGGCACCAGGATGAAGCCGTCCGAGGCGTTCTGTTGCACGTAGCGGTTCATGTCCTCGACCACCTGGGCGGGGGTGCCGACGAATTGCTGGCGTCCGGTGACTTTGATGATGAGGTCGCGGATGCCCAGGTTTTCGCGGCGCGACAGTTCGCGCCATTGGCGCGCAGTGGCCAGGTTGTCGTCGTGCTGGCGGGTGCGGCCCTTGGCCACGGTGGCGGCGGACACGTCGGGGTCAAAGTCCGGCAGCGGGCCGTCCGGGTCGAAGTCGGACAGGTCGCGGTTCCATAGCTGCTCCAGCAGCACGATGGCGGTTTGCGGGCTGACCTGCTGGCGCCGCACGTCGGCGTGGCGCGCGGCGGCCTCTTCGGGGGTGTCGCCCAGCACGAAGCCCACGCCCGGCAGGATCTTCAGGTCGGCCTCGGCGCGGCCGTATTTGGGCAGGCGGGCTTTGACGTCGGCGTAGAAGGCCTGGCCTTCTTGCAGCGAGCCGTGGCGGGTGAAGATGGCGTCGGCGCTGCGGGCGGCGAATTCCCGGCCCTGCGTCGAGTCGCCCGCCTGGATGATGATGGGGTGCCCTTGGGGCAGCGGCGGCACGTCCAGGCGGCCGCGCACCGTGAATTGCCCACCCCGGTAGTCGAAGCCGCCCTGGCCGTCGTCGCCGCCGTTCCACAGGTGGCGCGCCAGTTCGACGAATTCGCGGGCGCGCTCGTAGCGCTGGTCGTGCGGCAGGTAGGCGCCCCGGCGGAAGTTTTCGCCGGTAAAGGCGCCCGGCGAGGTCACCACGTTCCAGGCGGACCGGCCACCCGATACGTGGTCCAGCGTGGCCAGTTGGCGCGCCAGGTTGTAGGGTTCGTTGAAGGTCGCGTTCAGCGTGCCGGCCAGGCCGATGCGCTCGGTGACGGCGGCCAGCGCCGCCAGCACGACCAGGGTGTTGGGGCGGCCGACAACGTCCAGGTCGTGCAACTGGCCGCGCTGTTCGCGTAGGCGCAGGCCTTCGGCCAGGAAGACGAAGTCCAGCTTGCCGCGCTCGGCGGCGCGGGCGAAGCGTTCGAACGATTCGAATTCGATCTGGCTGCCGGCTTGCGGGTCGCTCCAGACCGTCATGTTGTTCACGCCTGGGAAATGCGCGCCCAGGATCACTTGCTTCTGTGCCATGGTCAACGGGCTCCTTGCCCTGCGTCGAGTGCGTATCGGTTGGTTGCATCGGCCAGCCCCAGCCGGCCGCGCAGGGAAACGGGGGGATGGCCGGCACGGGAGGCGGTGTCGGGTGCGGCCTCGGGTTCAAGCGCCGCGGCCAGGCCGGCCTGGCGCAGCAGCGGCAACAGGTCTTCGGTAATCACACGCACGTCCCGCTGCAAGTCCTGCGGATGCAGACGCACGCCGGAAAACCCCAGCGCGCGCCAGGCCTGGATGCGTTCGAGCAACGCTTGCGGCGTGCCGGCGTGGCTTGCCAATGCTGGCGCGGTGCCAGAGCCCCCGGGCGCAAGTGGATCGGCGCCAAACGCCACGGCCACATCCGCGTAATAGCGCAACGGCGCCAGGTTGCGTTCGGCTCGCTGCTGGGCCGCCTCCAACGTCTGGCGCTGCAACGCCCAGTCGGCCTCGCTAAGCGGCGCCGGCACGAAGACGATGTCGGCATGCGCCGCGGCCCAGGCCAGGTCGCCGTCCTCGCGCCAGGCCACCGCGACAGGCGGCTGTCCCTGCGGCGGGCGCGGCACGATGGAGGGGCCACGGATCGAAAAGGTCTGCGCGTCCACGTCGACGTAGTGCAGTTTGGCGCGGTCGACGAAGCGGCCTGTGGCCACGTCGCGGATGATGGCGTCCGCTTCCCAGCTGTCCCACAGGCGCCGCACGGCGTCCACGGCGCCGGCAGCGTCGCGGTACAGACCGTCGCGTTCGGTGGGCAAGGCGTAGATGTCGGCGCCGGCGTGCGCCAGCACGGCGTCGACGTCGGACGCTGCCGGCACGACGGGCAAGAGCCCCGCCCTGCCCCGCGTGACGTAATCCAGCGTGGCGATCGCGGTGGAGATATGGAAGGGCTCGTTGGTACTGACGACCACCGAGGGGATCAGGCCGATGCGGCGCGTGGCCGGCCCGATGCGCGACAGCAGCAGGGTCGCATCCAGCGGGGTCTGGCCGGGCGCGCTGCGGCGGGCCCAGTGGTCGTCGAAGGTGGCGAAGTCCACACCGGCGGCGTCGGCGCGGCGCAGCGCGTCCAGCCAGGGCTGCCAGGTGGCGTCGCGGTCCCGGGTGTCATCCTGCGGCGCGGGCGCATTGCCATTGAAGGCCAGGCCAATGGGAAACAAGGTAGACAGAGTCATGGTGTCGCGGCCTTACGCCGCCAGGTCCAGGGTCAAGGGTGCGGGCGCGGCGACAACCGACGGCGCGTGGCGGCCGCCCGGCGTGTCGCCCAAGAGGGCCCGCGTATAGGGATGGGTGGGATGCTCGAAGACCTGCTCGGCCGGCCCCTGTTCGGCGACCTGGCCGCGCCGCAGCACGACCACGTGGTCGGAAATCTGCCGCACCACCGCCAGGTCGTGCGACACGAACAGGTAGCTGACGCCCAGCTCGGCCTTCAAACGCTGCAGCAGCGCCAGGATGCGGGCCTGCACCGAGACGTCCAGCGCCGACACGGGTTCGTCCAGCACCACCAGTTCGGGCTCGATGGCCAGCGCCCGGGCAATCGCCACGCGCTGACGCTGGCCGCCGGACAGGCGCGCAGGCCGGCTATCCAGCAGGTCGGGGCTGAGCTCCACGGCCTGCAGCAGGTCGGCCGCGCGCTGGCGGCGCGAGGCCCGGTCGCCCAGGCCGAAGGCGCGCAACGGCTCGGTGATGATGGCTTCCAGCGTGAAGCGCGGGTTCAGCGAGGCATAGGGGTTCTGGTAGACCACCTGCACCCGCCGGCGGAAATCCTGCAACTGGCTGCGCGTGAGCCGGGTGACGTCGCGGCCGTCGAACCAGACGCGGCCAGCCGTGGGCCGTTCCAGGCATAGCGCCATGCGCGAGGTGGTGGACTTGCCCGAGCCGGACTCGCCCACCAGGCTGGTGGTGCCGTGGCGCGGCACGTGAAACGACACGCCGTCCACGGCCTGCACGTCGCCGAAGCGCTTGGTCAGGCCTTCGACGACCAGGATCGGCGCATGCGCGGCGGGACGCGCCGGTTCGGCCAGAACAGCGCCCCGTCTCAACCCGGGCGCCGCCGCCAGCAAGGTTTGTGTGTAGGGATGCGCGGGGCGGTCGCGCAATTCGCGGGCCGCGCCGGTTTCGACGATGCGTCCGCCCTGCATCACCGCCACCCGGTCCGCGCGGTCAAAGGCCACGCCCAGGTCGTGTGTGATCAGCAGCACGGCAATACCCTTGCGCCGGACCAGCGCTTCCAGATGGTCCAGCACCTGCCGCTGCACCGTCACGTCCAGCGCGCTGGTGGGCTCGTCGGCGATGATCAGCGCGGGTTCGTGTGCCACGGCCATGCCGATCAGCACCCGCTGGCGCATGCCGCCGGACAGCTCGTGCGGAAAGCTGCGCGCCACCCGTTCCACGTCGGTCAGTCCCACGTCGGCCAGTATGCCGGGCACGCGGCGGCGGGCCTCGGCCTTGGGCACGCCATGTATGGTCAGCGCTTCTTCCAGCTGCCGGCAGATGCGCCGGACCGGGTCCAGCGACAGGCCGGGGTCTTGCGGCACGAAGCCGATACGGCGCCCGCGCAGGCCCTGCCAGGCCGACTCCGGCGCGCCAGCCAGTTCTTCGCCTTCCAGTTGGATGCTGCCGCCGCGCCGCTGGGCGTTATCGGGCAGCAGGCCGATCAGCGCAGCGGCGGTGGTGGACTTGCCGGAACCGGACTCGCCGACCAGCGCCACGATCTCGCCCGGTTGGAGGGATAGGGAGACATCCGTCACCGCCTCGCGCCAGGCGCCGGTAGCGCCGTCGCGGTAGGCGACGTTCAGGGCCGTCAGGGCGAGCACTGCCGGGGCGCCGCCGGAAGGATGCGCGGTCATTGCGATTCTCCCAGGTCTTGGGCGTGGCGCGCGATCTGGTTGGCCGACAGCACCACCGCCGCGACCACCATGCCGGGCATGGTCGTGTACCACCAGGCCGCGGCGATGTAGTTGCGCCCTTCGGAGATCAGTAGCCCCCATTCCGGTGCGGGCGGCGGTGCGCCAAACCCCAGGAAGCTGAGCGAGGACACGGCCAGCACGGCGGCGCCGAATTCCAGCGCGGCCAGCGCCAGCACGGGGCCGGCCGCGTGCGGCGCGATGTGCCGCAGCAGGATGCCGCGCAGCCCCACGCCGGACGCCACCGCGGCCTCGACGAACACTGCGCCGCGCCAGCGCAGCACTTCGCCGCGCATCAGCCGGCCAAAGGTGGCCACATACGACAGCCCGACCGCGATGGCGATGTGCACCGTGCCAAAACCCAGCACAGTGACGATCGCCATGGACAGCAGCAAGGTGGGGATCGCCATCAGGATATCGGTGGCGCGCATCAGCACCGCGTCCACCCGTCCGCCCATGAAGCCGGCCAACAGGCCGATGGCGCCGCCCAGGAACAGTGCGATCAACACGGCCAGCGCGGTAGCCTGCAGCGAAGTCGAGGTGCCATAGACGGTGCGCGTATAGATGTCGCGGCCCAGATGGTCGGTGCCGAACCAGTGCGAGCCTGACGGCGGCAGCAGCGCGTCCTGGGGGATGCCGCGCAAGGGGTCGGCCGACGTGAACCCCTGCGGAAACAGCGCCCAGCCCAGCACCAGCAGGATCACCGCCAGGCTCAGCGCCAGCATGGGCTTGGCCCGCAGCGCGGCGGCCGTGGCCAGCAGCCGGTTCGGGCGCGTTACGGTCTGCGCGGAAAGCGTTTGGGTATTCATGCCAGCGCCCTCGCCCGGTTGCGGGTGATGCGCGGATCCAGCAAGGGATACGCCAGGTCCACCACCAGATTGACGATCACGAAGACGGCGGCGGCCAGCACCACCACGCCCTGCACCACCGGAATGTCCTTGACGGCCACGGCGCCCTGCGCCAGCCGGCCGATGCCTTCACGCGAGAACACGGTTTCGGTCACCACGGACCCCGCCAGCAGATTGCCCATCAGCACGCCCGTCATGGTCAGCACGGGAATGGTGGCGTTGGGCAGCACATGCGTGAACAGCAGGCGGCGGCGCGACAGGCCCTTGGCGCGCAAGGCGCCGACGAACGGCTGCCCCCACACCGCCGATAGCGAGCGCGACAGTACTTGAGCGACCGTCGCGGCGGTGGGCAGGGCCAGTGTCGCGGCGGGCAGCACCAGCGACTGCCAGCCCTCGTTGCCCATGGCCGGAAACACCGGCAGCGTGAATGACAGCCATTGCAGCAGCAACAGCCCGACCCAGAATGTCGGCAGGCAGACGCCCAGCGACGGCGCGGCCTGTAGCGCCGAGCGCAGGCGCGGATGGCGGGCGGAACTGGCCGCCAGCGCCAGGCCCAAGCCCAGGACCAGTGCAGCAGCCAGCGCGCTCAGCGCCAGCGCCGCCGTGGCGGGCGCGGCCTGCGCCAGCATGGCCGACACCGGCTGCCCGGTCTGGATCGATACGCCCAGATCCAGCCGCAGCGCCTGCCACAGCGCAATGCCGTATTGCACCAGCAGCGGCTCGTCCAGGTGGTACTGGGCGCGCAGCGCCGCCACCTGGGCCGGGTCCACCATGCTGGCGTCGCCCTGGTTCAGCATGATGCTGATGGGATCGCTGGGCAGGATGTACAGGATCACGAAGGACACCGTATAGGCCGCCCACAGCACAAAGGCCGATTGGGCGGTCCGGCTCAAGGCGTAGCGCCAGGCATCGCTGCGGTCGCGCCCGCCGGCAAGCGCCGTGGTCTGGGTCATGCGGCCTCCTTACTTTTGCAGCCAGGTGTCGTAGAACTGCAGCCGCGACGAGGCGTCGTAGTGCAAGCCTTGCACCTGCTTGCCGGTGGCGCCCACGGTGGCCAGTTCCACCAGCGGAATGGCGTGGCCGTCGGCCACCAGCAGTTCGGCGGCGCGGGCGATCAGCTGCTTGCGCTCGGCGGGGTCTTGCGAAGCCGCGGACCGGGCCAGCACGTCGTCCACCTCGGCGAGCCCGCGGAAGTTGACGTTGCGGCCGCTGGCCAGGAACACGGTGCGCAGGATGTCCGGATCGGCGCGCGTCAGGTTGTAGAACTGGATCGGCATCTTGCCCGTGTCGCGGATGGCATTGACCTGGCCGATCACGCTCTTTTTCAGTTGCAGGTCCACGCCGATCTCGCGCAGTTGCTGCTGGATCAGTTCCAGGTAGGTCACCGACTGCCAATATTCCAGCCTGACCGTCAGCCGTTCGCCGTTCTTTTCGCGGATGCCGTCCTTGCCGGGCAGCCAGCCGTCGTCTTCCAGCAGTTTGATGGCGCCCTTGGGGTCGTAGGCCAGGGCTTGTGACTGGTCCACATACGACGGCGTGGTCTTGGCCAGCACCGACGTCGCCGGCCGCTGGTAGCGCGACAAGATGGTTTGCAGCTCGGGCCGGTTGATGCCCTTGACCAGCGCGCGGCGCACCGCCGGCGTGGACCACAGCGGCAGCGATTCGTTCGGAAAGAAGCTGTAGACCAGCCCCGGGTTGCTGCGCGCCAGGATCGGCAGGCCCTGCACCAGCAGCACCTTTTCGTCCTGCGGCTGCACGCTGGTGTTCACGTCCACCTGGCGCGACAGCAGGCTGCCGTTGCGCACGCCCGACTCGGGGATGATGCGAAATTCAATGCCTTCCAGGTAGGCCTTGTCCTGGTGCGCGGCCAGCGACGATGGCCAGGCGTAGTCATCGCGACGCTGCAGCTTGGCGCCCTGGTTATGGGTGAACGAGGTCAGGACGAACGGCCCGGAGCCGATCACCTGGCCCTGGCAGCGTTCCTCGAAAGACTTTTCCAGCGTGGCCTTGGACAACAAGCCCAGGCTCATGGTGGACGTGGCTTGCAGGAATTGGGCGTTGGGCTGCTTGAAGACGACCACCACCGTATGCGCATCGGGCGCTTCAATCCGGTCCACCCCGGCCAGGTAGGTCGAAGCCAGGGTGGCGCGCGCGCCCATCTTCACGATGCCGTCGAAATTGGCCTTGACCGCGTCGGCGTCCAGCTTGCTGCCGTCGCTGAACGTGGCGCCGTCGCGCAGCACGAAGGTGAAGCGGCGGTTCTCGTCCTCGGCCTTCCAGCTGGTGGCCAGCCACGGCACGATATTGCCGGTTTCAGGGTCCTGGTCGGTCAGCGAATCGGTGATCTGCCGGCCGATGTTCAGCGCGGTGTTGTTGCCGGGCTGCTGCGGATCCACGCAAGCGGGGTCGCCGTCCAGCGCCACCTTGAGAATGCCGCCGTACTGGGCCTGCGCGCCATGCGCCGGCGTGGCCGTCAGCGCGAACGCGGCTGCGCACAGGGCTGCGCCAAGGCTGGCGGTCCACCGGGGCGCGGGTGCGCCCCGGTGCGGGGTCATCAAACTGGCTACGCTGCGCTGCATTACCCTGCATCCTTGTCGTGGAAGTGAAGCAATCCACTCTAAACAGGGCGCGTGCCGCCGCTAAATACATTCTGCGGATTTCCAAATCCGGCAGAAACTAATGCCTATAAGCATGCCCGTCGCGACTGGTCCCCTACCCCTTGCGCCGCGTTGAAGACAGCCGCTGCACCACGTCCAGCAATCGGTCGATTTCGTCGTAGGTGTTGTAGAACGCTAGCGACGGCCGCACGGTGGTTTCGACCCCGAAGCGCCGCAGGATGGGCTGTGCGCAGTGGTGCCCGGTGCGCACCGCGATGCCTTCCTGGTTCAGCGCATGGCCCACTTCCTCGGTGCTGTAGCCGTCCAGCACAAAGGACATGACGCTGGCCTTGTCCGCCGCGGTGCCGATCAGCCGCACGCCCTTGATGGCGCCCAGCCCACGCATGCCGTAAACCAGCAGGTCATGCTCGTAGCGGCCGATGTTCTCGATGCCCAGGCGCGTCACGTAGTCCAGCGCGGCGCCCAGCCCGACGGCATCGGCGATGTTGCCCGTGCCGGCTTCGAACTTGTTGGGAATCGGCTGGAACACGGTCTTTTCAAAGGTGACGTCGGCGATCATGTTGCCCCCGCCTTGCCAAGGCGGCATGTCTTCCAGCACCTCGCGCTTGCCCCAGACGACGCCGATGCCCGTGGGTCCGAAGATCTTGTGGCCGGAGAAGACCAGGAAGTCCGCGCCCAGCGCCTGCACGTCCACGGCCAGGTGCGACACCGACTGCGCGCCGTCGACCAGCACCCGGGCCCCGGCGCGATGCGCCAGGTCCACGATCTGCTTGATCGGCGTCACCGTGCCCAGCGCGTTCGACACCTGTGTCACGGCCACGATGCGTGTGCGGTCGCTGAGCAGCTTCTGGTATTCATCCAGCAGGATCTGCCCGGAATCGTCCACGGGAATCACGCGCAAGCGAGCCCCCTTGGCAGCCGCCAACTGTTGCCAAGGCACGATGTTGGCGTGGTGTTCAAGGTTGGACACGATGATCTCGTCGCCCTCGCCCACGTGCTGCGCGCCCCAGCTCTTGGCCACCAGGTTGATGGCTTCGGTGGTGCCGCGTACGAAGATGACCTCGTTCACGTCCGGCGCGTTGATGAAACGCCGCACCCGTTCCCGCGCGCCTTCGTAGGCGTCGGTGGCGCGCGCCGCCAGCTCGTGCGCGGCGCGGTGGATGTTGGAGTTTTCGTGGGCGTAGAAGTACGCGATCCGGTCGATCACGCTTTGCGGCTTGTGGGTGGTGGCGGCGTTGTCGAACCACACCAGCGGCCGGCCATTGACGCGTTCCTGCAGCACCGGGAAATCGCGCCGCACCGCGTGCACATCGAAAGGCGGATGCGCGTCGGCCCCGGCATGGGGCGCCGTGCGCGCCTGGGGATGCGCGGGCGTGGTGTAGCCGCTGGGCAGCACCACGGCGTCGACGAAGTAGTAGCGTGGGTCGGGCGAGGCCGCGGCGGGCGCGGGCGGACCGGATGGCGGTGCGGCGGCCGGCACAGCGCGCGGTAGCGACAGGCCGGCCAGTTCATCACTGATGCGCGTGGCGCCCAGCACGTTGGTCTGCGCCGCCGGGTCCACGGCGGGCTGGCCATGGCCAGGGGACAGGAAGTAGTACGGAGAGGCATCGGCCGCCGACGCGCCCTGCCCCGGCGACACGGGCTCCGGGACGGCCTGCCCCGGCAATCCCCGCCCCGCAAACGGCGGTACCCCCGCCGCGCCTGACCCGAAGCGCGGCTCGTACCCCGGCACCGCGGTCACCGCATTGTCCGGCAAGCCGTTGCCCGCCTGCGCATGCGGCAACAAGGCTGGCGCGCGATGCGCCAGCGATGGCAGTTGCGCCGGCGATGCCGGCGCCAGGTTGGCTCCTGGCGCATAGCCCTGCGGGATCGGGGTGCCCGGCACGCTGGGCCCCAGCCCGGCGGGGCTGACCAGCGGCGAGCCGGGCGGCGCGACGTTCAGCGGGGCCTGCACCCCGGGCGGCACGGGCGCCGGCGGAGTGATGCCCACCGCCTGCCCCGGCAGCGCCGAGAAAAAGGCGTTAGCCAGGCGCGCCAATTCGCCCGGATCGATGGGCGCCTCCGGCGCGCCCGGCACGCCGCCGGACAGCGCGGCGAAGCGTGGAGAGGAATCGGCTTGAGCCATCGTGCGCCCTACTTATAGGTGTCTGGATAGTCGTGGTACTTGCCGATCTCGACATCGTCGAGCACCGCCAGGGCGTCATCGGCCAGCAGCGCCAGCGAGCAATACAGCGAGATCAGGTAGGACGCGATGGCGTGGTTGTTGATGCCCATGAAGCGCACCGACAGGCCCGGGCTTTGCTCGCCCGGCAGGCCAGGCTGGTACAGGCCGACCACGCCCTGGCGCTTGTCGCCCACGCGCAGCAGCAGGATCTTGGTCTTGCCGTCGGCCACCGGCACCTTGTTGGACGGAATCAGCGGAATGCCGCGCCAGGTGATGAACTGCGAGCCGAACAGGCTGACGGTGGGCGGCGGCGTGCCGCGGCGGGTGGCTTCACGGCCAAAGGCGGCAATGGCCAGCGGGTGCGTCAGGAAAAACGCGGGTTCTTTCCAAACCTTGGTCAGCAACTCGTCCAGGTCGTCTGGCGTGGGCGCGCCGGTCAGCGGGAAGATGCGCTGCTCTTCGGTCACTTGCGACAACAGACCGTAGTCGGGATTGTTGATCAGCTCGCTTTCCTGGTTTTCCTTGATGGTTTCGATCGTCAGGCGCAGTTGCTCCTTGATCTGGTCGTGCGGGCTGCTGTACAGGTCGGAGATGCGGGTATGCACGTCCAGCACGGTGCTGACGGCATTCAGGAAGTATTCGCGCGGCTGCTCTTCGTAGTCCACGAAGGTGCGCGGCAGCTGGTTTTCTTCTTCACGGGCGGTGCACGTGACTTTGATGTTTTCGGGATTCTTGACCTTGTTCAGGCGATAGATGCCTGCTTCAACCGGTACCCATTGCAGCAGATGCGTCAGCCAGCGCGGGCTGATGGTGGAAAGCTGGGGTACGGTCTTGGTCGCATTGGCTAACTGCCTTGCGCCGTTGTCGCCCAATGCGACGGTCCCGCCTACGGTGGCACTCATTGACTTCTCCGAAGTGAACTGACAAGCAAAACAGACAAGCAATAAAACAGGGCCTTAGGTATTGCGTGACGTGCTGCGCGGACCTGCCTGCGTGACCGTGGCGCCCGGGG
The DNA here is from genome assembly GCA_040396375.1 of Achromobacter xylosoxidans. Classification (GTDB taxonomy): domain Bacteria; phylum Pseudomonadota; class Gammaproteobacteria; order Burkholderiales; family Burkholderiaceae_B; genus Achromobacter; species Achromobacter xylosoxidans_D. Next base: position 67,781 of record JBEBOQ010000005.1, read on the forward strand.
CCACGTCGTCGGTGATCCAGACATTGCCGCCGATGACGGCGCCCTGCCCCAGGGTCACGCGGCCCAGGATGGTGGCGCCGGCGTAAATCACCACGTCGTCTTCGACGATGGGATGGCGCGCCGCGCCCTTTTCCAGGTTGCCGTCGGCATCGGTGACAAAGCGCTTGGCGCCCAGCGTCACCGCCTGGTAGATGCGCACGCGCCGCCCGATTCTTGCGGTTTCGCCGATGACGACGCCGGTGCCATGGTCGATGAAGCAGCCCGGGCCGATCTGGGCGCCCGGATGGATGTCGATGCCGGTTTCGCCGTGGGCGATCTCGGCCGCGATGCGCGCCAGCAGCGGCAGGTCCAGCAGGTACAACTGGTGCGCCAGGCGGTGATGGATCAGGGCATGGATGCCGGGATAGCACAACAGCACTTCGTCCACGCTGCGCGCCGCCGGGTCGCCCTGGTAGGCGGCCAGCACATCGCTGTCCAGCAGGCGGCGCACGTCGGGCAGCGCGGCCGCGAAGCGGCGCACGATCGACGCGGCATGTTCATCCACCTCGGGATGGTCGGGTGCATTGCGCCGCAGTTCCAGCCGGGCTTGCTCCAGCAAGTTGCGCAGCGCCGCGTCCAGCGTGTAGCCGACGTAGAAGTTCTCGCTCTCGTGGCGCATGTCCACGGGCCCCAGGCGCATGGGAAACAGCGCCCGCTTGAATTTGTCGAAAATATCGGCCAGCGCCTCGCGCGAGGGGAATTCGCGTTCACCCGGCTCGCGGGTGCGCTGCTGCGAGGTCCGCCATTCGGCGCGAATGCCGTCCAGCGCCCGGACCACGCCTTCCAAATCGAATACGGCCATTGTCAGTCCTGTACCCAGGGCAGGCCGCGATGGCGCCAGCCGTCGCTCAGGCCGCGATGCTGGTTGGCATCCAGCTCGCCCTCGAAGCCTTCGAAGACATTGAATACGGCCGAAAAACCGGCCTTGGCGGCGGCTTCGGCGGCCAGGGCCGACCGCTTGCCGCTGCGGCACAGCAGCAGCACCACGGCGTCCTTGCCGCCGGCGCTGGCGACCTTGGCTTCCAGCTCGCGCACAAAGCGCGGGTTGCGGGTCAGGCTGGTGCCCGTGGCCCACGGCACATGGACCGTGCCGGGAATGTGGCCGACGAACGTGCGTTCTTCGGCCGAGCGCACGTCCACCAGCACGGCGTCGCCGTTCTGCGCCAGGGTCCAGGCATCCACCGGCGAAACGCCGCCGGCGTAGGCCAGGTGGCGGTCGCGCGCGTCGGCGCGGGCCTGTTCCAGGGTGGCCGGCAAAACCCGTTCGGTTACCGCGGCGTCGGTTGTGGCGTAGCTCATGGCGCAAAGGCCTCCAGGCAGTCATCGCCCCTAAGGCGACAGAACCCACAATCTAGGCCCAAAGGCGCGAAATCCAAATGAATAAAAAGTCGGAAATTAACAACCGCCAGTTGTGTAGCCAGCGAGGCCGGCGATGTTGGCGCCGGCCCGTCTGCTTATTTGCGCGTCAGCGCCTGCTGGTAGGGACCGGCGTCCAGCGCACCGGCGGGCAGATCGCCCTTGAGCGTGCCGTTGGCCTTGAAGATCTCGAATTCGCGCTTGAGCGTATCCAGGTCCGCCGCATTGAGCGACACGCGGTAGTTTTCGTCCCACAAGTCAGCGAACACCTGGGCGTCGGCCTGCGGCAGATTGGCCGCCTTTTGCACCGCGCTCACGACCTGGGCCGGGTGGGTCTTGCCGTATTCCAGCGCCTTTTGCAGCGCCACAATGGCGCGCACCACCGCGTCGGGGTTCTTCTGCTGGTATTCCGCGCGCACCACGCCCACGGCGTTGTAGGGCACGCTGTCGCCCTTTGTCAGCGTCTTCCACTGCTCGCCGAAGGTGGACAACGTGCGCACCTTCAGGTCTTTCAGTTGCGCGGTGGTCACGTTGCGCAGCGCGGCGGCGTCCACTTCCTTTTGCGCCAGGAATTGCACCAGGCGCGGCTCGTTGCCCGGCACCAGCGTGAATTCGTTTTCCTTGATGCCGTGGTTGCCCGCCAGCACGGCGTTGGCAATCGTGGCGGTGGAGCTGCCGGCCGGCGACATGCCGATCTTCTTGCCCTTCAGGTCGGCCAGCGTCTTGATGGGCGAATCCTCCAGCACCACAAAGGACACGTTGGCCGGCTGCGTCGCCAGCACGATCTTGATGGGCACGCCGTCGGTGGCCAGCGCGAAGGCGCCGGCGGCGGGCGAACCGAACGCCAGGTCGATGGCGTTGGCGGCGATGGCCCGGGTCGGGCCGTTGACGTCCGAGAAATGCACGTACTCCACGTCCAGGCCCTGGTCCTTGAAGAACGTGCCGGCTTCCAGCACGGCGCCGTAGCCCAGGGTCAGGCCGCTGGGCCAATAGCCGACGCGGATCTTGTCGGCGGCGTGGGCGGGCAGCGCGACCACGCTGCCGGCCAACAGGGCCAGCGCCGCAGCGCGTTTGATCAGGTGGGGAATCGTCATGAAAACTCCAAAGGTAGGCCGCGCGGGTCAGATGCCCCGCGGCAATTGGCGATAGGAAGGGTCGGTGCGGTCCAGCTTGCGCAGCAGCGCCTGCCACAGGCGCGGGCCGCTGCGGCCGGCGGCGCCGTCGAAGGTGGCAGCGGCGCGTTCGATGGCGTCGCGCGCCGGCGCGGCGATGGGCTGGCCGGTGGCCTGTATCTGCAACTGCGCGCGGCAGGCGAATTCCAGGAAGAACATCAGTTCAAAGGCCTCGCCCACGCTGGCACCGCAGGTCAACAGGCCGTGGTTGCGCAGCATCAGGGCCTTGTGCGGCCCCAGGTCGCGCACCAGCCGCACGCGCTCGTCCAGGTCCACCGCCACGCCCTCGTAGGCGTGATAGCCGATCCGGCCGTGGAAACGCGCGGCGTGCTGGGTGTAGGGCAACAGGCCGTCGCGTAGCGATGACACGGCCACGCCTGCCAGGGTATGCGTATGCATCACGCAGACCGCGTCGGGCCGCGCCTGATGCACCGCCGAATGGATCACGAAGCCGGCGCGGTTGATGCCCAGGCCGGTCGGGTCGTCCAGCAGCTCGCCATCCGGGCCCACGGTGACCAGGTTGTCGGCCTGGATCTCGTCGAACAGCAGGCCGAACGGGTTGATCAGGAATTGGTCGGCCGCGCCCGGCAGCCGCGCCGAGATATGCGTGTAGATCAGGTCAGTCATGCCGAACTCGGCCGCCAGCCGGTGGCAGGCGGCCAGGTCGATGCGCAGGCGGGCCTCGTCGGCCGCGAGCGCGTCAGGGCCGGGCTTGGGTATCGGCGCCACCGGCGGCCTCCCAGAAGACGATCTTGCGGTGCAGCCAGCGCACGGTCTGCGCCCCGGCGATGCCGAAGGCGGCCAGCAGGATCACGCCCGCGAACATGGTGCTGACATTCAAATTGACGGCCGCGGACCCGATCAAATAGCCCAGCCCCGCCTCGGACGACACCAGTTCGCCCACCACGGTGCCGATCAGCGCCAGCGACACGCCGATCTGCAGGCCGGCAAAGATATCGCCTGCCGCGGCCGGCAGCTTGACGTGGCGGAACAGGTACCAGCGCGACGCCGAAAACGCGCGGCAGGCGTCCAGCAGGTCGGGGTCGACCCGGCGGATGCCCACGATGGTGTTGATGAACAGCGGAAAAAAGCAGATCAGCACCACCAGCACGACCTTGGACGCCAGGCCGAAGCCGAACCAGACCAGGATCAGCGGCGCCAAGGCCACTTTGGGGGTGGCCTGGATGGCGACCAGCAGCGGATAGACGAATTTCTCGAACGTGCGCGATTCGGCCAGCAGCGCGCCCAGCACCAGCGCCAGCACGCTGCCGATGGCGTAGCCGATCAGGGTGGCAGCGACCGTGTAGCCGATGTGGCGCCAAATGGTGCCGTCCACGAACAGGGACACCAGGGTGCGGAACACGGCGCCGGGCGTGGTCAGGATGTAGTCCGGTACCTTGAAGGCGATCACGGAAAAATGCCAGGCCAGCAGCACCACCACCAAAGTGGTCAGCGGATAGAGAACAGCGGTGAATCGTTGCATGGTGTCAGCCGATGAAATGGCGCCGCAGGTGGTCGGTGGCCGCGACGAACGCCGGCTCGGTCAGCGTGGCCAGGGTGCGCGGGCGGGCGATATCCACCCGGTAGTCCTCCACCACCCTGCCCGGCCGCGCCGACATGACCAGCACGCGGTCGGACAGCATCACGGCTTCGGCGATGCTGTGGGTGATGAACAGCACTGATTTGCGGTCGCGCATCCAGATGCGCTGCAATTCCAGCGTCAGGGCCTCGCGCGTCATCGCGTCCAGCGCGGCAAACGGCTCGTCCATCAGCAGCAGCTTGGGGTCGCGCTGCAACATCCGCGCCAGGCCGACTCGCTGTTGCATGCCGCCGGACAACTCCTTGGGGTAGTTGTCGGCGAAATCGCGCAGGCCCACCACGTCCAGCAGTTCGCGTGCGCGCGCCACGGCCGCCGGGCCGGCCTCGCCCACCGTCTGGCTGGGCAGCAGCACGTTGTCCAGCACCGTACGCCAGGGCAGCAGCGTGGGCTTCTGGAACGCCACGCCGATGTCGCGGTTGGGCCCGTCGACCACGTTGCCCGCCACTTCGATACGGCCGTGCGTGGGCGCCAGCAGGCCGGCGGCCAGCTTGAGCAAGGTGGACTTGCCGCAGCCGGACGGCCCCAGGATGGTGACGAACTCGCCCTCGCCCACGCTCAGATCCACCTCCCGCAGCGCGTCGATGCTGCCGCGCCGGGTCTGGTAGGACACGGACACGGCCTGCGCTTGCAGCAAAGGCGCTGCCGTCATGGGGTCGCCTTGGCCTGGGCCTGGGCCTGGGCCCGCACGGCGGCGGCGTCAAAGCGGCTGAACTCGGGCACCAGCTGGTTGCTGAAGATCTTTTCAACCGGAATGGCATCGGTGTTGAATTCACCCGCGGCGTGCATGGCGCCGACAAACGAACGGATCACGGGCAAGTCGAATTCGCCGGGCACGCGCGCGCTGCCGTCCGGGCGGCGCAAGGTGCTGTCCATGCGCTTTTTGACCAGCACGACGGCCTCGTCCAGGTTCTTCTGGTAGTCGCCATCCTTGGGTTTGGCCTCGGGCTGGTACTTCCAGAACGTCTCGGCGCACAGGCGCGGGTTGGCGTCGCACGCCAGCACGGCCTTGGTGTAGGCGCGGCCAAAGCGGGCCAGCAGGTCGGGCTGGTCGCGCAGCGTGTCTTCGTGGGCAATGAAGCCGTTGCTGTTGATCTGCTGGAAGATCGGCGGATACGGCAGGCGGCGGACCTTGGTGCCAGTCAGCTCCAGCATCGCGGTCCAGGTGCTGTTGTAGTTCAGCGCGTCGACCCGGCCTTCTTTCAGGGCCAGAAAGCCCGAACCCAGCACGCCCACTGCCACGATGTCCACGTCCTTGCCGGGTACCAGGGCCTCCTGGCGCAGCAGCGCGCGGGTCGACGGAATGGTGCCCCAAGTCAGCGCGCCCACGCCGATCTTCTTGCCCTTCAGGTCCTTGATGGTCTTGATGGGACCATCGGCCAGCACGGCCAATTCCAGTTCGTTGGACGGAATGGCGTTGTAGAAGTAGCGCACCGGCAGCGGCGTTTTGCCGGTTTCGTAGCTGGACAGCACGGGCTCCGGCAACGGCAGGCCGATGGTGACCTTCTTGGACGCCACCTGCGGCAGCAGCGCGCCCGCGCCCTGGAACACGATGGTCTTGACCTCGATATTCTCTTGCTCGAAATAGCCCAGATCCTTGCCCAGGCCGTAGACGCCGCCGCTGGCGACGGTCAGCGGAATGCCCAGCGCCAGGGTGACGGTGTCCACCGCGTGCGCGGCGGTGGCGGCGGACAGCGCCAGGGTGGCCACGCCAAGGCGGGCCAGCGTGCGGGAAGTCTTGTTCATTGCGTATATCCGGGTGAGGTATTCAGGGGTGGACGGCGCGCAGCGCGTCCAGGGCCTGCTGCTTGAGCAGGTTGCGATCAACCTTGTTGGTGGAGGCCAGCGGCAAGGCGTCCAGGAACCAGACGCGGCGCGGATGCTGGTAGGCCGGCGCATTGGCCAGCACGTGTTGCTTGACAGCGTCTTCGGTCAGGCCGGCGGCGGCCGTGGGCACCACGAACGCCACGGGCTTGTGGCCCTTGATGTCGTCAGGCACCGGCACCACGCAGGCCTGCTGCACGCCGGGCAGCGTTTCCAGCACTTTTTCGACTTCGCCGGGGAAGATGTTCTCGCCGCCCGAGACGAACATGTCGTCGTCGCGGCCGACGAAGTAGTAAAAGCCCTGCGCGTCGCGGCGCAGCACATCGCCGGTGACGTAGTAGCCATCGTCCGTGATGGCGGCGCGGATGTCGGGCCGGTTGTGATAGCCCAGCATGATGCCGGGGCTTTTCACCTGCAACACGCCCTGCTCGCCTTCGCGGCCCTGGCTGTCCACCAGCCGTACCAGCACCTGCGGATGGGCGTGGCCGATAGACAGGTTGGGCTGCGCCAGGCCATCGGGATGCGGGCCGAACGTGACGGGGCCGGCTTCGGTGGTGCCATAGGAATTGATGACGCGGGCCTGCGGCAAGGCGCGCCGGATGGCGGCTTGCAGGGCTTCGCTGACGGGCGCCGAGCCCATGCGCACGACTTGCACGCTGGACAGGTCGGCGGTGGCCAGCAGGTCTTGTTCGCGCAGCACCATCGCCATCATCGGCGGCACCGACGTCAGCCAGGTGGGCCGGTAGCGCGCGATCGCCTCGATGTAGGGCCGCGCCTTGAACTGCGGCAGCAACACGATGGTGGCCTGCCCCGCCAGCGCCAACTGGCACAGCGCCAACGCGTTCATGTGGTACATCGGCGCGGCGATCAGGTAACGCTCGCCCGCCAGGCTTTGGCCGGCCAGGCGCGTGCGCACCACCCACAGATGGCTCTGGTGCGACAGCACCACGCCCTTGGGCTTGCCGGTCGAACCGGACGTGTACAGGAAGAACGCCGCTTCGTCCGGCTCTGGCACCACCGTCTGGAACGGCCCCGGGTCCAGCAAGGCGTCCAGTCCCGTGTCGCCCTGCCCGCCGAATTCGATCACCGGCAGGCCGTCCGGCGCCTGGGCGCGTCGGGGCGTGTCGCAGAACACGAGCTTGGCGCCGCTGTCCTGAATCACAAAGTCGGACAAGGCGCGCGGAAACTTGTAGTTCACGGGCACCACCACCAGCCCGGCGCGCTGGGCGCCCAGCAGCACGGCCAGGAACCAGGCGCTGTTGGCGGCCAGCACCGCGACGCGGTCGCCGCGCACCAGGCCACGGCGCAGCAAGCCCCGCGCCACCGCGTTGGACAGATCGTCCAGCTGGCCGTAGGTCAGCCGGGTTTCCTGTTGTGCGTCGTCCAGCGCGACCACGGCCAGCGCCTCGCGGTCGACGGCGGCAGGCGCCAGGTTGCCCAGGTTGTAGGGATGGTCAGTGCTCATAAACGAAATCCAATAAGGTGTTCAGCCCCGGCAAGGCCACGGTCAGGCCGCTTTGGCCGCCGCGCTGCCAATCCTGGCTGCGCACCTGCTCGCCCAGTGCGGCGACGTGCTGGCGCAGCGCCTGGGGGTTGCCGGCGCGCAGCGTGATGGCGCCGAAGAAACTGTCGCGGCCCAGTGCGTCGCAGCTCAGCGCCCCATAGCGCTGCGCATAGCTGTCGGGGTCGACGATGTCCACCGCGAAGCCCGGGCTGGGAATCGAGAAGCCGCGTTCGTCCAGGTGCGCCGGGCCAAACGCCGCCTGCGCATAGGCCTGCACGTCCGCCTGCGGCTGGGCCGACACCAGCGTCAGCCCCGCCAGGCCCTGCACGCCATTGGCGTGTTGCTGCCATTCCCGGCGCCACACCAGTTCGGGCGTCAGGTGCTGGCAGTAATAGACCCGGCCGGCCTCGAACGCGCCGGGGGTGTAGCGCACCGTGCGAAAGCGCGCCTCGTGCCAGGCGCCGTCCAGCTCCAGCGGGCGGCTGAACGCATGCAGCGGCGCCACCGACGCGCCGGCCCGGGTTAGCGCGGCATGCACCGCGTCGGCCGAGTCCGGCTTGTAGACCAGCCCGTCGATGCCGCCCGGGTTGTCCAGGATTTCCTGGCGCAGCGTGCCGCCGTCGGTGGGCAGGCCGATCAGTTCCAGGTAGTCGTGCTGGAACACCATCAGGTGGTTCACCGACCCGAATGCGTGGCGGCCCTGCGGCGTCAGCGTGAAGCCCAGGCCGGCGAACAGGCGCGCCGCGGCATCGGTCTCGAAACGGGTGTTGACCACCAGGTGGTCCAACGGCAAAGCGCTGTCCATGGCCGTCTCGTCAGGCCTTGGGCGGCGTGGTCAGGTAGACGCCGCGGCCGCTGGCCAGCAGCACGCCCTGCGCGTCTTCGACCCGCGCTTCGGCGACCGAAAATTGCTTGCCGGCCTTGATCACCTTGCCGCGGATCGTCAGGTCGCCCTGGACGGCCGGACGGTGGTAATCCACCCGCAGGTCCACCGTGGGCACGCCGCGGCCGGTGTAGGACACCAGCGCCCAATCGGCGGTCAGGTCGATCAGCGCGGCCAGGATGCCGCCGTGGGTATAGGGGTTATCGGGGTTGACGGCCCACTCCGGGCGCCACGTGGCCTGCAGCACGATGTCGCCCTCGCCCACCGATACCACTTTCAGGCCCAGCCATTGGTGATAGGGGCTGCGCAGCAGGCGCGCTTGGATGTCGGCCGCGACGGGCAGTTGTTGTTCAGACATGTTCGGGTTTCCAGTTCGGATTCAGGGCGCGACGATGATCTTGCCGATGACCTTGCGGTCGCGGATGGCGGCCAGGCCTTCGGCGGCTTCTTCCAGCGGCACCACGCGGTCGATCAGCGGCGCGATCTCGCCACGGTCCACCAGGCCCAGTAACGCCAGCAGGTCTTCGTCGTAGAAGCTGTTGGAGCCCTTGACGGTCAACTCGAAGCTCCAGATGTAGCGCAGGTCTTCCTTGGGGTCGTAGCCGGCGGTGGCGCCGCAGGTCAGCAGCAGGCCGCCGCGGCGGATGCAGCGCAGCGACGGCACCCAGGTGTCGCCGCCGGTGAAGTTCACCACCACGTCCACGCCGCCTTCGGTGCCGCGGCGCTGGGGCTTGCCGTACTGCTGCACCGCCCACTTCGAGAAATCCGTTTCGCGGTAATCCACCACGTGGTCGGCGCCGATCTCGCGCAGGCGCGCCAGCTTGTCCGCGCCGCTGGCGCAGGCGATCACTTCGGCGCCCAGGCGCTTGGCCAGGATGACGCTGGCCGTGCCCACGCCGCCGCTGGCGCCCAGGATCAGGACCTTGTCGCCGGCCTTGACGGTGCGGTGCGTGATCAGCATGCGGTGCGCGGTGCCATAGGCCACCGGCAGCGCCGCCGCCTGCGCATAGGTCACGTTGGCGGGCAGCGGCAGCAGTTGCGCGGCCGACACCAGGCAGTACTGCGCCATGCCGCCGTCCAACATTTCGCCCATCAGGCCTTTTTCGCGGTTCAGCGGGTTGACCAGCACGCGGTCGCCCGGCTTCCAGCCCGTCACGTCCGCGCCCACCTCGGCAATGTCGCCGGCCAGGTCCAGGCCGATCACCACCGGCAGCGGCACCTTGATGCCGGGCATGCCCTGCACGGTGAACACGTCGTGGTAGTTGAAGGACGAGGCGCGCACGCGCACCACCACATGGCCGGGCGTGGCTTGGGGAATCGGCTTGTCATGGACGACCGACAACTGGTCCAGGCCGCCGTGCGCGTTGAGCACGAGCGCCTTCATGGTTTGGGACATAAGAATGGATCCGTGGGTGAAAGGAAAAAGTCTTTGCGGCTTGACCGGCCCTACTCCGCCGCCGCGCGGCGCCAGCGGAACAGATGCGTTTCCAGCGGCTTGAGCACGCCGAATTCGATCAGCACCATCAGGCCGACCAGCGTGAAGGTCCAGGCGAACACCTGGTCCGTCTGCACCAAGTCGGCCGCCTGGCGCAGCCGGTAGCCCACGCCGTTGGACGCGCCGATGGTCTCGGCCACCAGCGACACGCGCCAGCCGAAGCCGAACGCCAGCCGCGCGCCGGAAAAGAAGTCGGGCAGGATGGACGGCAGATAGATCTTGCGCAGGATGCGCAGCGGCGACATCCGGAAGCTGCGCGCCAGTTCGATCAGGTCGGGCCGCACGGCGCGCGCGCCCTGCCATACATTGGTCAGGATCAGCGGCAAGGCCGTCATGAACACCACGAAGATCGTGGTGGCGTTGGAAATGCCGAACCAGATGATGGCGAAGATCGCCCAGATGGCCGACGAAATCGTGTTGGTCACTGCCAGCAGCGGTTCGAAGAACTCGCCCAGCTTGCGGCGGCTGCCAAACAGCAGGCCGAGCGCGGTGCCGGCCACGGCCGCCAGCGAAAAGCCGGCGATCACGCGCCAGAACGTCACGCCCAGGTCGCGCCAGAAGGTGTCGCTGGTGAACAACCGCCCCAGTGCGTCGGCCACCCGCGCCGGGCCAGGCAGGATGTACGCCGGCACGCCCCGCGCCGCAAAGGCCCACAGCGCCAGCAGCAGCAAGGCCAGCAGCAGGCGCCGGCCGGCGTTACCGCCCAGGGTGCGCCAGGACGATGCGCGCCCTGCGGTGATGGAAGACGAGTCCACGGCGCTACACCAGCACGCGAAGCTGACGGATCCGCTCGGCGACCTCGGGGTCGGACGGGGCGCGCGGGCGCGGCAGCGTCACGGCGGCGATCTCGCGGATGCGGCCAGGCCGCGGCTGCAGGATCACTACCTGGTCGGCCAGCACGATGGCTTCTTCGACGTCGTGCGTGACGAAGACCACGGTCATGTTGCGGCTGGCCTGGATTCCCAGCAGTTCGGCATGCATCTGCGCGCGGGTGCCGGGGTCCAGCTTGGAAAAGGGTTCGTCCAGCAGCAGGATGCGCGGTTCGTTGACCAGGCTGCGGGCCAGGGCCACGCGGCTGCGCATGCCGCCGGACAGTTCATGCGGATAGGCGGACTCAAAACCGCTCAGGCCCACGGCCGCCAGGGCTTGCAAGGCGCGGGCCTGGCGCTCGGCGCGTGGCACCGAGCCGGCTTCCAGGCCGAAGCTGACGTTGTCGCGCGCGGTGCGCCATGGCAGCAGACGGTCGTCCTGGAACAGGTAGCCGACGGCGCGCCAGTCGGTAAAGGCCGCCGTGCGGGCGCCCTCCACCAGGACCCTGCCCTGGTCCGGATGCGCCAGGCCGGCGATCAGATTCAACAGCGTGCTTTTGCCGCAGCCCGAGGCGCCCAGTATGGCCACGACCTGGCCATGCGGAATGTCCAGGTCAATGTTGTCCAGCACCGGTAGCGGCGCGTCGTTGCGGCGCGCAAAGCGCTTGGAGACGCCGCGCAGCGAAATGGCGGCGGCCGTGGCAGGCGGGGGACGGTGTACGTGCAGAAGGTCGGACAGATCGGTCATGAATGGCTTTGGTAACGATGCTGTCCGCGCAAAGATTTCGGCAACACAACAACATGGCCCAGAGCTTATGCCTGACGCTCATGCATCGGAACAACCGATATGCCATCAGCAAATGGCGTTCAGTCCTTAGGCGAAAAACAACTATCGCCATGCGAAAAACTTCCTTGGCGCGAGGCGCGCGGCCCCCTAAGTTCAAACACTTCCCCTGCCTGTATCGGATGTTCCAGCATGTCTGCAAGCCTGACCTTCACCCCCGCCGTCGCGCTGATCGACGTTCCCCGCCACATTGTGTTGGCCGGTTTCCAGCCGCACGCCCGTGTCGCCTTGACCCTGACCTCGCGCCAGGCCGATGGCCGGGTGTGGCGCAGCCATACCACCTATGTGGCCGATGCGGCAGGCGCGGTCGACGTGTCGACGCAGGCGCCGGTCGCGGGCGGCTATGCCGGTATTGATGGGCAGGGACCGCTGTGGTCGCAAGCCGTCCTGGCGGCGGAAGACGCCGACGCCTTGGACGTACCCGCGCCTGACGGCGCGGACGGCGCCATCCATACGCTGGCCACGGCCAGCGATACGCACGGCAACCAAGCCCGCGCGCGGCTTGAGCAGCGCTACGCCGCAGCAGGCGTGGCGCGCCGCGAATTGCAACAGGACGGCCTGGTGGGCGTGCTGTACACGCCGGCCGGCCCCGGCCCGCATCCGGCCATCGTGGTACTGAACGGCTCGGGCGGCGGCATCAACGAGGCGCGCGCCGCGCTATTCGCTTCGCACGGCTACGCGGCGCTGGCGCTGGGCTACTTTGGTGCGCCCGGCCTGCCGGATTACCTGTCGGACATTGCGCTGGAGTACTTTGAACGCGCCCTGGACTGGCTGCGCGACACGGTCAGGCCCGCCGGCGATTTCGTGGCCGTCAGCGGCCATTCGCGCGGCGGCGAGCTGGCGCTGCTGCTGGGCAGCCTGTTCCCGCAAGCGGTATCGGCGGTGATTGCCTACGTGCCCAGCTCCGTGGTGCATGGCGTGCTGAATGCCGGCAAGCCCGGCGACGGCCGCTTCAAGCCGGCCTGGACGCTGGGCGGCAAACCCCTGGCCCACGTTTGGGAAAACAATGCCGCGCAGGACTGGAGCGCCGTCGACCGCCTGCCGGAACCGCGTCGGCAGGCGCAGGCCTTCGTGCAAGCCCAGCAAGACGCCGCTGCCGTGGCGCGGGCCCGCATTCCGGTCGAACAGATTGCCGGACCGGTGCTGCTGCTGTCGGCGGGCGATGACGGCTATTGGCCGTCCACCGCCTACGCGGCCGAGGTCGCCCGCGCCCTGCGCACGGCCGGCCACCCGCATCCCATCACGCACCTGGACTATCCCGCCGCCGGCCACGCTTTGCAGGCGCCCTACGTGCCGACCACCGAAATCTCGCGCGCCCATGCCGTGTCCGGCATCGTGCTGACGGGCGGCGGCGACGCCGACGCCAACGCACGCGCCAACGTGGATTCGTGGGCCGCGGTGCACCGGTTCCTGGAAACCGCCGTGGAATCGCGCGTCGCGGTGGCGACGTGACCGGGGCGCCCAACACCGGCGCGCTGGCAGGCATCACCGTCATTGAACTGGAAGGCATCGGCCCGGCGCCCATGGCCGGCATGCTGCTGGCCGACCTGGGTGCGACCGTGCTGCGCATCCAGCGGCGTGAACCCGTGGCGCAAGGCATCGCGCGCCCAGCGCGCTACAACCTGCTGCTGCGCAACCGCAGCTCCATCGAGCTGGACCTCAAGCAGCCCGAGGCGGCCGAGCTGGTGCTGGACCTGGTCGAGAGCGCCGACGTGCTGATCGAAGGCTTCCGGCCAGGCGTGATGGAACGCCTGGGGCTGGGCCCGGACGACTGTCACGCACGCAATCCGCGCCTGGTCTACGGCCGGGTCACCGGCTGGGGCCAGGACGGCCCGCTGGCCCAGGCCGCCGGCCACGACATCAATTACCTGGCCATCACCGGCACGCTGGATGCCATCGGCCGCCAGGGCCAGCCGCCAACCCCGCCGCTGGCGCTATTGGGCGACTTTGCGGGCGGCGGGCTGTATCTGGCGCTGGGCATCCTGGCCGCGCTGGTCGAACGCGGCCGCAGCGGCCTGGGCCAGGTGGTGGACGCGGCCATGGTGGACGGCGTGGCATCGCTGTCCACCGCCTTCTTCGGCCTGGCCGCGGCGGGCGTTTGGCAGCCCGAGCGCGGCACCAACCTGATCGACTCCGGCGCGCCGTTCTACGACGTCTATGCCTGCCGCGATGGCAAGTACGTATCCGTCGGCCCGCTGGAGCGCAAGTTCTTCCAGCAGTTGCTGGCGCTATTGGAACTGCCACCCGCCTTGGTCGACCTGCAAGCCGATCGCCGACGCTGGCCGGAACTGCGCGAGCGTCTGGCGCAGGCGTTCGCGCGCCGCACGCGGGACGACTGGAGCGTCGCGCTGGAAGGCACCGATGCCTGCTTTTCGCCGGTATTGAGCATGCAGGAGGCGCCCAGCCACCCGCATCTGCGCGCGCGCGGCACCTTCATCGAGGTCGATGGCGTGGCGCAACCGGCGCCCGCGCCGCGTCTGAGCCGCAGCGTGGCCCCGCCTGTGACCGCTGTCGCGCCGCCCTTGCGCGGCGATGATGCGCTGGCTGCGCTGGGCCGCTGGCTGGCTCCGGCCAAGCTGGATCGGGTCCAGTCATTGGGCTTGTTCAACCAAGCATATGTCTAGATATTCTTTGTCGATGGGGCCGGCGTTCCGTAGCATCACTGCAAGCTATTTCACCAGTTATCGGGACACCCAAGCATGAGTTCGTTCAAGAAGCTCGCGACCATCGACACCGCGCGCCGGCGTTTGTTGTTTCATATCGGCGCGGCCACCGCCGCCGGCGTCGCCGGCACCCTGCCGGGCGTGACCCTGGCGCAAACGCGCGAACAGGCCACCCTGGCATCCGGCAGTGCCGGCTACACCTGGGCCCTGCCCTTCGTCGCCGAAAGCGGCGGCTACTGGAAGGCGCGCAACGTCGACCTGAAGGTGCTGGACTTTCCCACCGGCCGCGATTCGATGCAGGCCTTGCTGGCCGGCTCGGCCAATTTTTCCACCACCACCGACACGCCTGTGGTCTTTGCCGTGCTGCAGGGCCTGAAGCCCGGCATCCTGGCCAACTTCAGCCGCTATTCCTACGACATGAAGGTGGTAGCGCGCGAAGGCAGCGGCATCGTCGCCGACCAGCCCGCCAGCATCAAGGGCAAGAAAATCGGCACCCCGGCCGGCACGTCGGGCCAATACGCGCTGGCCAAATACCTGGAATTCGCCAAGCTGTCGGCCAGCGACATCACGCAAGTGAACCTGGCGCCCACCGACCTGATCGGCGCGCTGGTGCGCGGCGACATCGACGCGTTCTCGTGGACGGCGCAAGCCGGCAACGCCGCGCTGCGCCAAAGCGGCGGCAAGGCGTTTTTCCTGACGCAGGCCGGCTACGAGAAGTACTTCCGCAGCCACCAGCTGCTGCTGGTCAACCAAAATACGCTGGACACGCGCCAGGCCCTGGTGAAAGACGCCATCGGCGCCCTGCTCGATGCCGAAAAGCGCATCGCGCAGGACCCGGCCTGGCCGGAACTGATCGCCGGCCGCATCCGCAGCACGGCCGCCGAGGTCAAGGACGCCACGTCGGTATTCGAGTTCAAGGTGGGCTTTGACGACAGCTTCATCGACGACCTGGTGAACCAGGCCAAGTGGGCCATCGACACCAAACTGGCGCCCGCCCCGGCCGGCGACCTGCGCACCCTGTTCCGCGCCGCCATCAAGGACGCGCCGCTGGCCGCCGCTGCGCCCGACCGCGTCAAGCTGGCGTGACGGCATGGGTGCGTTGATTCAATTCCAGCGCGTGTCGCAGTTTTTCACGACGCGCGGCGATACGCCGGCCCAGGCGCTGCACCAGGTGTCGCTGGACCTGGAAGCTGGCGAGTTCGTCTGTCTGATCGGCCCGTCAGGCTGCGGCAAGACCACCCTGCTCCATCTGCTGGCGGGCTTTTTGCAGCCGACCGACGGGCAGGTACGGTTTCGGGGCGAACGGGTGGAACGCCCGGGGCCAGAACGCGGCGTGGTGTTCCAGGAATACGCGCTGTTTCCCTGGATGACGGCGCGCCAGAACGTGGAATTCGGCCTGCGCGCGCTGGCCGTGCCGGCAGCAGAACGGCGCCAGCGGGCGGTGGCCGCGCTGGAACGCGTGGGACTGGCCAGTGCCGCAGAACGCTATCCGCATGAACTGTCCGGGGGCATGCGCCAGCGCATCGCCGTGGCGCGGTCGCTGGTGGTCGAACCCAAGGTGTTGCTGATGGACGAACCCTTCGCCGCGGTCGACGCCATGACCCGCGCCACGCTGCAAAAGGACCTGCTGCGGCTGTGGCAGGAAACGGGCGTGTCCGTCGTGTTCGTCACACACAACATCGACGAAGCCATCTTCCTGGCACAGCGCGTGGTCGTCATGGCGCCGCACCCCGGCACCATCAGCGACGACATCCGCATCGACCTGGACTATCCGCGCCAACGCGGATCCATCGAATTCGCCCAGCACTACAACCGCATCGAAGCCGCCCTGGCCGCCGGTCCCCAAAGGCAAGCCGCATGAGTTCCCTGACCCTGGGCCGCGCGCCCGCCCCAGCCGCTGACGCAGCGGACACCGAGAGCCTGGCCACCGACAGCTCGGCGGCAAGCATCGCCGAACGCTTCCAGCAGGCCCACCGCCGCCAGGCCCGCGCCAAGCGCCGCCAGCGGCTGCTGCTGAACCTGGCGGGCATTGTGCTGTTCCTGTTGGGTTGGGAAGCCATCCCCCACGTCTTCACATGGATGAACCCGGCGCTGTTCCCGCCGCCATCCCGCGTACTGCAGGCCGCGCTACCGTTGATCGCCTCCGGCGAGCTGGCTTCGAACATCACCGCCAGCCTGACGCGTGCCGCGGCCGGTTTCAGCATCGCGCTGGTGCTGGGCATTGCGGCCGGCATCCTGACCGCGCGCATCGAGGCGCTGCACCACTTGAGCGAACCGGTGCTGCACGGCTTCCGGTCGGTGCCATCGCTGGCCGTGGTGCCGCTGGCCGTGCTGTGGTTCGGCATCGGCGAACTGCCCAAGATCGCCCTGATCGCCTGGGGCGCGTTTTTCCCGATCTGGATCACCACCTTCATCGGCGTGCGCGACACCAACATCGTCTATCTGCGCTCGGCCGCCGCGCTGGGCGCGGGCCGCGTACGCACCTTGTTCCAGGTGATCCTGCCCGCCGCCCTGCCCTTCATCCTGGCCGGCGTGCGCCAGGCCATCGCCGTGTCGTTGATCGTGCTGGTGGCGGCCGAGCTGTCGGGGTCCACCCGCGGCATCGCCTACATGATGTCGCTGGGCCATCAGCTGTTCCAGGTCGAGATCATGTTCATCGGCCTGGTGCTGCTGGGCGCCTTCGGCTTCCTGGCCGACCGGCTGTTCGTCTGGGTGGTCAAGCGCCTGTTCCCCTGGTATCACAGCGCGTCCTGACATGAGCCTATCGACAACGCGGGCGCATCCCCGCCCGCTGGTGCTGCGCAACGCGCGCATCCATACCTTTGACGACGCCCGGCCGTCGGCCCACGCCATCGCCTTGGTGAACGGCCGGGTGGCCGCGCTGGACGACGCCGCGTTGGCGCTGGCGGACCACGGCGCACGCAGCGTCGACCTGCAAGGCGCCACCGTCATCCCCGGCATCTACGACACCCACGCCCACATGGAGCGCGAAGGGCTCAAGGCACTGCGCCCGTCGCTGGCCGACGCGCGCAGCGTGGCAGACGTGCTGCGGGTCGTTCGCGAACAGGCCCGCGCCACGCCTGCCGGCGAATACATCGTGACCATGCCGGTGGGCACGCCGCCCTATTATTTCGGCGGCGCGGCGCAACTGGCCGAAGGCCGCCTGCCCACTCGGCAGGAACTGGACGCCGTTGCGCCCCACCACCCCGTGTACATCCCGGCGCCGTTCGGCAACTGGGGCAAGCCCCCCGGCACGGCGGCGCTGAACAGCCTGGCGCTGGCGCGCAACGGCCTGACGCCGGATTCGACTCCGCAAGTCGGCGGCATCGAACTATTGCGCGACGCGGCAGGCCAGTTGACCGGCCATATCGTCGAGCGCAATGCACGGCCCGCGGTGGAATTCGACCTGCTGCCGGACGTGCCGCGTTTTGGCTTTGCCGACCGCCTGAAAGGCCTGCGGCTGTCGCAGCAGCGCTATCACGCCAAGGGCACCACCAGCATCTACGAAGGCCATGGCAGCGCCCCGCAGACCATTTCCGTCTACCGCAAGCTGTGGGAAGACGGCGAACTGACCATGCGGTCCACGCTGGTCGTCAGCCCCACGTGGAGCGATCTGGACGAAGCCGCCCGCGCCATGCGCGACTGGCTGGCCACCGCGCGCGGCCGCGGCCTGGGCGACCCGTGGCTGCGCGTCAGCGGTATCCACATCGCCTATGGTGGCGACCCGGTCACGGCTTGCTGCGCCCGCGCCAACCTGCCCGACACCGGCTGGTCCGGTTTTGTGGAACAGGCCGTGACGCCGGCGGATTTTCGCGCCTTGTGCCTGCTGGCGGCCGAACACGATCTGCGGGTCAATGTCATCGTCTCGGACAAGTTGCACGAGGTGGTGCCGGTGCTGCGCGAGGTCAACGCCCGTTTTCCGCTGGCCGGACGCCGCTGGGTCATCCAGCACATTGCCCGGGCGCGCCGGGACGACCTGCAAGCGATGAAAGCGCTGGACGTGCTGGTCACGACGATCCCCACCTATTTCCTGTGGAAAGGCGGCGCGGCCTATCTGGACGAAGCGGACGGCGGCGACAGCGTCGTGGCCCACAACACCATGCTGGAACTGGGCCTGCCCCTGTCCCTGGCCACCGACAACATTCCCTACGATCCGTTCTTTTCCCTATGGGTGGCGGGCGTGCGCCAGGAACGGCTGACCGGTCGCGTCATCGGCGCTGGCCAGGCCTTGTCGGGCCGCGCGGCCCTGCACGCCTTTACGGTGGCCGGCGCCCGGCTCAGCTTCGATGAAGACTGGAAGGGGCCGCTGACGCCCGGCTTCGCCGCGGACCTGGCGGTGCTGGACCGCGACCCGCTGGACCTGCCGCCGGATGCCTGGCGCGACATCCAGTGCACCCTGACCGTGGTCGGTGGCCACGTCGTGCACGACGCAGCGGGCATCGCCCTGCCATGACGGCCACGACGACGCCGGTGGCGATCATCGGCGGCGGCGCTGCCGGCACCCTGCTGGCGCTGCACCTGGCGCAGTGCCATGGCATCGCCACCACGATCTATGACGGCGCCGACGCCTTCGGCCGTGGCCTGGCGTACAGCGCCACGTCACCCTGGCATCGGCTGAATGTGCCCGCCCTGAAAATGGGCGGCTGGCATGCCGACGAACCCGATACTTTTCTGCAGTGGCTGGCCGCCCGCGACGGCGGCTCGCCCGCCTCGCACGCGGGCCGCTATGTCGAGCGCGCCGTCTATGGCGACTGGTTATCCGGGTTGCTGATGCAGGCGGTCGCCAGCGGCCGCGTGCGGCGGGTGCCGCAGTACGTCGCGGGCTTGACGCCAGCCGTGGGCCGCAGTGGTTGGCAACTCTGTCTGGCTGATGGCCAACAGCATGCTGCCCAGGCCGTGGCCCTGTGCCAGGGCAACGCCACGCCGCGCGCCCTGCCCGGCGCCGCCGACCACGAGCGCTGCATCAACCATCCTTGGCATCCCCAGGCCCTGGCAGACATAGGCTCGAACGACACCGTGCTGGTCGCCGGGTCCGGCGCCAGCGGCCTGGACAGCGTGCTGGAACTGCTGAACACCGGCCACCGTGGACCGATTCATCTGGTGTCGCGGCGCGCGCTGCTGCCGCGGCCCGATGCGCTGCCCGGGCCGGACGCCGCCGCGGTAGATCCCCTGGCGGGCCTGCCGGCCGGCAAGCCGCCTGCGTTGCGCGCGCTGTTTTCCCAAGTACGCGGCGAGCTTGGCCGCGCCTGGCGGGCCGGCGCGCCGTGGCAGCCGCTGATGGACGCCGTGCTGCGCCAGGCCGATACGCGATGGGCCGATTTGACGCTGACCGATCGCCGCCGCTTCCTGCGCCATGTGCGGCCGTACTGGATGGTGTTCCGGCACCGCGCGGACCCGGCGGCGCTGGATTGCCTGCACGCGGCCGAAGCCACGGGCCAACTGCAACGGGCCGCCGCCCGTATCGATACGGTTGCGCCGCTAGCCCGGGGCACACAGGCAGGTTTGCGGGTCAACCTGCGCCGCGCGGGCCAGGCGCTGCCCGCCATCGACGCCGATTGGGTGGTCAACGCCACCGGCCCGGATGAGCGCATCTCGCAGCGCCAGGACGCCTTGATCGCGCAATTGCTGCGCGACGGCCATGCCCGTGCCGGCGCATTGGGATTGGGGCTGGATGTGACCGAGGCCGGGGCCGTGCGGGGAAGCAACGACGAAACAGGAACGCTGTATGCGCTGGGCCTGCCCACGCGCGGCGCCTTCTGGGAAGTGACGTCGGTGCCGGCGCTGCGCGCACGGGCCGCGCCGCTGGCGGCCCTGCTGGCGCAGCGGGTGTCGTAACGCCCCGGCCCTACTTCCCCGGGCCGCCACCCAACAGCTTGAACGATTGGTCCGCGGCGCGCAGATCGCGCGATTCCCGGGTCCAGCCGATCTGGCGGCGGTAGCTGCCCAGCAAGCCGGCCTGGACCAAGTCCTGTTCGTCCACCGGCACCGGCGCATCCGCATTCGGCGACACGTACATCGCATCTTCCGGACACCAGGCCTCGCACATGAAACAGGTCTGGCAGGCGTCCTGCCGTGCGATGACGGGGGCCGCGCCGTCGACGATGTCGAACACGTTCACCGGGCAGACCCGCACGCAGATATTGCAGCCGGTGCAGCGGCTGTCGCTGATCAGCTCAATCATGCCGCCAGCCTCGCTTGTTCGGCCGCCACGGCCGCCTGCGGCAACGGCCTGGGTTGTACCCAGACCTCATCCAGCCCGCCCGAGCTCAGGTGATGGTATTGCGCGGCGTCCTGCTCCAGGAAGTCATAGCGCTTGTGCATGCCGCGCGTTTCGCGCCGGGCCAGCGCGCTGCGGTACATCCAGCGCGATGTGGCGAGCATGGCCGCGGCTTCGCGCGTGGCCAGCAGATCGGCGGCCGCCGCGGGCGCCGCGGCGCGCAGGGTGTGCCACTGCGCATCCAGTCGCGCGACGGACGGCTCCAGCACGTCGGCCGTGCGGAAGTAGTTGCGTTCAAACGGCATCACCTCGTCCTGCACCGCCCGGACCAGCGCCGCGGCGTCGGCCGCACGGACGCCGGTACCGCGCAGGCCGGCCTGGCCCGCGCCTTCGAAGGCCCTGCCCCGGCCGCGCACGTCTAGCGCATGTTGCGCCGCGCCGGCCCCCGCCCACGAGCCGGACGAAATCGCCCAGGCCGCGTTATGGCTGCCACCGCCGGTAAAGCCGCCGCAAATGGGTTCGCGTGTGGCGGCGTCACCCGCCGCGTACAGGCCAGGCACCGACGTGGCGCAATCCGTACCGGTCAGGCGCAGGCCGCCGGTGCCGCGCACCGTGCCTTCCAGCCGCAAGGTCACAGGGAAGCGCTGGGTAAAGGGATCGATGCCGCTGCGGTCGAACGGCAGGAAGAAATTGGGTTGCGCGGCGCGCATGGCCGCGCGCGTGGCCTCGTCGGCCAGGTCGAGCCGCGCGTAGACCTTCTGGCGCAGCAGTTCGCGCGCAATGACGGACCGGCCGCCCTTGGAGGCCGCACCGGGGATCGGCACGCCGTCTACGTCGGTGAAGGTTGCCCAGTTGTAGAACAGCGTCTTGGTGACCGAGCCGAATTCCGGCGCGATGGCATAGGCATTGGAAAACTCCATGCCCGACAGTTCCGCGCCCAGTTCGGCGGCCATCAGCAGGCCGTCGCCGGTCAGCACATTACAGCCCAGCGCGCGGCTCAGGAAGGCACAGCCGCCGGTGGCGATCACGATCGCGCCCGCACGCACCGACCAGGCCCCGCCCCGCTGCCGGTCCACGCCGGCCGCGCCCACCACCGCGCCATCCGCATCGCGCAGCAGTTCCAGCACGGGGTGGTGGTCCAGGATCTTGCCGCCTGCCTGCTTGACCTGCTTGCGCATCAAGCGCATGTATTCCGGGCCCTGCAACGAATTGCGGCGCGACACGCCGGCCTGATCCTGCGGGAACGGATAGCCCCAGTCGGCCAGCGTATTGATGCCGTCCCAGGTCTGGTCCAGCACGCGGCTCATCCACCCGGCATCGGCAAGACGCCCGCCCATCTCGTAGCGGCTGGCCATGGCGGCCTGGCGCTTCTGCGGGTCCGGGTCCACGTACCAGACAGCAGTGCCGGCGGCCGCCGTGGCGCCCGACGATCCGCAATAGCCCTTGTCGGCCAGAATGACGCTGGCGCCGGCCTGCGCGGCGCGGATCGCGGCCCAGGTGCCGGCCGGCCCGCCGCCGATGACGAGAACGTCCGCCTCGTAACCCGAATTGGCGCTGCCTTGCGGCGCTGCGTGACTGACAGCCATGGAACCTCCGACGCTTGCGTGCGTGATGTGGAAGGGTCGATGGTATGCCTGCGGGTGGCGTGCGCGAACGACCGATCGGCGATTTGCAAATCACCGTGCAGGGTCTTGGGTCCAGGCGGTGGACACGGCGTCGCGGCTCGGTCAGGCGACCGCCGCGCTCGCCTCGTGCCCGGCCTGCGCCACGCTGCCAAACCCCGGCCGCGCCGCCAACAACTCACGCGTGTAGTCATGCCGTGGCGTCTGGAACATCTGCTCCACCGTACCCTGCTCGACCAGGGTGCCCGCCACCATCACCGCAACGCGGTCGCTGATCTGCCGCACAACGTCCAGGTCATGCGAAATCAGCAGATAGGTCAGGCCCAGATCGGCCTGCAACCGCTGCAGCAGCGCCAGCACCTGCTCTTGCACCGCCACATCCAGCGCCGACACCGGCTCGTCCAGCACGATCAGGTCGGGCCGTAGCGCCAGCGCCCGGGCTATCGCCACCCGTTGCCGCTGGCCGCCCGACAAGGCGGCCGGCTTGCGCGTCAACAGGTCGCGTTCCAGCGCCACGTCGTCCAGCAACTGCAACGCCCGCGCGTGCCGTTCCTGTCGATTGCCCAGGCCGAAGGCGCGCAGCGGTTCAGTCAGGATGTCTTCCAGGGTGTAGCGCGGGTCCAGCGACCCGTAGGGATTCTGGTGCACGAACTGGATCCGCTGGCGCAGCCGGCGCAGCGGCTCGCCCTTCAACGCGCCGATATCCTGTCCGCCGAATTGCACTTGCCCCGCCGTGGGGGCTTCCATGCGTACCACCATGCGCGCGGTGGTGGATTTGCCTGAACCGGACTCGCCGACCAATGCCAGCGTCTCGCCGCGCGCGATCTCGAAGGACACGCCGCGCACCGCCTGCAAGGTTGCGCCGCCCGCCAGGGAAAAGGTCTTGGTCAGGCCGCTGACGGCCAACAGTGGCGGCGCGGTCTGTGCGCCCTGGACGCCGGTTGCCGCGGGCCTGTACACCGCAGCCGCCCTTCCCGGCCTGGCCGCCAACAGCGCCTGCGTATATGCATGCTGAGGCCGCTCGAATACTTCCCGCGCCGACCCTTCCTCCACGATCCGGCCATGCCGCATCACGATGACGCGATCCGCCCGTTCGGCGGCCAGCGCCAGATCGTGGGTAATCAATAGCACCGACGTGCCGCTATCGGCCTTCATGACGGCCAACTGATCCAGGATACGGCGCTGCACCGTCGCGTCCAGCGCGCTGGTGGGTTCGTCGGCGATCACCAGCCGCGGCCGGCAGGCAAACGCGATGCCGATCAGTACCCGTTGCCGCATGCCGCCTGATAACTCATGGGGATACTGGCTGGCGCGCAGGGCCGGTTGCGACAGCCCCACCTGGTCCAGGATCTCCACCGTCCGCTGCCGCGCGTTGACGCGGTCGGCCAGGCCATGGATGCGCAGCACCTCGGCCACCTGGTCGCCGATGCGCATGGCGGGGTTAAGCGCCACGCCCGGGTCTTGCGGCACCAGCCCGATGCGGGCGCCCCGCAGCCGGGTCCAGGCGCGCTCGCTGGCGCGGGTCAGGTCTTCGCCCTGGAACGCGATGCTGCCGCCCAGGATGTGCGCGCCCTCTTGCAACAAGCCGATGATGGCGTGCGCCGTGGTCGACTTGCCCGAACCGGATTCGCCCACGATGGCCAGCACTTCGCCCGCCTGCACGTCCAGCGACACGCCGCGCACCGCGTGCACCGGCTGACGGCCGGCCAGGTAGGCCACGTGCAGGTCGCGAATGGCCAGCAATGGCGGCGCGGTCAGCGGCACGGGTGTGCCAGGCCAGGGACCGGTCAAGACCGGCGTCGCCCCATTCATCGTCGCGTTCATCTCGCCTCCCGCGTGCGCATGCGTTCAAACGTCTTGCCCAGGCTGTTGGTGGACAGCACCACCAGGATGATCACGCCGCCCGGCATGGCGGTCAGCCACCAGGCGCGCACCAGGTAATTGCGCCCTTCGGCCACCAGCGTGCCCCATTCGGGCGCGGGCGGCGCGGCGCCGAATCCCAGGAAACTCAACGCGGACACTGCCAAGATGGCAGCGCCGAACTCCAGCCCCGCCAGCACCAGCACGGGGCCGGCGGCGTTGGGCAGGATGTGGCGGCGCAGCACCGAAAACCAGCGCTCGCCACTGCCGAACGCCGCTTCGACATAGGCGTGCGCCTTGATCCGCAGCACCTCGGCCCGCATCAGGCGCGCAAAGGTGGCGATCGTGGCCACGCCCGCGGCCAGCGCCACATTCACGGTGCCAAAGCCCAGCACGGTCACGACCATCAAGGACAGCAGCAAGGACGGAATCGCCAGCAGCACGTCGACCACCCGCATCACCGCGTCGTCCACCGCCCGCCGTGAAAATCCCGCCAGCAAGCCCAGCACGCATCCGGCGGCCAAACCCAGCGACACGGCGATCACGGTGGCTTTCAGCGACAGCGCCGCGCCATGTACCACCCGCGCATACACATCGCGGCCCAGGTAGTCGGTGCCGAACCAGTGCGCCAGCGACGGCGGCCGCAGGCGCCAGGCGACGCGGGTTTCAAACGGGCTTTGCGCGCTGAACAGATGCGGAAAAAACGCCCAGCCCAGCGCCAGCGCCACGACGGCCAGGGCCAGCGCCAGCGCCACCGTGCGGCGCGCATCGCCCACCCGGATGCGCCAGCCGCCGGGCAGCGCCAGGGGCGGCGCATCGCCAACGCGCGGGCCGGGACCTAGGGAATGAAGGCTTGCCATCAGGACCTCCTACGCCGCCAGCCGCGGCGCGGCGACGATGCGGGGATCAAACAAGGGATACAGCAGGTCCACCGCCAGGTTCACCAGCACATAGACCAGCGTGGACAGCACCACCAACCCCTGCACCATGGGGATGTCCTGCGCCTGCACGGCGATCTGCGTCAGGCGCCCGATGCCGGCCCGCGAGAACACGGTTTCGGTCACGACCGAGCCGCCCAGCAGATGGCCGGCGCTCATGCCCACCAGCGTCAGCGCCGGGATGGCGGCGTTGCGCAAGGCATGGCCCAGGTGGACACGGCCGCGCGATGCGCCTTTGGCGTAGGCGGTATCGATATAGCCCTGGCGCAGCGCGGCCGACAGGCTCTTGGCCAGGACCTGCGCAATGGCGGCGCTGGTCGGGATGGCCAGCGTCAAGGCGGGCAGCACCAACGACGCGAAACCGGTATTGCCGGTGGCGGGAAAGAACGGCCAGCCAAACGAAAAGCATTGCAGCAGCACCAGCCCGATCCAGAACGACGGGATGCTGACGCCCAGCGGCGGCAGGCACAGCAGCAATTCAGACAACCAGCGCCGCCGGGTGTAGGTCGCGGCCAGCGCCACCGCCAGCCCCAGCGCCAACGATATCGCCAACGCCAGCGAGGCCAGCGCCAGGGTCTGGGGCAAGGCCCGCAGCACCGTCGGGGCCACTTCGTGCCCGCTTTCAATGGATACGCCGAAATCGCCTTGCAGCGCGCGGCCCAGCCCGCTCAGATACTGGACAACGATGGGTTGGTCGAACCCGTAGCGGCTGCGCAGTTGTGCCACCTGCGCCGGATCGGCCAATACCCCATCCCCCCGCGCGTCCAGCATGATGGCGATGGGGTCGCCCGGCAGGACATACAGGATCACGAACGACACCGAAAACGCCGCCCAGACCACGAAGATCGCTTGCCCCAGGCGCGAAATCAGATAGCGGCGCATCGCGGGCTACCGGCTGGCCGCCAGCCAGGTGTCGTGCAGCACCGGCCAGCGCGGCGTGGACAGCCACAGGCCGCGCACATTGGATGCCACCGCAAATACCGTGTTGCTCTCTTTGATCGGCACGGCGTAGCCCTGGTCGATGATGCGGTTCTGGATCTGCGCGACCAGCGTCGTGCGCCGCGCCGGGTCCGCCGCCACGCTCTGCTGGTCCAGCAAGGCGTCCAGCTCCGGTTCCGGCGCGCCCAGGCCGCGGCCAAACTTGCTGGAAAACGCGGCCAGGATCACGTCCGGGTCGGGCCGGGTCAGGTCCGCCAGCCGCAGGTCATAGTTGCCCGAGCGAATCACGCCGCCGATGTCGGCGTCGGACCGCAGGTTCAGGCGCAGGTCCACGCCGATCTGGGCCAGCTGTTCCTTGATCAATTCCAGCGTCGGCGTGTAGCCCGGAAAGCTCCACGTCACGCCCACTTGCAAACGCTGCCCATCGCGGCTGCGGATGCCGTCCTTGCCCGGCTTCCAGCCGGCCTTGTCCAGCAGCGCGCGCGCCGCGTCGGGTTGGTAGGCCAGCTTGGCCGACAGGTCCACATAACCGGGCACCGTGGTCGACACCACGCTGGTCGCGGCCTTGTCGTATTCGGTGTAAAGCGCTTCGATGATCTCGGCGCGGTTCACGCCGATCACGAGCGCCCGGCGCACCTCTGCATGCGACAGCAACGGGCTGGCGATGTTGGGGTACAGCGTAATGCCGATGCCGCCGGCGGACCGCGCCACCACGGTCGCGCCCGCGGCCTTCACGCGCTGCACGTCTTCGGTGGGAATCTCTTCGATCGCACCGACCTGGCGGCTGATCAGCGAGCCGACCCGGACGCTGCCTTCGGACACGGTCTGGAAGGTCACCTGGTCCAGCCAGGCCGGCCCGTTGTGTTCGGCGTTGGGCGAAGCCCATTGGTAATCGGCGCGCCGTTTCAAGACGATCTTGTCGTTCTTGACGACCTGGTCGATCACAAACGGCCCCGTGCCGATCAGCGCGCCCTGGCAGCGTTCTTCAGGCGTCTTGGCCAGCGTGGCCAGCGCCAGCGGCGCCAGGGTTTTTTCCGTCAGCGCTTGCAGGAAGCCGGCCTTGGGGTGATCGAAGCGCAAGGCGACGGTCGACGCATCGACCACGTCCGCGCCCAGGTAGCCGGTCAGATAGCCCGATGCCTGCGGCGCCCGGCCTTCCTTGGCGTACACCGCCAGCGCGTCGAAATTGGCCTTCACCGCATTCGCGTCCAGCGGCTCGCCATTGCTGAACGTCACGCCGCTTCGCAGGTGCAGCACCAGCTTCTTGCCGTCGTCCTGGTAGTCCCAGCGGGTAGCCAGCCAGGGCAGGATTTCGCCCGTGCGCTTGTCCTGCTCCAGCAGCGTATCCAGCGCCTGGCGGCTGGCGTTCTGGGCGCGCGCGCTTTGCGCCAGGTCCAGGCACGGCGGAAACGAGCTTTGCGCCAGGATCAGCGACCCGCCTGGTTTGGGCGCGGGGTCGGCGGCGTTGGCGGCGGCGCAGGACAGCGCCCCGGCCACGGCCAGCGCAAGCAGGCCTGCGCGGCGCAAGAACGCGGCGGATGGAGTCGGATAGGAAGCGATCACGGTAAACCTTGCAGTAACGTTCAAAGCGGCAACGGACCGGCCAGTACGACCGGACGCACGCCCATCACAAACGGAAACGCGCCACGCCAAACGGCGCCAGTACCTCCGGCCGCGTGCCGGTCGTAAGCCACGCCGCCACGGCTTCGGACACGGCCGGCGCAATGGCGAAGCCGTGGCCGCTCCAGCCCGTGGCGTACAGCACGCCCTCGTGGCCTGGCACCCGGTCGATGATCGGAATCTGGTCCACGGCGCTGGAATCCGCACGGCTGGCGTCCAGGTGCGTCACTTCGGTGTCCGTGGACGTCAGGGGAAACGTCGCGGTCAGCGCGGTCAGGCTGGCGCTGAGCGTGGACAGGTCGGTGTTGCCCGTCTCCGTCTCGTCGTCCCACCGGCCGACCGCGCCGCCCGTGACCGTGATGTGGTCCGCATCCGCGCGCTTGATGGACAGCGTGCGGTTGCTGTGGTTGATCAGATAGTCCAGCTTCAATTCACGCGAAACGCGCAGCTGCGCCACTTGCGGGTTGAACGACCACACCGGCAGTTGCAGGCCGAAGGCCGCTTGCAGCAGCTTGGGCACCTGCGTGTTGGCGGCCAGCACTACGGCGCGCTTGGCGGCGAACACGCGGCCGTCGGTCAGCGTGACCGACGCGCCGCCGTCCGTGCCGGACTGCACGGCTTGCACAGTGGCGCCTTCGATCAGCCTGGCGCCCAGGGCGACGGCGGCCGAGGCGAAGGCGCGCGTGGCCACCGTGTGGTCGGCGATGCCGTCGTTGGGGCTGTACAGCGCGTAGATCACCTTGTCCGACACGTTGGGCAGTTTTTCGCGCACGCCGGCCGCGTCCAGGATTTCGGTGCGGGCGCCATAGGCGTTCTGCACCGCGGCGCGGGCGGCCAGCGTGACGCGGCCATGGGTGCCGCCCACGCGTTCCAATTCGCCCAGGCTCAGGCCGCCCAGCGGTTCGAAGCCGCTGTCGGTGCCTAGCCGTTCGGTCAGCGTGGGCCAGATCTGCAGCGCTCGCACGGCCAGCGGCAGTTCGCGCAGGTCGCGGTTGTTGGCGCGTACGCCGCGGTGGCCCGGGCCGCCCGAGGCGCCGCTGGCGACTTCGCGCCGCTCCAGCACGGTCACGGAATGGCCGGCGCCGGCCAGCGTCCAGGCCAGCGAAGCGCCGAAAATGCCGGCGCCGACGATGACGTAATCGGTCGAGACTTCACTCATGATTGATCCAGGAATACGTAGAAATTAAATGGCAGGCGCCTAGGGCACGCCTCAACGGCACGTCTTAACGGCACGCAGCGAAGGGAGAGATCGAAGGCAAGTACGTCACGCCGCAAAGCGGCCGGGCCGGAAGTCGGCCAGCAGCGGCGACGGTGTCTCGTCGATGATTTCGCCGGCCAGCAGTTCAGACAGAATCGGCGCTAAGGTGGCCGCGCTATGGCTGAACGCCACCGACAAGCCGCCCACGCTGCCGACTTCGCCGGCCACCGCGCGGTGATCACCGGGAATGGGACGGTGGCCGATGCCGGTCTGGATGTCGGTAAAGGTCGGGCGGCCCGCCAGCCAGCGCGCGGCGGTGGCGGTCACGGCGGCAATCACATCGGGCGCGACATCCCAGCCCTGTTCGTCGCTGCCGGTGACTCGGACGTCTGCCCATTCCGCGTGTAGCGACAGCGTGCCGTCGGCCCGCGACCGGATCGCGATGTCCGGCGCGCGCAGCACGGCTTTCGGCGCGATGGCGCTGCTGCGCGCCGTCACGAGCAAGGCGGTGTTGGTCTGGGCGGGCAGGTTCACCCCCACCTGGCGCAGCAGGTCCGGCGTGCCGGCGCCGGCGGCCAGCACCACCGCGTCCGCGTCCAGGAAAGTGCGGCTGTCCACCTGCACGCCGGTGATTCGTCCGCCCGCCACGCGCAGGCCAGGCGCCTGCGGCAGGGTCACGAATTGGCCGCCGCGCGCGGTCACGCGCCGGCGCAATTGGTGCAGATACTCCGGCAGGTCGACCCACCCTTCATGCGGCGCATGCACCAGCGCATAGCCGTCGATGGCGGCGCGGTCCAGCGCAGGCTCAAGGTGCGCGGCCTGGTCCGCGTCGAACCAGGTCGTGCCGTAGCCGGACCGGCTCAGTTCGTCGGCCCGCGTCTTCAATAGTTCGATTTTGTCGGCGTCGCGCCAGGTCAGCGCACCGTCAAACCGCAGCCACGGCGCCGCGGGGGACGCGGCGGCAATCGCGCGGTAGCGCTCCAGTGACAGCAGCCGCAGGCGGCGGTAGCTGTCCGGCGCCGCGCCAAAGGCATTCAGCCATGAATAAGACCGCAGGGATGCGGTCCGATAGTCCAGCGGCGGCGCGGCCAATATCACCTGCGCCCCACGATCGGCCACCTCGGCCGCCACGCTCAACCCCAACACCCCTGCCCCAATCACCACGACTTTCTTTACCGCTGGCATCGAATACCCTTCAACCCCGAATCAAGAGCAACCCATTCTGGGCGCGTATTCGCGGGCCGCCAACGACGGAATCCGCATATCGATATCGGATAGCCGTCCGGCGTCAATCAGGGTGCGCGGGGGAAAAACGGGTGACGCGCCGCAGCACGCAGGGTGCTGCGGCGGTAGGCCTGCGGGTCAAGCGCGATGGGCAATAGCGCCACGGTGCAAGCACCGCTGGCCAGCCGCGCCGCTTAATAGTCGTCGTTCTCGCTGCGGCGGTTGCCGCCGGTGACCGGCGCGGTGCCCAGGATGTGCAGGGCCACGGCCTCGGCGACCTTCATGCCGTCGATGGCGGCCGACATGATGCCGCCCGCGTAGCCGGCGCCCTCGCCCGCCGGGAACAGCCCGTTGGTGTTCATGCTTTGGAAGTCATCGCGGCGCGTGATGCGCAGCGGCGACGAGGTGCGGGTTTCGACGCCGGTCAGCACGGCGTCGTGCATGGCGAAGCCCTTGATCTGGCGCTCGAACGCGGGCAAGGCTTCGCGGATGGCCTCGATGGCGTAGTCCGGCAGGCTGGTCGACAGGTCGGTCAGCGTGATGCCGGGTTTATACGACGGCGTCACGCTACCCAGCGAGGTCGACGGCCGGCCGGCCAGGAAGTCGCCCACCAACTGCGCCGGCGCGGAATAATCGCGGCCGCCCAATTCATAGGCGCGCGCTTCCCAGTGGCGTTGGAAGGCGATGCCGGCCAAAGGCGACGTTTCAATGCCCGGATAATCCTTGGGCTGGATGCCCACCACGATCCCGGCATTGGCGTTGCGTTCGTTGCGCGAATACTGGCTCATGCCGTTGGTGACGACGCCGCCCGGTTCCGACGCCGCCGCCACCACCGTGCCGCCCGGGCACATGCAGAAGCTGTACACCGAACGGCCATTGGCCGCGTGGTGCACCAGCTTGTAGTCGGCCGCGCCCAGCACGGGGTGGCCGGCGCTGGGGCCAAAGCGCGCGCGGTCGATCAGCGACTGCGGATGCTCGATCCGAAAGCCCAGCGAAAACGGCTTGGGCTCCATGAACACGCCGCGCGCCTGCAGCATGGTGAAGGTATCGCGGGCGCTATGGCCCACGGCCAGCACCACATGGTTGGACGCGATGAATTCGCCGCCCGCCAGCCGCACGCCGCGCACCTGGCCGTTGTCGATCTCGATGTCGTCCACGCGGCTTTCAAAGCGGAACTCGCCGCCCAGCGACTCGATCTGCGCACGCATCTGCTCGATCATCTTCACCAGGCGGAAGGTGCCGATGTGTGGCTTGCTGACGTACATGATTTCGGGCGGCGCATCGGCCGCCACGAATTCCTGCAGCACCTTGCGGCCGTAATGCTTGGGGTCCTTGACCTGGGTCGACAGCTTGCCGTCCGAGAACGTCCCTGCCCCGCCTTCGCCGAACTGCACGTTCGACTCGGGTTGCAGTTCATGCTTGCGCCACAGGCCCCAGGTGTCCTTGGTGCGCTCGCGCACCACGCGGCCGCGTTCCAGGATGATCGGCCGAAAACCCGTCTGCGCCAGGATCAGCGCCACGAACAGGCCGCAGGGACCAAAGCCGATCACCACCGGCCGGCTGCTCTCGGGCAACCCGGCCGGCGCGTGGCCGACGTACTGGTATTGCATGCCGGGGGTGGGCATCACCGTGCGCAGGCCGGCGACGCGCTTGAGCACCGCGGCTTCGTCGGCCACCTCGACGTCGACGGAATACGTCAACGTGATCGCGCTGCGTTTGCGCGCGTCGTAGCTGCGGCGAAAGATGGTGAGCGTGTGCAGGGCCTCGGGGGCAATGCCCAGGCGGGCACAGGCGGCGGCACGTAGCGTGGTGTCGATGTCCTCTTGGGAGGTCGACAGGGGAAGAATGATTTCAGTCAGGCGCAACATGAGGCAAGGGAACCGTGTCAGGGTTCAAGGGCTCGTAAAACGCGTATTAGACCACGCCTCATATAGGTGGTTACATCTTTTACCCTGACGATTTCCTGTCTGGCCAGACCTGCAAATAGAATTCGCGGTTTCGCACTTCACGAAAAAGCTCCCATGAATCGCACACTGTCCTTCTGTTCCACTGCCCTGGGTTTGGTTCTGCTGGGCGGTTGCGTCTACAACCCGCCGGCCAACCAATTGAACCGCTACGCGCGCTCGATGGTCGGCCAGCCGCTGGATGTGGTCACCTCCCAGTTCGGCCCCGAAGACCACCAGGGCGGCTCGGCCACCTACCCCAACATCGGCACGCCCCAGAATCCGCGCTATGTGCACACCTGGAGCCGCTTCGGCTCCACCCAGCATCGGCGTTTCGTGCAGACCGGCACCACCTCGGCCGGACAGACGTTGGTTGGGGTCACGCCAGCGGGCGGCGGCCAGGCCGCCACGCCGATCTATCAGCAAAATTCCGCGCCCACGGGCTACTACACCCAGGACGGCGAATCCTGCTTCATGTCGTTCA
Organism: Achromobacter xylosoxidans; assembly: GCA_040396375.1. Taxonomy (GTDB): domain Bacteria; phylum Pseudomonadota; class Gammaproteobacteria; order Burkholderiales; family Burkholderiaceae_B; genus Achromobacter; species Achromobacter xylosoxidans_D. The sequence continues at coordinate 100,012 of JBEBOQ010000005.1, forward strand.
CCACCGACGCCAACAAGACCATCGTCAGCTACGACCTGCTGGGCGGTTATTGCGACAAGCTGTTCCTGAGCGGGCAGTAAGGGCCAAGGCGGGGCAGTGACTCGGCGCTGCCCCTGGCCCTTCAATGCAATATCCGCTCCAGGAACGCCCGGGTCCGTTCATGCCGGGGGTGATCAAAGAAGTCCCCCGGCGCGCCGCTTTCGATGATGCGCCCGTCGTCCATGAACACCACCCGGTCGGCGACGTTGCGCGCGAAACCCATTTCGTGGGTCACGCACAGCATCGTCATGCCGTCTTCGGCCAGCGTGGTCATCACATCCAGCACCTCTTTGACCATTTCCGGGTCCAGCGCGGACGTGGGCTCGTCGAACAGCATGATGCGAGGCTGCATGCACAGCGACCTGGCGATCGCCACGCGCTGCTGCTGGCCGCCCGACAATTGGCCGGGGTACTTGCCCGCCTGGTCCGGAATGCGCACGCGTTCCAGGTAGCGCATGGCCAGGTCCACGGCCTGGGCGCGCGGCATGCGGCGCACCTGCGTCGGCGCCAGGATGCAGTTTTCCAGCACCGTCAGGTGTGGAAACAGGTTGAAGTGCTGGAACACCATGCCGGCGTCGGTACGCACGCCGTCCACCGCGCGCAGGTCATCCGTCAGCTCCACGCCGTTGACCACGATGGAGCCCTGCTGGTGCCGTTCCAGCCGATTGATGCAGCGGATCATGGTGGACTTGCCCGAACCCGACGGCCCGCAGATCACCAGGCGTTCGCCCGCTTTGACCTGCAGGTCGATGTCCTGCAGCACGTGAAAATCGCCATACCACTTGTTCATGCCGGCGATGCTGATGGCGTTGACGTTGCTCATCGGAGTTCCCCTTTTTTATAGCGGTGCTCCAGCCACATCGAATAGCGCGACAGGCCAAAGCAGATGCAGAAATAGATCGATGCAATGAAGAGATAGGTCTCGACGTACGGCGTGGGCCAGGCCGGATCGGTCAGCGCGGCGCGGCCGGAACTGAGCAGGTCGAACAGGCCCACGATCAGCACCAGGCTGGTGTTCTTGATCATGACAATGGCCGTGTTGGTCAGGGGCGCGATCACCTTGCGCAGCGCCTGCGGCAGCACGACCAGCCGCGTCATCTGCCACCACGACAGGCCCAGGGCGCGCGAGGCCTCGGCCTGGCCCGCCGGGATCGCCTGCAGGCCGCCGCGGATCACCTCGGCCAGGTAGGCGGCCGAGAAGATCGTCAGCGCGATGCCGGCGCGCAGCAGGCTGTCGATGGTCATGCCGGCCGGCAGCATGATGGGCAGCACGATGGACGCCATGAACAGCAGGCTGACCAGCGGCAGGCCCCGGATCAGTTCAATGACGCCGATGCTGATGAAGCGCGCCGCCGGCAGGCTGCCGCGGCGCCCCAGCGCCAGCAGCACGCCCAGCGGCAGGCCGGCGCCCAGCGAACACACCGCCAACAGCAGCGTCACCGGCAGCCCGCCCCACGACGAGGTCGGCACGCGCGCCAAGCCGAAAACGCCTCCCTGCATCAGCAGCAGGCCCGCGGCGATGCCGACGATCCAGGCCACGGCGGTGCGCAGGCGCCAGTGCCTCGGGCTGAGCGAATACACGGTCATGGCCAGGATGAACAGGCACACGGCCGTGGGCCGCCACTGCTCGCCGGGCGGATAGATGCCGAACAGGATCTGCCGCAGCTTTTCGCCCAGGAAGGCCCAGCAGGCGCCGCTGGCCTGGCGGCAGACGTCGCCCGTAGCGCCCGGCCAGACGGCGTCGATGACCGCCCAGTCGATCAGCCGGCTGGCCGCGGCCAGCACCAGCGCCAGGGTGACCACGGTGGCCACGGCGCTGAACAGGCTGCCGAACAGGCGGTGCAAGACGGTATCGCGGCGATCCACGGGCGGTCGCCGCGCGGATTGCGGTGCGAGGGTGGGAATGGACAGGCTCATGCGCGTTGCGTCCTCAGAAGCCGACGGTTGTACAGGTTCATGAACAGCGACACGGAGAGGCTGATGCTCAGGTACACCGCCATCAGCACCGCCACGCCTTCAATCGCCTGGCCGGTCTGGTTGATGGTGGTCGTGATGACGAAAGACAGGTCGGGATAGCCCACCGCCAACGCCAGCGTGGTGTTTTTGATGATGGACAGGTACTGGCTGGTCATCGGCGGGATGATCACCCGCAGCGCCTGCGGCACGACGATCCAGCGCAGCGCGGCGGCGGGTTTCAGGCCCAGCGAATGCGCCGCTTCCCATTGGCCCGCGGGCACCGCGTCGATACCGCCGCGAATGATTTCGCCGGAGAACGCGGCCGAGTAGATCGTCAGGCCCACCAGCAAGGCGGTGAACTCCGGCGTGAAGGCCGTGCCGCCGATGAAATTCAGGCCACGCAGCACCGGGGTGTCGGCTTGCAGCGTCGCCCCGCCCCACCCTGCGGCCGCCGCCAGCACGGCCACTGCCGCGATCACGCCCAGCGTGCGCCACGGCACCGCGCGGGCCGCTGCCGGCGGCCGGCGAGCCAGCCGCCATGCGCCCCACAGCAGCAGCGCCGCCGCGGCCAGCCCCCACCCCAACGCCCACGCGTCACCCTGTAGCGACAAGCTGGGAAAGAACAGCCCGCGCACCGACAGGAATACACCCGGCAGCGGTTGCAGCGCGTGCCGCACCGACGGCAGATTCAGCGTGACCAGGCTATACCAGAACAGCAATTGCACCACCAGCGGCGTATTGCGCACCGCTTCCAGATACACCGTGGCGATGCCGGTCACCAGCGGGTGCCGGCTGCGGCGGGCCAGCGCCAGGCCGAAGCCCAGCACCGTCGACGCCACAATCACCAGCGCCGAGATATACAGCGTGTTCACCAGCCCCACCAGGAAAGCGCGGCCATAGCTGTCGGTGGGCTGGTAGGCCAGCAGGCTTTCCGCCATCGGGAAGCGCGCCGCTTCGCCCAGGTAGCCAAACCCCATGGCGATCCCGCGCTGGGTCAGGTTGGCGTGCGCGTTCCAGGCCAGCCAGCCCACGGCCCCCAGGAAGCCGCAGGCGATCAGCGCCTGCATCAGGACGGCCCGGGCGCGGCCGTCGTACCAAAGTCGCTTGAGCATGATGTGCCTCTACGTATTGCGTGTCAGCGTGAATCGCGTGGCGAGTCAGTTGAAGATGTAGGGGTACATCAGGCCGCCGTCGCGATACAGGCGGTTCATGCCGCGTTCCAGCTTCATGGGGCTGTTCTTGCCGACGTTGCGCTCGAAGATCTCGCCGTAGTTGCCCAGCTGCTTGACGATGTTGTAGGCCCAGCGCTCATCCAGCCCCAGCGCCTTGCCGTTGCCGGGCTCCTTGCCCAGGAAGCGGGCGATGCGCGGATCGTCGGACTTGAGCATGTCGTCGACGTTGGCCTGGGTGATGCCCATGTCCTCGGCGGCGATCGGCACCTGGATGACCCATTTGACGATGTCGAACCAGCGGTCGTCGCCATGGCGCACCGACGGCGTCAGCGCCTCGCTGTGGCCGCTGGCCGGGAAGATCACGTAGTCGTCCGGGTTCTGCGCCTGGGTCGCGCGCACCGCCGCCAGCGCCGAGGCGTCGGTGATCAGGCCGTCGCAGCGCCCGGAGAAGAACGCCTGGCGCGAGGCCGCGACGTTGTCGAACAGCACGGTCTTCAGGCCCAGCTTGAACTTGCGCGACAGGTCGGCCACCGTGACCTCGTTGGTCGAGCCGGTCTGCACGCAGATGGTGGCGCCGTTCATGTCCTTGGTCTGGGTGATGCCCAGGTCCTTGCGCACCATGAAGGCGTCGTACTCGTAGTAATTCGGGTAGGTGAAGTTGATGCCGTTGGCATCGCGCCGCAGGGTCCACGAGGTGGTGCGCGGCAGGACGTCGATCTGGCCGGTCTGCAAGGCGGTCAGGCGTTGCTGGCCCGTCAGCGGCACGAAGCGCGTCTTGCTGGCGTCGCCCAGCACCGCGATCGCGATGGCGCGGCAGGTGTCGACGTCCAGGCCCTTCCAGTTGCCGTCCTTGTCGGGCGCCGAGAAGCCGGTGGTGCCATGGCCGGAACCGCAGATGACGTAGCCGCGGGCGCGGATCTGGTCCACCGTGGGACTGTTGGTCTGCGTGACCGCGGCCGCCACCGGCGAGGCGCCGGTCGCGGGCGCCGTGGGTTGCGCCGCGGGTTGGGCGGCGGCCTGGGCCTGTGCCGGGAGCGGCACGGCGGCCGGGGCGCAGGCCGCGATGGCCAGGGCGAGACAACGGTAAGTCTGCTTGAAGCTGAACATGGCAATTCCCCTTGCTATGTGGTGAGCGCCTCGAGGCGCTTCGAGCCGGTCGGCCATGCGTGGCCGGCCGGTGTTGAACAGGTGCGCCGGAAGGCTCCGGCCGCGCGGGCGAGCGACGGCGCCCGCCGCGCGTTCAGCGTTGCGCCTGGTAGGCCGCCAGCGCGCCGCGCAGGTCGTCCTTGAGCGTGTCGACCTCCTCCAGGCCGATCGACAGGCGCACGATGGGCCGGTCGGTCGCCGGGAAGGCGCGGCCGGCCTGCAGCCCCGCCGGGTAATAGGCGGCCAGGCTGTGCACCCCGCCCCAGCTGGCGCCGATGGCGAAATGCCGCAGTGAGTCGAAGAAACCGTTGAAGGCCGCCTCGGGCGCCGGCGCCAGCACCATCGAGAACAGGCAGCCGTTGGTGCGGAAGTCGCGCTGCCACAGGCCATGGCCCGGGTCGGAGGGCAGCGGCGGATACAACAGGCGCTCGACCTGCGGCTGGCTTTGCAGCCACTCGGCCACGCGCAGGGTCGCGTCGCTCTGCGCGCGCAGCCGCAGCGCCAGCGTCTCCAGGCCGCGCAGCACCAGGAAGCAGTCGTCCGGGCTGACCTGCTGGCCGAGGATGCTCTGGGTCTCGCGCAGCACGGCGTAGTGGTCGGCGTCGTTCATGCTGATGCTGCCCATCAGCACGTCGGAATGGCCGCCGAAGAACTTGGTGGCGGCCTCGACGCTGAAGTCGACGCCGTGCGCCAGCGGCTGGAAGCCCAGCGGGCTGGCCCAGGTGTTGTCCATCATGGTCAGCACGCCGTGGCGCCGCGCGGCGGCGGCGATGGCGGGCACATCGGCCATTTCCATGGTGACGGTGCCGGGCGCCTCGATGCAGATCATGCGGGTGGCCGGGCGGATCAGCGCCTCGATGCCGGCGCCGATCGACGGGTCGTACAGTTCCACGTCCACCCCCATGTGCGCCAGCCACTTCTCGCCGAAGGTCTTGAGCGCGCCATAGCAGGCGGCCGACAGCAGCAGGTGGTCGCCGCCGCGCACGAAGCCCATCACCACCGTCATCAGCGCCGCCGCGCCGGACGGCGTGATGACGCAGTGGCGGCCGCCTTCGAGCGCGGCGATGCGGTCTTCCAGCAGGCGCGCCGTGGGCGTGCCGGTGACGCCGTAGCTGAAGCCGTCGGGCTGGCGGTGCTTGCGGTTGACGAAGGCGTCGAGCGAGTCGAACACCACGGTCGAGGCGCGCTGCACGGCGGGCGAGAGGCTGGCGAAATCTCTATTAGTCTGATTGATAGCTTTCATCTAATCTATTTGCTGGGCTTAGGAGTGATCGGGAACAGCGCCAGTGTCTGCCTTTCCTACCATTGCCTCAACAATCGAAGAAACTTAGTCAATAAGCGGGACTTATAGATGGACATGCGCGAGATCCAGGTCTTCCGGGCCGTGATGCAGGCCGGCACCACCAGCAAGGCCGCCACCCTGCTGGGCATTTCGCAGCCGGCGGTGAGCCAGGCCATCCGCAAGCTGGAAACCTCGTCGGAATTGCGCCTGTTCGAGCGCGTGCGCGGCCGGCTGGTGCCGACCCAGGAGGCCGGCGCGCTCATGGAGGAAGTGGACCGCTGCTTCGCCGGCTTCGAGCTGATCGAGCACCGCATCCGCAGCCTGAAATCGTTCGGCGTCGGGCGCCTGGCCGTGGGTTCGCTGCCCGCGCTGGGCACCGGCTTCATGCCGCGCGCCATCGCGGCCTTTGGGCTGCAAGACCGCCGCATCCAGATGTCGTTCCAGATCATGAGTTCGCGCGAGGTGCTGCAGCAGGTGGCCGCCGGCCAGCTGGATTTCGGCCTGATGGCTGACGAGCTGTCGGTGGCCGGCCTGGAGCATTCGGAATTCGTGCGCATCCCGGGCGTGATCGCGATGCACAACCGCCACCCCCTGGCCGCCAAGCCGCGCATCGCGCTGCAAGACCTGATCGACCACCCCTTCATCGCGCTGAACCCCGAAGACGCCAGCCGCCGGCGCCTGGAAACCGCGCTGAACGACCAGGGCCTGGCGCTGCGGCCCATCCTGGAAACGCCTTATTCCAATTCCGTCTGCGAATTCGCGCTGCACGGCCTGGGCATCGGCATGGTGCATCCCGTGATGGCGCTGGACTACCTGGCGCGCGGGCTGACCATCAAGCCGCTGGACCTGGACATCAGCTTCACCTGCCTGTTGGTGTTTCGCCCCGGTACCCCGCTATCGGAAAACGCCCGGGCGCTGCTCAAAGCGATGCGGATCGAGCTGGATCGGGATGTGAAGCGGATCAAGGCGGCCCTGGGCCGTTGAAACGCAGAGCGCCAAGCGCCGGATATAGGGTACGAGACACCGCCTGGACCGCCCGGGCATGCCACTTGCTGTCTGGAAGCCCTCCCCGCCTTCCGGACAACGCCCATGTCACAACCCCTGCGCCTTATGCCGTCCCCGCCCGCCGACTTGGATGGGGTGCTTGCGCGGGCCGTGTGGCCCGGCGACGCGGCAGCGGTGCTGCGCGCGCTGGTGGATGCCGGATGCGATCGCCTGCCGCTGCCGGGTTCGGGCCAGACCCTGGCCCGTTGGCGGGCGCTGGCCCAGGTGGCCGCGGCCGATCTGCCGCTGGCCAAGCTGTTTGAAGGGCACACCGACGCGCTGGCCATCCAGGCGGAACTGGGCGCGTTTGCGCAGCCCGGCCTGTGGGGCGTGTGGTGCGCGGAACCGGCCAGCCATCGGGTGGCCATCACCCCCAAGGCGGACGGCGGCGTCGACGTGACCGGAATGAAGGCCTGGTGCTCCGGCGCGGCGGCGCTGGACCACGCGTTGGTCAGCGGCTGGAACCCCGCCGGTGAACCCTGCCTGGCCGCCGTGCCGCTGGACCAAGCCGGCGTAACACGGCAGGAATCCGATTGGTGCGCGTCCGGCATGCGCGGCAGCGCCACTGTCAGCGTCGCTTTCCAACACGCGCTCGGCACCGCCGTCGGCACACCCGGACAATATGTGCGCCGCCCCGGCTTCCTGCACGGCGGCGCCGGTATCGCGGCCTGCTGGTACGGCGGCCTGACCCGCATCGCGGCGCGCGTGCGCGACGAGGCCAAGCGGCCCTCGCCCGATCCGTTCCGGATGGCGCATCTGGGCGCGGTGGACGTCGCGTTGAGCCAGGCCCGCGCCGTGTTGCGGGAAGCGGCCGCCACAATAGACGCCCGCCCGGACGACCCCTGCGCGCTGGCCACCGCCCGCGCCCGGCTGGCGGTGGAAGCCGCCGCCGACGAGATCCTGCTGCGCGCTGCCCGCGCCTTGGGCGCCGGGCCGTTGTGCAAGGACGCGGCCTATGCCCAGGCCATGGCCGACCTGCCCATTTTCATACGCCAAAGCCACGCCGAGCGCGACCAGTCCGCGCACGGCGCGGCAGTGGCCGCGTTGAAGGAACCGCCATGGACGCTTTAGCCCAGCACTTCGAACAGCTGTACCGGTCGCGCGGCGACCCCTGGAATGTGAGTGGCGCGTGGTACGAAAAGCGCAAGCGCGCGCTGGTGCTGGCCGCGCTGCCCCGGGCGCGCTATGGCCATGCCTTCGAAGCCGGCTGCGGCGCCGGCGACATGACCCTGCTGCTGGCGCAACGCTGCGACCGCGTCTGCGCGGTGGATGTGTCCACCACGGCGGCGTTCAAGTGCCGCGAACTGGCCGACGCGCACCGGGCCACCGGCGTGGCGGTGCGAGCCCTGCGCCTGCCGGAACAATGGCCGGCGGTACCGCGCGAAGGCTTCGACCTGGCGGTCGTGTCAGAAGTGGCCTACTACTTCGACGACGATCGGCTGGCGCGGTTTCTGACGCGCCTGCTGCAAAGCCTGAAGCCCGGCGCGGAGCTGGTTGCCTGCCACTGGCGGCCAGACTTCGACGATCGTCTGCAGGCCACTGATGCGCTGCATCAGGCCATCGCCGACCAACCCGGCATCACCCCCCTGCTATGCCATCTGGAAGACGAGTTCCGGCTGGACGTGTGGCGCTACGAGCCGCAACAGGAGCCTGCCGATGATCGGCGTCTGCATTCCCGCACATGACGAAGAAAACCACATCGCGGCCTGCCTGCGGGCCGTGACCGTGGCCGCGCGGCACCCGCTGTTGCGGGCGGAGCCGGTGCAGATCGTGGTGGTACTGGACCATTGCCGCGACCAGACGGCCAAGCTGGCCGGCGCGTGGCCGGTGCACTGCCTGACGATCGGCGCGCGCAACGTCGGCATCGCCCGCGACGTGGGCTCGCGCCACCTGCTGGCAGCCGGAGCGCGCTGGCTGGCTTATACCGACGCCGACACGGTCGTATCCGCCCGTTGGCTGGTGGACCAGTTGTCGCTGAACGCCGACGTGGTGTGCGGCACGGTCGCGGTATCCGGCTGGGCCGCCCATGGCGCCCGCGCCGACGCCGCGCGCGCCCATTTCGCGGCCCACTATCAGGACCGCGACGGGCATCGCCACGTCCACGGCGCCAACCTGGGCATCGACGCCCTGGCGTATCAGCGCATCGGCGGCTTCGCCGCGCTGGCCTGTAGCGAAGACCAGGCCCTGGTGGACCGACTGACGCAGGACGGCTGCCGCATCGCCTGGAGCGCGCGGCCCCGCGTCACCACCAGCGCCCGGCCGTATTCGCGGGTCGAAGGCGGCTTCGCTACCGCATTGCGCAGCTTTGACGAGCCGCCCCTCCCGTAGGCCGGGGCGGCCGACTTAGCAGGAAGCGCCGCGGGTGGGCGGGCGCAACCGTCGCCGCGCCGGGTCCGGCCGTGGCACCGCGGCGATCAGCTTGCGAGTGTAGTCATGCGCAGGCGCCTGGAAAATCTGATCGCATTCGCCTTGTTCCACCAGTTCACCCGCCTGCATGATCGCGACGCGGTCGGCAAAGTGCCGCACCACGCCCAGGTCATGGGAAATGAACAGGTAGGTCAGCCCATGCTCGGCCTGCAGGTCGGCCAACAGGTCCAGCACCTGCGCCTTGACCGACACGTCCAGCGCCGACACGGCCTCGTCCGCGATGATGAAACGCGGCTCCAGCGCCAAGGCCCGGGCAATGGCGATGCGCTGGCGCTGCCCGCCCGAGAACTGATGCGGAAAGCGCCGCGCGTGATCCGGCTGCAAGCCCACCCGCGACAGCAGCGCCAGCATGCGGGCGTGGCGTTCGTCGGGCGAGTACAGCTGGTGGATGACCATGCCGTCCATGATCGCGTCGCCCACGGTACGGCGCGGATTCAGGCTGGAATACGGGTCCTGGAAGATGGTCTGCACCTGGCGGCGGAACGACATCAGCGACGCGCCGGCCAACTGGCGCACGTCGTGGCCCGCCAGCTGGATGCTGCCTGACGTCGGCCGCAGCAGGCCCGCGATGCAGCGGCCCAGCGTGCTCTTGCCCGAGCCGGATTCGCCGACCAGCGCCAGCGTGGTGCCCGGCGCCACCGCCAGGCTCACGCCCTTCACTGCCTGCACCAACCGCGTCGGCTGGCCCAGGAAATTGCGCGCCGCCACGTAGTCCTTGGTCACGCCGTCGGCCTGCAAGATGAATGCATTCATGGCACGGCTCCTTCCTGGGTGGCGGCCAGGCGCGGCGCCAACCGGCGCGCGCGGTCGCGCGGGGCGTCCACGTCCGGCACGGCGGCCAGCAGGGCCTGGGTGTAGGGATGGCGCGGCTGCTGGAATATCTGCACCACGTCGCCTTCCTCCACCACCCTGCCCGCCTGCATCACCACCACGCGGTCGGCGATCTCGGCCACCACGCCCAGGTCGTGGGTAATGAACAGTACCGCCGCGCCCGTTTCCGCCTGGATCGAGAACAGCAGTTCCAGCACCTGCGCCTGCACCGTCACGTCCAGTGCAGTGGTGGGCTCGTCGGCAATGATCAGCTTGGGCGTCAGCGCGCAGGCAATCGCGATCATGACGCGCTGGCGCATGCCGCCGGACAGCTCGTGCGGATAGGCCTGGGCCCGCTGTGCAGGTTCACGGATGCCGACCCGGTCCAGCAGCGCCACGGCCCGGGCCCATGCCGCCTTGCGGCCCAGCACGCCATGGATGCGCAGCACTTCGGCGATCTGGCTGCCCACCGTGCGGCCCGGGTTGAGCGCGGTCATGGGTTCCTGGAACACCATCGCGATCTCCTTGCCGCGCAGGGCGTCCTTGTCGCGCTCCGACGCCTGCAACAGGTCACGGCCGTCAAAGCGCAATTCATCGGCCGCGACCCGCCCGGGCGGGTCCACCAGGCCCATCAGGGAAAAGCCGGTGACCGACTTGCCCGAACCGGACTCGCCCACCAGGCACACGACTTCGCCGCGCGCCATCGTCAGGTCCACCCCTTTGACCGCCGCCACCGTACCGTGGGCGGTCTCGAAATCCACGGTCAGGTTCCTGACCGACAGCAGCTTGTCCGCGTCAAGCGTCATCGTTGCAGCTCCGGGTTCAGCGCATCCTGCAGCCAATCGCCCAGGACGTTGACGGCCAGCACCGTAAAGAACAAGGCCAGCGCCGGCACCAGCACGGGCCACGGGTTGGTGAACAGATAGTCTTTCAGCGAGCCCACCATCTGGCCCCACGACGGCACCGGCGGGCGCACTCCCAACCCCAGGAAGCTCAAGCCGGCTTCCAGCAGCATCGCGAACGAGAACGTGAACGACGCCTGCACCGCGATGATGGACCGCATATTGGGCAGCACCTCGTGCCAGATGATCCACCCCGTGCCCGCGCCCAAAGAACTGGCGGCCAACACGTGCTCCCGGGCCCGGATGCCGCGCGCCACGCCCCAGGCCACGCGGGCGAACTGCGGCGCGTACAGCACGCCGATGGTCGCCACCAGCGTCGGCAGGTTGCCGCCGATGAAGGCCAGCACCACCAGCGCCACGAAGATCTCGGGCAGCGACACGAACACGTCCACCACCCGGATGGCGGCGGCTTCGGCCCGCCGCCCCAGAAAGGCCACTCCCACGCCGATGGCCACGCCCAGCACGCCGGCCAGGACGACGGCGGCAGCCGCCACCGTCAACGAGACGCGGGCGCCGTAAACGGCACGCGCCAGCAGGTCGCGGCCCAATTCATCGGTGCCCAGCCAATGCGCCCGGGACGGCGAGGCCAGCAGGTTGGCGGCGTCGATCTGGTAGGGATCGGCCAGGCCCAACAGCGGTCCGAGGATGGCGGCCGCCACCACCACGGCCAGGAAACCCAGGGCCAGCCGGACCGACAGGCCCCCTGTAGCGGTTCGAAGGAATGCGATCATGCGGACGGCCTGCGAATGCGGGGGTCGACAAGGGCCTGGGCCAGGTCAATGACCAGGCTGATCAGGATGAATAGCGCAAAGATGGCCAACAGCGAGCCCTGGATCACCGGGTAGTCGCGCGAGAACGCCGCGCTGACCAGCAGCGAACTCAGTCCCGGCCAATCGAACAGCGCTTCGATGATGACGGTGCCGCCCAGCAGGTTGCCGGCGCGGATGCCGACGATGGCGATCACTGGCACCAGCGCGTTGGGCAGCGCATGGCGCAAGATCGCCTTGCCGCGCGGCAGCCCCTTGGCCCGGGCCAGCTTGACGTAGTCGCGGCCCATCACGTCGGACAGGCTGGCGCGGGTCATGCGCGCCACCACGCCCATGAAATTCAGGCCGATGGTCAAGGACGGCAAGATCAGCGACAGGCAGTGCTGCACCGGGTCGTCGGAAAACGCCACAAAGCCCGACGACGGCAACCAACCCAGCCCCAGGCTGAACACCAGCACCAGCAGAATGCCCAGCACGAACACCGGCGCCGAAAACCCGGCCACCGCCAGCACCGACGCGGCCATGCCGGCCAGCCGGCCGCGTGACCGGGCCGCCACCACGCCCAGCGGCACCCCCAGCGCCACCGCCACCAGCAAGCCGGCCGCGATCAATTCCAGGCTGCGCGGAATGCGCCGCGCCAACTCATCGGCCACCGGCTCGCCGGTACGCAGCGACACGCCCAGGTCGCCGTGCGCCAGCGCACCGGCCCAATGCGTGAACTGCGTGCCCAGCGGCAGGTCCAGCCCCAGCTGGGTACGCACGCGGGCCACGGCCACCGGATCGCTGCCGGCCTGGTCGCCCAGCATGATGGCGACGGGGTCGCCAGGCAGCAGGTGGATGGCGATGAAGACCACCCCGGCCGCCAGCGCCAGGGTGACGATGGCCGATGTCAGGCGCCGCAACAGAAAAGGCAGCATGCCGGCGCGCTCAGTTAAGCCACATCGTGGGCAGCGAGATGCCCGGGCTGCTTTCGCTTAAGGCGCCGCCCAGCTGCGTATAGCCCTGCACTTTGCGCAGATAGCCCTGCGCCTGTTCGCGCCAGCTCACGAAGACCCACGGGCTGGTCTCCAGGATGCGCTTTTCCGCCTGTTGGTAGATGGGCTGGCGCGCCTTGGGATCGGTCAGCGCGCGGCCGTCGGCCAGGAGCTTTTCCAGTTCGGGGTCGCGGTAGCCGATGGGCTTGGCCCAGTAGCTGGAGTCGCCGCCCAGGTAATAGGCATAGGCGTCCGGGTCCGGCAGCTTGACCGACACGCCGTAGATCATCGACTCGTAATCGCCGCGGTTCTTGCGTTCGACCAGCGTGGCCCATTCCACCGGTTCCAGCTTCAGGTTGATGCCGACCTCTTTCAGGTTGGCCTGCACCACCTGCGCCATCGTGGTGTAGATGCCCAGCCCCTGGAACACCACCATCGACGCGTCCACGCCGTTGGCGTAGCCCGCTTCGGCCAGCAAGGCGCGGGCCTTGGCGGTATCGCGCTTGTAGGTGCCTTCCAGCGCCTTGTCGTAGTACGGCGAATCTTCCGGCGTGGGCGCGCCGTAGATGGGCTTGCCGTAGCCGAAGAACGCGGCCTTGGACACCGCTTCGCGGTCAATCGCATAGGACACCGCGCGCCGCACGCGGGCGTCGTCGAACGGCTTTTTGCTGGTGTTGAACCAGACGCTCATGAACGCCCCGCCCGCCGTGTCGATCTTGGTGCCCGCGCCGCGGCGTAGCACGTCGATATCCTTCCACGGCACGAAGTCGATCATGTCCAGCGACTGGCTGCGCAGCGCATTGACGCGCGCATCGTCGCTTTTGATCATGCGAAAGTCCACCCCGTCCAGATACGGCTGGCCGGCGATGAAATAGTGCGGGTTGCGCACCAGGCTGGCGCGCACCGCGGGCTCGTAGCTTTTCAGCTGGAACGGGCCGGTGCCGTTGGCGGCCATCTTCAGGTTGGCGCCGCCCTGCACCCATTTGCGCGAGACGATCGCGGCTTCTGGCAAGGCCAGCACGCTGAGCAGCGTGGCATCGGGTGTCGGCTTTTCCACCTTCACCGTGGCGGCATCGACCACGGTGACCGTGGCGCCCAGCAGGTTGGAGCGCAGCGTGGCGCCCGTGGCCGGGTCCAGAATGCGGTCCAGCGAGAACTTCACGTCGTCCGCCGTCACCGGCGTGCCGTCCTGGAACGTCACGTCGGGCCGCAGGTGAAAGACCACCGTGCGGGCGTCGGGCTGGTCCCAGCGTTGCGCCAGCCGCGGCACGATCGCGCCATGCTTGTCGTAGCCCGCCAGCGGGCTGTACAGCGCCTCGATCAGCACCTTCCAGGCGCTGCCGCCGTAAACGTGCGGGTCGAGCGACACGATTTCGGACACGGTGCCGTAGCGCAGCGTGCCGCCCTGCTTGGGTGCATCGGCGGCGACGGTGCTGGACGCCCAGGCCGTCAGGGCGCAGGCGCCCAAGGCTAGCGCCAGCCGGCGCCAGGTGTGCAAAATTGCCATGGTGTTCCCCTTGTTCATGATGGTCAGCCGGTTCGATGCGCGCCGTCAGGACGGCAGCGCCTGAACCAGGCGGTCGATTTCATCCGAATCGTTGTAGTAGCTGGGCGAAATACGCAGATTGCCGCCGCGCACCGCCAGGTCCACGCCGGCTTCGCGCAGGCGCTCGGCCAAGTCCTGTGCGTCGTGCCCGGCATGCTTGAACGACAGATTGCCGGACGCCTCGCCCGGCGCCCGCGAACTGACGATCTGGTAGCCCTTGCGCTGTAGTGCCGCGCTGGCGTAGTCGGTCAGCTCCAGGATGTGGGCTTCGATGCGGGCGGGCGTCAGCGCCAGCTGGATGCGCACCGCGGCGTCCAGGCCCCAGATGCCGGTGAAGTTCGCCAGCGCCTCTTCGAAGCGGCCGGCGTTGGGCCGGTACTCCAGCAGGTAGTGCATGTGATCTTCGGTGCTGTCGACGCTGTGGTAGCCCACGCTGGGCGGGTCCAACAGGCCCAGCACGCTCTTGCGGCAATAGAAGTAGCCGGTGCCGATCGGCGCCAGCATCCACTTGTGGCCGCCGACCGCCAGGAAGTGCACGCCCAGCCGTTCCACATCCAGTTCCAGCGATCCGGCCCACTGGATGGCGTCCAGGTTCAGGTACACGCCGCGCTCATGGCACAGGTTCGAGGTTGCTTCCAGGTCCTGCCGGAAGCCGTTTGAAAATTGCACCGCGCTCAGCGACACCAGGCGGGTGCGGTCGTCCATCAGCTTGCGGATATCGTCCACCAGGATGCGGCCGTTGCGGTTCTTCACCCAGCGGATGGTAACCCCGCGCGCGGCCAGCTTCATCCAGCAATACACGTTGGACGGGTATTCGATGTCGGCCAGGATCAGGTTGTCGCCATCGCGCCAGGGAAAGCCGTTGGCCACGTGCACCAGGCCTTCGGTGGTGTTCTTGACGTAGGCGATCTCGTCGCGGTGCGCGCCGATCAGACGGCCGATGCGGGCCTTGATGGTCTCCTCGGCGTAGCGGCACCACTCGGGATAGGCGTTGCGGCCGTTGTCGCGCACGTCCTCCATGAAGCGATTCACCGCCGCCACCACCGGCAGGCTCAGCGCGCCGATCGACGCGTTGTTCAGGTACGCCCGCCGCTGCTTGATCGGGAATGCCTGCCCGATGTTGCTCCAGTCGAGCTGCTCGATGCCGTTGCGGTCATCGGGAAACAATGCCGGGGGGCCGCCCACGGAAACCGATTTGTCCAGGATATTCACGCCGCGCCTCTTTCATTGAAGGTGGAATGATCCTAAGATTGCGTGAATCCATGCGTCAATTTCGTTTGGAGTATCGATTCATGCACTTTTGTAATGTGTCGCCGCGGTCCGTCCGCTTTCTCCTATGGCGCGGGGCAGCCTGCCTGCGCCGGCCACAGCCCCCCTTCTCGGGTTTGTCCCTATGCGCCTGAACCGCCTGCAAGCCCTGCGCGCCGTGATGGAAACCGGCAGCGTCACCGAAGCCTCGCGCCGCATCCACCGCACCCAGCCGCAGATCAGCCGCCTGATCTCGGCGCTGGAAGACGAAGTGGGCTTTTCCTTGTTTTCGCGCCAGGGCCGGGGCCTGATACCCACACAGGAATGCCTGCGCTTTTATGAGGGCACGCGCCACATCCTGGCCGGCTTTGAAGAGGTCGAGCGGATCGCCGATTCCATCCGCAACCAGCAGGACACCTGGTTGCGTATCCTGACGCAGCCCTACTTCGCCTACAGCGCCATGCCCGGCGCCATCGCCGAGTTCGGCCGCAGCCATCCGCAAGTGCGCATGTCGCTGGAAGTGCGTTCGCGGGTGGATGTCGGCCTGTGGATGTCCGGCCAGCAATTCGACCTGGGCGTGGCGGCGTTGCCCATCGACTTTCCCGGCATCAGCGCGCGCACGTTTGCCCAGGTGCGGCTGGTGATCGCCATGCCCGAAGGCCACCGCCTGGCCGCCAAGCGCGTGGTCACCGCCGACGACATCAAGGACGAGCCCTTCATCGCGCTGCGCCCCTACACCCTGCTGCGCCAGCACATCGATGACCTGATGGAAAAGCGCCGGCTGCCGCTGCGGCTGGTGATGGAGACCTCGTCCGGCCAGTCTGCCTGCCAACTGGCGGCGCTGGGCATGGGCATTGCCCTGGCCGACCCGATCCTGGCGGCCAACGTGCCCGGTATCGTGCTGCGCGACTTCGACCCGCGCCTGACCATGCCCTACGGTTTTCTGCTGCCCAGTTCCTATGCGCCGTCCGAGCAGGCCCGCGAGTTCGCGCGCCTGCTGATCCGGCGAGTCAAGGAGATGGCGCCGGACCGGGTCGACCTGATCGCGCCGGACGCGGCCGAGGGGGACGGGCAGATGGCGTTTCCCTAAGCGGCCGCCGAGGCGAATCCTGCGCCTACCCGCGCATCAGGCGGTCAGCGACGGCCGGGCAACCCAGCAAAACCATTTCAAGCGGGGCACCGAGCCGGCCTCGGTAGGATCGTCGTGTTCGAAGCCGACCTCTATCCCCCCTGCCGTGGTGACCACAAAGGCATAAGGCGGCGCGTGCGGCCGGACGCCCGTCATGGCGATGCCCCGGCGCGCCGCCTCTTCCAGAAAGCGCGTCATGGGCGTGCCGGCCCGCAGGATGCCGGTGTCCGCCAGGGCCAACGCCCCGCCTCGGGCATACCCGCCCCGCCCGCTGAAGCTGTCCACGAACACGGTCGTCAAGGCCATGGCCGATTCGAAATGGAATTCGATGTCGCCGTAGCCAGCGATCAGCGGAAAACAACGCGGCTCGCCGGACCGGTACGGCCGGTCCAGGTCCGCGGGGGTATAGACGTCATCGGGCGGCCCCAGGGCGGCGAATACCGCTTGCGGCGTGCTGTCGGCGCTGGGGCGGTATGGCCCGATCCGGCCGTCCTGCAGGAAGGCGATAAGCGAAATCATCGCGGCATTATCCCGCAGCCGTACGGATTCACCCGCCGCGAGCGCAGCGTACACACGTCGTCCCAAAAATAGAACACGGAAGGCGATTTGGCCCCTCTACCGCCGCCATCGTCCCTCCACTATTGTCAGGGTTCCCTTATGTCATCCACGGAGTCCAGCCATGAGCCAACCCGCAAACTTCAACGGCGCCCGTCCGGTGATCGATCCGGACCAGGCCGCGATGCTGCTGATCGACCATCAGAGCGGCCTGTTTCAAACCATCGGCGACCTGCCCTTCACCACCGTGCGCGCCCACGCCTCGGCGTTGGCCAAGATGGCCACGCTGACCAAGATGCCGGTGATCACGACGGCGTCGGTGCCGCAAGGGCCCAACGGACCGTTGATTCCGGAAATTCATCAGAACGCCCCTCACGCCCAGTACGTTGCTCGCCGCGGCGAGATCAACGCCTGGGACAATCCGGAATTCGTGGCGGCGGTCAAGGCCACGGGCCGCAAGCAGTTGATCATTGCCGGCACCATCACCAGCGTCTGCATGGCCTTTCCGAGCATTGCCGCGGTGGCCGAGGGCTACCAGGTGTTCGCCGTGATCGACGCGTCCGGCACCTACTCCAAGATGGCGCAGGAAATCACGCTGGCCCGCGTGGTCCAGGCCGGCGTCGTGCCGATGGATACGGCCGCGGTGGCGTCGGAACTGCAGCGCACCTGGCACCGCGAGGACGCCGCGCAATGGGCCGAGATCTACGGCCACATCTTCCCGTCGTACCAGTTGCTGAGCGAAAGCTACGCCCGGGCGCAGGCGGTGGAACGCGACCACGAAACGCTGGACTCGCAGCGCAAGTAAGGGGTCAGGTCAGCCGCTCGAACTTCTGCACCAGGAAATCCACGAACACCCGCACCCGCGCCGGCACCAGCCGCGACGCGGTCAGGATGTAGAGCGGCACCGGGTCCAGCTCCCACTCGGGCAGCACCCGCACGATCTGGCCGTTTTGCAGCAGGGCCGCCGCCTGGGTGCGGCTGAGCTGGCCGATGCCCATGCCCTGCAGCATCAATTGCCGGATCAGGGATTGGCTGTTGGTGGCCAACAGCGGCGTCGGGCGGACCGGCACCTGCTGGGCGCCGCTATGCAGGGTCCAGCCCGCGCCGGTTTCCGCTTCCTGCGCGAACAGGCACTGGTGGTCCGCCAACTGCGCCGGTTCCCGCGGCATGCCACGCGCAGCCAGGTACTCAGGCGAGGCATAAAGATGGCGCCGCACCAGGCCAACGCGGCGCGCCACCAGGCGCGAGGCCGCGGGCGGCTCGCCGGTCAGGACGGCCACGTCGTGACGTTGCGTCATCAGGTCGGGCAGCGTCGTGGTCAGGAAGATGTCGAAGCTGATGCGCGGGTAGATGGCGTGGAATTCAGCGAAATGCGCATCGGCGAAATAGGTGGCGAAGTCGTTCGGCATGCTTACCCGCAGCACGCCGGAGGGGTCGGAGGTTTCGCTATTGAGTTCGTCGTTGACCGTCTTGGCCTGCTGCACGATATCGTCGATCTGCTGTAGATAACGCGCGCCGGTTTCCGTCAGGGTGACGCGCCGGGTCGTGCGGTTGAACAGCTTGATCTTGATATCGGCTTCGAATTCCGTGATGCGGCGCGACAGCGTCGAAGTCGGCACGTCCAGCTCCAGCGACGCCTTGGTGAAGCTGCCCGCCTTGGCAACCGCGGCGAAAAACGCCATATCGCGCAGACGGTCTATGTCTCGGTTCATTGTTTGCCTCATGCTGCAGGGTGGCTTGAAATTAGATGACAGCTCATCTATATTAGATGATATATCAACTAATTCATAACCGATGCCATGACCAAGCCAGCCGCCCCGCCGCTGCAAGGACGACTCAGCACCAAGATCGGCCGGGTGGCGCGCCAATGGCGCCGCGCGATAGACCAGCGTCTGCAACCCTTTGACCTGACCCAGGCGACCTGGATGCCGCTGATGCAATTGGCGCGGGCGGCGGGACCCATGCGACAGAAAGACCTGGCGGCGGCCCTGGCGCTGGACAATTCCGCAGTGGTGCGAATCTTGCAGAACCTGGAAGCCAGCGGCCTGATCGAGCGCCAGGAAGACCCGGATGACCGCCGCGCCAAGGCGCTCGCGATCACCGCCCAGGGGCGTCAGTTGATTCGCCGGGTCGAAAGCGTGTCGGCCGAACTGGAACGCGAGCTGCTGGACAGCATGCCGCCAGCCGACGTGGCCGCCACGCATCGGGTGCTGGAACAGCTGGGCGATTTGCTGGTGGAAAGCGCTAAATCATGAACGCCGCCGCGCCCGCCCCAGGACTGCCGGACACCCCGGCGGCTAGCGGCTTGCGCGCCCTGCTGTTTCCGCTGGCGATCGCGCTGGCGGTGGGCCTGGACTACTTCGACAATGCGGCGTTTTCGTTCTTCATCAGCGACATCGCCGGCGGCATCGGCGCCCCGCCCGACGAACTGATCTGGTCGTCCAGCGCTTACGCCGTGGCGGGCGTGCTGGGCATCTTGCAGCACCAATGGTGGGTTGAACGCGTCGGCCATCGCCATTACATCGGCCTTTGCCTGTTCCTGTTCGCGGCGGCGGGGCTGCTGGCGGCGTTCAGCCAGTCATCGGCGGAACTGGCGGTGGCGCGCGCGCTGCAGGGCTACCTGATGGGCCCGATGATGGGCGCCACCCGCATCCTGATACAGCTGAGCTTTCCGCCCAAAGATCGCGGGCGCGCCACGCGGCTGTTCCTGTGCAGCATTCTCCTGTGCAGCGCGCTGGCACCGCTGGTGGGCGGCTACCTGGTGGCCGATTTCGGCTGGCGCGCGGTGTTCGTCTGCACGGTGCCGGTGGCGCTGTTGACTGGCGCGCTGGTGCTGCTGGTCGTGCCGGCCACCGGCCGGTTGCCGCCCGAACAGCGCGGCGAACCCCATCTGTGGCCGTATGTGATCGCCGCGCTGTCGCTGGGCGCGTTGCAAGTCGTGGCGCAGCAACTGCGTTCGTCGCCGTTCAGCGAGTCTCCCGGGCTGGAGGGCATGACGCTGGCGGGCGTGCTGCTGCTGGCGGGTTTCATCTGGCACCAATGGCACCATCCGCGGCCGCTGCTGCATCTGCATGGCCTGAAGGAAGCCACCTTTCGCACCGGCCTGGCGCTGTACGCGCTGTACTACTTCGTCAGCAACGCGTTCAGCTATCTGGTGTCGCGTTTCCTGCAAGCGGGCCTGGGCTACCCCGTGGAAAACGCCGGGCACCTGGTCGGCGTGACATCGCTGGTGTCGCTGGCAGGCGCCCTGCTCTACTTCCGCTACGCCGGCCGCCTGCCGCACAAGCGGGGCCTGATCGCCGTGGGCTTCGTACTGGCGGCGCTGATCGGCGCGTGGATGGCGCACATGCCGCCGAACGTCAGCCAATCGTGGCTGCTGCTGCCGCTGACCTTGCGCGGCTTGCTGCTGCTGTTCATCGCGCTGCCGGTGGCCAACCTGGCGTTTCAGCCGTTCGCCCTGGAGCTGTATCCGCACAGCTACCGCATCAAGAACATCGTCAAGCAGATGGCGTATTCGTTTTCCACCGCGACCATCATCGTGCTGGAACAGCACCGCCTGGCGCTGCATCAGACCCAGTTGGCCGCCAACGCCAGCCTGTCCAATCCGGTGTTCACCGGCGCCCTGGACCAGTTGACGCAACGCTTCGAGCAGGCCGGCGCGACGCTGTCGGCCGCGCACGGGCTGGCCCTGGCCGAGATCCAGCGGGTGGTCACGCAGCAAGCCAATTTCATGAGCTTTCTGGACGGTTTCGTGTTCCTGGGGGTCATCTCGGGGGCCGCCGCCTTGTATGCGCTGTGGCAGCGCCGGATTCTCTGACGCAGGCAAGCCAGCGGCCAGCGGCGCTCAGGCCGCCAGAGCGGCCGGCGCGCTGGGCCTCTTGGCAGCGGGCGGGCGTGAACGCGGCCGCCTTGAATACCGCCCGGCAGGCGGGCACGGCGCTGGGCGTGGCGGTATTCGGCACCCTGCTCACGGCCCTGCCGTCGTTCGAGGACGGCGCACGCGCCGCCCTGGTCATCGCCGCCGGGCTGTCGCTGCTGGCCGCGCTGGCCTGGGCCTGCCTGGCACGCGGCCGGACACAACGTCCGGCTATTAGTTAAAAGTAATTGAATATTTCCGAATAGCGGGCGGCATCCGCATCATGCAGGGTCGGGACGCGGCCCCGCCGCCTTGACTTGATGCCCGCATAACCTTCGGAGAAGCCCTTTGTTCAAACGACTGCTCGCCTCGGCGCTGACGCTGACGGCCCTGGCCGCCGCCCCGGCCCATGCCCAGCAAGCGCCCCAGGCCCTGCTCAACACGTCCTACGACATCGCGCGCGAACTGTTCGCGGCCATCAACCCCAAGTTCCAGGCCGACTGGAAGGCCAAGACCGGGCAGGACGTCAGCATCGAACAGTCGTTCGCCGGCACCTCGCGCCAGGCGCAGTCCATCATCCAGGGCCTGAAGGCCGACGTGGTGACCTTCAACCAGGTGCCCGACGTGGACATCCTGGCGCAGAACAAGCTGCTGGCCGCCGACTGGCAGAAGAAGTTCGCCAACAACAGCTCGCCCTACTACAGCACCATCGCCTTCCTGGTGCGCAAGGGCAATCCCAAGAACATCAAGGCCTGGGACGACCTGGTCCGCGATGACGTCAAGCTGGTGTTCCCCAACCCCAAGACCTCGGGCAACGCGCGCTATTCCTACCTGGGCGCCTGGCTCTATGCCCACGAGAAGTTCAAGGGCGACGACGCCCAGACCCGCGCCTTCGTCGGCAAACTGCTCAAAAATGTCGAAAGCTTCCCCACGGGCGGCCGCGGCGCCACCGTGGCGTTCGCCCAGAACAACCAGGGTGATGCGCTGCTGACCTTTGAATCCGAGGTCAACAACATCGCCCAAGGCGACGAGTTCAAGGCCCAGGGCTTCGAGGTCATCGTGCCGCCGGTCAGCGTGCTGGCCGAATTCCCGGTGGCCGTGGTGGACAAGGTGGCCGACGAGAAAGGCACGCGCAAGGTGGCCGAGGCCTACCTGCAGTTCCAGTACTCGCCCGCCATCCAGAAGCTGCTGACCGACTTCAACTACCGCGTTCACGACGCCGAAGCGATCAAGGCCAGCGCCAGCCGCTTTCCGGCGATCCGCCTGATCAACCCGCAGGAAGTGCTGGGTTCGTGGGACCAGATCACCAAGACCCACTTCGCCGCCAACGGCGTGCTGGACCAGTTGCTGGGCGCCGGCCGCTGACGCCTCGCCCTCTGCCATGACAGCCGGCTGCCCCGCGGGCGGCCGGCGTATTTTCGTTTGGGTCCGCATGCCTAAGTTCTTTCGCCAGCACCCCACCCTGCCCGGCTTCGGGCTGAGCTTCGGGGTCAGCAGCCTGTTCATCACGCTGGTCATCCTGCTGCCCTTGTCCGCGCTGCCGCTCTACAGCAGCCAGATGAGCTGGGGCCAGTACTGGCAGGCGGTGACCGATCCGCGCGTGCTGGCCAGCTACCGCGTCACCCTGCTGTCGGCGGCCTATTCCACCGCCGTGGTGCTGGCCGTGGGGCTGCTGCTGGCCTGGATCCTGGTGCGCTACCGCTTTCCGGGGCGCGCGCTGCTGGATGCCGCGGTGGACCTGCCGTTCGCGCTGCCCACGGCCGTGGCCGGGCTGACGCTGTCGGTGCTGCTGGCGCCGGGTGGCTGGGTCGGCCAGTTCTTCGCGCCGCTGGGCATCAAGATTTCCTACGCCTTCCCGGGCCTGGTCATCGCCATGATCTTCACCAGCCTGCCGTTCGTGGTGCGCTCGGTGCAGCCCGTGCTGGCCGATATCGGCACTGAATACGAAGAAGCCGCCCGCACCCTGGGCGCCAGCGGCCGCCAGGTGGCGTGGCGCGTGTTGCTGCCGGCGCTGGTGCCGGCGCTGTTCACCGGCGGCTCGCAGGCCTTCATCCGCAGCCTGGGCGAGTTCGGCGCGGTGGTGATGATCGCCGGCAACATCCCCTATAAAACCGAGGTGACCTCGCTGATGATCTTCAGCCGGCTGGCCGAATACAACTACCCGGCCGCGGCGGCCATCGCCACCGTCGTGCTGGCCGCGTCGCTGCTGCTCTTGTTTGCGCTCCAGGTGCTGCAAGGCCGGCTGCTGCCGTGGCAACGCGTTGCGGGAGTCTGAGGCATGACGCGTCATGATTCCCCCTGGCCGCGCCGGCTGCTCATCGCCGCCGGTCTCCTCGCCGCGCTGTTGTTGCTGGTGCTGCCGCTGAGCCTGATTTTCGCGCGGGTCATCGTCGGCGGCTTTGGCGCGCTGGTGCAGAACCTGGGCGCCAGCGACATGCGCTCGGCGATCGGCCTGACGCTCTTGGCCGCCGTGATCAGCGTGCCGATCAACCTGGTGTTCGGCGTGCTGTTGGCGTGGTGCGTGACGCGCTACGACTTTCGCGGCCGCCGCGTGCTGATCGCGCTGGTCGACATACCCTACGCCACCTCGCCCGTGGTGGCCGGCCTGTGCTACCTGGTGGTCTATGGACTGGAAGGCTTTTTCGGCCGCTGGTTCAACAACCACGGCGTGCAGTTGATGTTCGCCTGGCCAGGCATCGTGATGGTGACCCTCTTCGTGACCTCGCCCTTCGTGGCCCGCATCCTGATCCCGCTGATGCAGGCGCAGGGCCCGGAAGAAGAACAGGCCGCGCTGACGCTGGGCGCGGGCGGCTGGCAGATCTTTCGCCGCATCACGCTGCCCAACATCAAATGGGGGCTGCTGTACGGCGCCGTCATCACCAACGCGCGGGCGGTGGGCGAATTCGGCGCGGTGTCGGTCGTGGCCGGCGCCATCCGCGGCAAGACGCTGACGCTGCCGCTGTTGATCGAGCAGCTCAACGACGACTACAAGACGGTCGCCGCCTTCACCGCCGCGGCGCTGTTGGCCTGCATGGCGTTACTGACGCTGGTGGTGAAGACGTATATGGAAAGGCGGCGGCCGGCGGGGCTGTAAAGCCCTGGGGTTCCGGGCGCCGGTGCACGGCGGCAACTTCGGGGCGGCAACTTTGCGGAGGCAGCTTCAGCACCACCGCGTCAGCCCGCCTGTCTGCGGCCTGACGCGTCGCATCAATCCGCGAAATGCCGGTTGGCCGGACGCGGCAGCCCCAGGTTCTCGCGTAGCGTGCGCCCTTCGTATTCGCGCCGGAAAATCCCCCGCCGTTGCAGCTCCGGCACGACCTTGTCGGCAAACGCGTCCAGCCCGCCCGGCAGCCACGGGAACATCACGTTAAAGCCGTCGGACCCTTCGGTTTCCAGCCATTCCTGCATCTGGTCGGCGATATGCGTGGCCGTGCCCACCATCGCCAACCCGCCATAGCCACCCAGGCGCTGGGCCAGTTGGCGCACCGTCAGCGATTCCCGTTCGGCCAGGCGAATCACGCGTTCCTGGCTGCTCTTGCTGGCGTTGGTCTCGGGCAGCGGCGGCAGCGGGCGGTCGGGATCGAAGCGCGACGCGTCGCAGCCCAGGGCGATCGACAGCGACGCGATGGCGCTTTCGTAGTGCACCAGGCTGTCGAGCTTGGCGCGGATGGCCCGCGCCTCATCGTCCGTATCGCCCACCACCACCAGCACGCCGGGCAGCATCTTCAGGTGTTCCCGGTTGCGGCCCAGCTTGTCCATGCGGCCTTTCACATCGGCATAGAAGCGCTGGCCGTCTTGCAGCGTGCCCGCCGCGGCGAAGACGACCTCGGCGGTTTCGGCGGCCAACTGCCGGCCCGGCTCGGACGCACCGGCCTGCACGATCACCGGCCAGCCCTGCACCGGCCGCGCGATATGCAGCGGCCCGCGCACGGACAGGTGCTCGCCCTGGTGATTCAGCGCGCGCAGCCGCGACGGGTCGAAATAGATGCCGCTGTCCGCATCACGGATGAAGGCATCGTCGGCCCAACTGTCCCACAAACCGGTCACCACGTCGTAGAACTCGCGGGCCCGGGCGTAGCGATGGGCATGGTCCGGTTGTTCGGTGCGGCCGAAATTCAGTGCCGCGTCGGGGTTGGACGTGGTCACGATGTTCCACCCCGCGCGCCCGCCGCTCAGGTGGTCCAGCGACGCAAAGCGCCTGGCCACGTGGAACGGTTCGTCGAAGGTGGTCGACGCGGTCGCCACCAGCCCCAGCCGCTCGGTGGCCTGGCTTAGCGCCGACAACAGCGTGAAGGGCTCGAACGAGGTGGCGGTATGGCTGCGTTGCAGCGCCTCGATGGGCATGTTCAGCAGCGCCAGGTGGTCCGCCATGAAGAAGGCATCGAACTTGGCCCGCTCCAGCGTTTGCGCGTAGTGCTTGAGATGTTCGAAGTTGAAATTGGCGTCGCGGTGGGCGCCCGGATAGCGCCAGGCGCCTGTGTGGATACTGACCGGACGCATGAACGCGCCCAGCTTGAGTTGACGTTGCGCAGCCATGCTTGCCAGCCTGTGATGCTGAAACGAAAAAGATAGCCCGGGGCGGGCCGGCAGCGAACTAACCAAAGGCTATATGGCTATAAGGCGATGGTGCACACAATGTTCATGCATGCTTCATATTTCCGTCATTCCGCGTTTCTATGCTTCCCACATTTTCGGAAGGGCAGCACAGATGGCGCACGACAAGCATGACGGCAAACATGACATTGCCGAGACACTCTCAACCCTGCCGGCGGCGACGGACCCGCGTCGCCGCAGCCTGCTCAAGGCCGGCCTGGGCGCCACGCTGATGCCGGTCGGCGGCTCGCTGCTGCTGTCGGCCTGCGCCAGCGACAACGACGACGATGACGCCCCGGCGCCCGGCGCGCCCGCGCCGGCGCCAGTCCCGCAACCCAAGAACATCTCCAGCTTCGCTGTCGCGGTGTTGCCGGACACGCAGTTCTATTCGCGCTACGCCACCGACGCCGAAAACCAGCAGTTCATGCGCAAATACGGCAGCGAGCCGTACAAGGCGCAGACACAATGGGTGGCCAACAATGCCAAGGCACTGAGCATTCCCTTCCTGATCCACCTGGGCGACGTGGTCGACCAGCAGAACAAGCCCGACCAGTGGAAGGTGGCCGATGCGGCCATGAAGATCCTGGAAGACGCCAAGGTGCCGTACTCGATCCTGGCGGGCAACCACGATGTGATCCTGGACCGCGACTACGTCGACGCAAGCAGCCAGACCACCGCCACCGACGCCCAGCGCAACCTCGCCGTTGAACCCTACCTGCAAACCTTTGGCACTGACCGTGCCAAGAAGCAGGCCACCTTCGGCGGTCGCGATCCCAGCGGTTTTCACGAGTGGCACGTATTCCAGGCCGAGGGCCAGAAGTTCATGGTGCTGTCCTTGTCGTGGCGGATTTCCGACGCGGCGTTGGTCTGGGCCAACCAGGTCATCCGCGCCAACCCGACGCTGCCCGTCATCCTGGTCAATCACCAGTTGATCAACATCGATAAAGACGGCATCAGCCCGCTGGAAGTGCCCTATGGCCTGATGCTGTGGGACAAGCTGATCCGCGACAACGACCAGATCTTCATGACGCTCAACGGCCACTACCATGGTGCCGCGCTCCTGACCAAGACCAACGCCTTCGGCAACCCCGTGCAGGAAATGGTGGTGGACTACCAGATGGCCTACCAGGGCGGCAACGGCCTGATGCGCCTGTACGAATTCGACCTCAGCAACAACGAGATCCGGGTGCTGTCGTTCTCCCCCTGGGTGCCGCAAAAGCCCAAGAACACGCTCAACGCCTTCGACCAGGCGGTGCTGACGGGCGCGAACGAGGAATTCACCATCAAGATGGATTTCGCCAAGCGCTTTGCCGGCTTCAACAAGGACTTCAAGGCCGGCACGCCCTCGCACACCGCGTTGATCGACCAGGCCCGCGCGCTGATCCTGGCCAACTATGCCGAGCCGCCCGCCACCACGCAAAAGCCCGCTGCCGACAGCGAAGACTATCCGCAGGTGCCCGGCACGCTGGCCCACTGGCGCTTCTTTGGCGGCGCCGATGGCCAGCCGGTGCCGGTGGGCACGGTCGTCGCCGATCGTACCGGCTTGAACCCGGTGCACCGCGCCGCGCTGAACATCGACGGCGTGGCGGGCGCGCAGCTGGGCGACCTGGTCTGGTCCAACGACCACCACTACCTGTCCGCCGCCCCGGGCTCGGTGCGTTTCTTGAACACCGACAAGAACACCGCCCGCATGAGCTACTTCACCACGGATACGGCGGCGGCGATCAACGCCGAAACCGTGCCCAACGGCTATACCGTCGAAGCCTTCATCAAGATCGACCGCGACTGGACCTCGGGCAAGAACGCATGGATGAACATCATGACCCGCGACGGCAAGCGCGGCGACCTGCCCGGCTATAACGGCGGCGACGGCGAATCCCCGCCGCTGCTGTTCGCCGTGTCCAGCCTGCGCGAGATCCAGTGGGAAGTGGTGCCCGAGCGCGCCGGCCCGCGCGACGCCAAGACCAACTGGTCCGGCGAGATCATCGCCGACAAGTGGCTGCACATCGCCGTGGTCAACGACGACACCACGCACGAGACCATCCTGTACGTCGAAGGCGCGCCGGTGCTGCGCAATACCTCGGACGCCCCCGGCCTGGCCACCCTGGCGGCCAACATGCCGTGGGTGGTGGGCGCCGGCTCGTGGGACGGCAGCCGGGCCGATGGCTTCTTTGGCAGCATCGGCGAAGTGCGCATCGTGAACAAGGCGTTGCTGCCGGCGCAGTGGTTGACGGCGCGCAAGAACGGCTAAGCCGCCGTTCCAAGCCCGCGCCTTGCTGGCGCGGGCTGCGCCTGGATAGCTCGCGCCGGGCTATCCAGGCGAAGGATGGCAGTCCGTAGGCCGGTGGCCGACGGTTCTCAGTCCATCTTTTCCGTAATTGATAATCGTTCTTGTTATACTCCCGGGGTATTTTGCCACTCTGCCCCGCCATGCGCCCCGATTCCCCCTCCTCGGACATCCATAGCCTCTATCAGGCGCACCACGGCTGGCTACGCACGTGGTTACTGCGTCGGCTGGGCAACGCGTTCGACGCGGCCGACCTGGCGCATGATGCGTTCGTGCGCTTGCTGGCCGCCCCGCGCGCCTTTGATACCCCGCAAGGCGCGCGCGCCTATCTGCGCAGCATGGGCAATGGCATGTGCATCGACCTGTGGCGCCGCCAGGAAGTCGAGCGGGCCTGGCTGGACACGCTGAACACCTGCGCGGGGGCCGCGGCGCCGTCGGCCGAACAGCAGGCCATCATCATCGAAACGCTGTTGCAAGCCGCCGACATGCTGCGGCAGTTGCCGCCCAAAGTGGCGCAGGCGTTCATCCTGTCCCACGTCGACGGCCTGAAGTACCGGGAGATCGCGTTGGAGCTGGGCGTGTCCGAGCGCACCATCAAGAAGTACCTGGCCCAGGCCATGCTGCATTGCGCGCTGCTGGAAGCGGCGCATCACGCGGCCACGCAGCCCATGCATATCGCGCCGGCCGGCCTGCACGCCCCCGCCGCGACGTATTGACAATGGGCCGTCGCGCTTCCCCCGCGGCGCCCGCCGGCGCCGCCGATCACCGTAGCCTGGAGCAGGCGGCCGACTGGTATGTGCGGCTGCATGACGACACCGTCAGCGCCGCCGACTGGAGCCAGTGGCGTGCCTGGCTGGCACGCAGCCCGGGACACCAGGCCGCCTGGGGCTATATCGAAGCCGTCAGCCAGCGCTTTGCGCCGCTGCGCACCGAAAGCGAACCACGAGCCGCATCGGCCGGCCTGCAAGCCGCGTTGATGCCTGCGCGCCGCCGCCACCTGCGCACGCTGGCCCTGCTGTCCGGCGGGCTGCTGGGCAGTTGGCTGGCTTGGCGCCATACGCCGTTGCGCGGCGAA
The DNA here is from genome assembly GCA_040396375.1 of Achromobacter xylosoxidans. Lineage (GTDB taxonomy): Bacteria > Pseudomonadota > Gammaproteobacteria > Burkholderiales > Burkholderiaceae_B > Achromobacter > Achromobacter xylosoxidans_D. The sequence goes on from JBEBOQ010000005.1 coordinate 128,820, forward strand.
CTGCTGGCGCTGGCCGCCGACTACCGCAGCGCCACCGGCCAGATTCGCGAGGCGTTGCTGGCCGACGGCAGCCGGCTGTGGCTGAACACCGCCAGCGCCGCCGATTTTGACAACGGGGCGGCCGAGCGGCGCCTGACGCTGCTGCGCGGCGAGATGCTGGTGGCCACGGCCCTGGATGCCGCGCGCCCCTTCGTGGTGACCACGCCGCAGGGGCGGCTGCGGACCCAAGGCACGCGGTTCAGCGTTCGGCTGCTGGACGACGCGGCGCGGCTCGCGGTGCTGGATGGCGCGGTGCAGGTGCGCACGGCAGGCAGCGGCGACACGCTCACCGTGCAGGCGGGCAGCCAGGTGGTGTACACGGCCGATGGCATCGACCGCCCGGGCCCGCTCGACCCCGGCACAGGCGCCTGGACGCAGGGCATGATCGTGGCCAACGACATGCGGCTGGACGAACTGGTGGCCGAGTTGGCTCGCTATCAGCGCGGCCATCTGGGCGTGGCGCCCGAGGCCGCCGCTATGCGCGTGATGGGCACATATCCGCTGGCCGACCCCGACCGCACGCTGCAACTGCTGGCCCGGGCGCTGGCGCTACGGGTCGACCGCAAGCTGCCGTGGTGGACGACGCTGGCCCCGGCGTGAGGCCTGCCCCTTCCCCTTTTTCCGTTTCATCCGATTAGGTAGATGCGGGGCTGCCATGCATCGGCGTCCCGCCTGCCCGACGCACGAATACGGAACCCTCATGAAACGCCCCCACGCCCTGCCCCCCTTCACCTGCGCACCCCGTCCCGCGCTGAGCCCCCGGCTGCTGGTCGCTGGCCTGACGTTGGCCGGCCTGCTGTCCACCCTGCCGGCGCCGATACACGCCCAAGGCCTGTCCCAGCCCGCCGCCGCGGACGGCCGCCGTAGCTACCAGATCCCCGCCGGCCCGCTGACCCAGGCGCTGAACGCCTTCGGCCAGGCCGCCGGCATTCCGCTCAGCGGCGCCATGGCGCTGACCCAGGGCAAGTCCAGCCCGGGCCTGTCCGGCCGCTACACGGTGCAAGAGGCGCTGGCCGCGCTGTTGGCCGGCAGTGGCCTGGCCGCCACGCGCACGGCGGATGGGCAATATGTGCTGGAACCCCACGCCGCCGGGCCCGCCACGTTGGCGCCAATCGCGGTGGTGGGCGCCTCTGCCGCCACCGATGGCTTCGTGGCCCAGGCCAGCAGCAGCGCCACCAAGACCGACGCCTCGCTGATGGAAACGGCCCGCTCGGTCAGTGTGGTGACGCGCGCCCAGATGGATGCGCGTGGCGTGACGTCCATGCCCGAAGCCGTGCGCTATGCCGCGGGCGTGGGTACCGGCAGCGCGGGTTTTGACCCGCGCTTTGACCAGATCACCATCCGGGGCTTTCCGGTGAACACCACCGGCGACTACCTGGACGGCCTGCGCCAGACGCCGGGTTCCTACGCCTATTTCCGCACCGAGCCCTACGCGCTGGAGCGCATCGACATCGTCAAGGGTCCCATGTCGGTGCTGTACGGCCAGGGCACGCCGGGCGGCGTGGTCAACCGGATATCGAAACGGCCGGGCCCGGACCCCGTGCACGAGGTCGTGCTGCTGGGCGCTACCCACGACCGCAGGCAGGCCGCGTTCGACATCGGCGACGACATCAACGAATCCGGCTCGGCGCGGTTCCGCGTGGTCGGCCTGCTGCGCCGGGGTGACACCGACCGCATGATCGCCGACGATCGCGAGCTGTTCGCGCCGTCGTTCGAATTCCGCCTGGGCGAAGACACCACGCTGACGCTGCTGGGCCAATACATGAAGGACGAGACCGACGCCAACGTTGGCAACTACGTCGAAAACGGCAAGGTGACGCACATCCGCGTCAGCGACCCGCGCTATGACCACCAGCGCCAGACCCAGTACCAGGCGGGTTACGAACTGGAGCACCGCCTGAGCCAGGACGTCACACTGAAACAGCAGTTGCGCTACGGCCATATCTCGCTGGACGCCCGCTACCTGAGCGGCGGCGCACTGGAGCCCGACACCCGTCTGCTGACGCGCAGCGCCTGGGGCGTGGAAAGCAAGGTCGAGACCCTGACGGTCGACAACAACGCAACCTTTCGCTTCGATACCGGCGGGGCCGCGCACAGTCTGCTGGCCGGTTTTGACTACCAATGGCTCAAATGGGACCAGGGGGTGGGCTACCTGGCGTCCGGCTACCCGTCGCTGAACCTGGACAACCCCCAGTACGGCTACGTGCCAGGCCCCACGCCACCCATGAACCTGGTGTCCGTGCTGCAGCGCAACTCACAATACGGCACGTACCTGTCCGACCAGGTCAAGCTGGGCGGCTGGCGCCTGACCCTGGGCGGACGCTACGACATCGCCAAGCAGGACAACCGCAACCTGCTGACCTACGCGCCAGCCCAGGCCAAGACCGACAAGGCCTTCACCTGGCAGGCGGGCACGCTGTACCTGGCCGATAACGGCCTGGCGCCCTATGCCAACTACTCCACGTCTTTCACCCCCAACACCGCCTTGGACAAAGACGGCAACGTGCTGGGCCCCACCCGCGGCTCGCAGATCGAAGCGGGCATCAAGTACCAGCCCAACGGCTCTCACAGCTACCTGACCCTGGCCGCCTACCGCATCGAAGAAAAGAACGCGGCCCGCGCCGTGCCCGCCACGCCGTACTCGCAACTGGCCGGCACACTGCGTTCCAGCGGCATCGAACTGGAAGGCCTGGCCGAGCTGGACCGCGGCCTGCAACTGGTGGCCAGCTACAGCTACAACCTGGGCAAGGTGATCAAGAGCAACAACCCGGCCGAAGTGGGCAAGGTGCCGTCGTACCAGCCGCGTCACATGGCCAGCCTGTGGCTGGACTACCGCCTGCCGCAAGGCCCGCTGGCCGGCGTCGGCCTGGGCGCCGGGGCGCGCTACATCGGCGCCAGCTACGGCGATGCGCTGAACACGATGCGCAACCCGGCCGCCACGCTGTTCGACGTGTCGCTGAGCTACGAGCCCGGCGCCGCGCATCCGGCGCTAAAGGGCTGGCAGGCCAGCATCAGCGTGCAGAACCTGGCCAACAAGGAAGTGCAGACGTGCAGCGACGGCTACTGCTACCTGGGCCAAGGCCGCCAGATCGTCGGCCAGGTGCGCTACAAATGGTGAGCGCCCGCAGCATCCTGGCGGCCGCGGCGCTGGCGTTGTCCGGGGCCGGCGGCGCCTTGGCGCAGCCGCCGTCCGCCCAGCAGGCCGAGCCCGCCGTCCTGGATACCCGCGCCACCTTGCCTGGCACCGTCCAGTTCGACCTGCAACCGCCCGGCCAGCCCGACCGGGCCTACCGCATCCAGGTCGTCGAGCCACGCGGGAAACCGCCGGCCAACGGCAAGCATCCGGTGATCTACCTGCTGGACGGCAACGCGGTGTTCGGCGCCTATTACGATGCAGTGCGATTGCAGCAGGACCTGGCCGGCAGTGCGATCGTGGTGGCGGTGGGCTACCCCACCGACCTGCCCTTCGACTTCCTGCGGCGTTCCTGCGACTTTTCGCCGCCCGAACCGGCCGGCAAGCCGCTGCCTCGCGTCAACGGCTACCCCCCGCCCCTGGGTGGCGAACAAGCCCTGCTGGCCTTCCTGGAAGGCACCTTGCTGCCCGAGATCGCCCGCCGCTATCCGGTGGACGAGCGCCGCCTGACGCTGGCCGGCCATTCCTTTGGCGGCATGTATGCGCTGAATGTGCTGTACACCCGTCCCGACCTATTCAATCAGGTGGTGTCCATCAGTCCATCGCTGTGGTGGCAAGACCATTACCTGCTTGACCGCGAAAGCGCCTTTGTGCGGCAGGCCCAGGCCGGCAAGACGGACCTGCGGCGTAGCCGGCTGCTGTTGATGGCGGGCGGGGCCGAGACGGCGCAGACCGTGCACGAGGCCCGTTCGCTGGCCCGGCGGCTGGACCAGGCCCTGGCGTCGCAGGGGTTGGCCACCGTCTATGTGGAATTGCCGGAAGAAACCCATATGTCGGTGCCGGTGGCCGCCGCTACCCATGTGCTGCGGCATGTGCTCACTGCCCGGCAGCAGTAACGGCCGGCCTTTTTTGCAGTCGATTGACACGGATTCCAGCGGAACCGCGGTTTTTTTCATGTTGTCGAACCAGGAAATTGCGCTGGCCTAATCCGCCCCTGTTTTGCATACCAGCCAGGCAGCCGCAGCAGGTGTTTCTCTTTCAAGAGGCTCTCCATGCAAGGCAAATCGACCCGCAGGACTGTGATCCGCTGGATACTCCTGGGTTTGCTGGTGGCCGCGCTGGCCCTGGGTGCCTGGCTGCTGCTTTTCCGGCCCGCACCCCGTACGCCGCCCGTCGCGCCGGCCACCCCGGTCTCTGCGGTGGCCGTCCGGGTGACCGACGTGCCGGTCTTCATCGACGCCTTGGGCACCGTGATCCCGACCCGCACCGTCACGGTCATGACCCAGGTCAACGGCATTCTGACTTCAGTCGATTTCAAGGAAGGCCAGTTCGTCAAGCAGGGCCAGGTCATCGCCCGCATCGATTCCCGCGCCCTGGAAGCCCAGTTGGCCGAGGCCCAGGGCAACCTGGCCCGTGACCAGGCGGCGCTGGCCAACGCCCGGCTGGATCTGGTGCGCTACCAGAACCTGATCAAGACCGGCTCCATCACCCAGCAAACGCTGGATACCCAGGCGGCGACCGTGCGCGAAGGCGCCGGCACTGTCCAGGCGGACGCCGGACTGGTCAAGAACCTGCAAGTACAGGTGGATTACTGCACCATCCGCTCGCCGGTGGACGGCGTGGTGGGGCTGCGCCAGGTGGACCCCGGCAACTACGTCACCACGACCAGCACCACGGGTATCGCCGTCATCACCCAGTTGCAGCCGGCGACCATCGTCTTTTCGGTGCCCGAAGACGATCTGGGGCGCATCCGCAACGCGATGGCCGCCGGACCGGTGGCGGTGCTGGCATTCGACCGCGACAACCAGGCGCAATTGGCTGCCGGCACCCTGCTGGCGCTGGACAACCAAGTGGATACGGCCACCGGCACCTTCAAGGTCAAGGCCGAATTCCCGCAGTCCGGCAACGTGCTGTTCCCGAACCAGTTCGTCAATGTGCGGATGCAGGCCAGTACCCTGCGGGACGCGCGGGTCATTCCCACCGCGGCGATCCAGCACGGCAGCACCGGTGATTTTGTTTTCGTGGTGGGCGCCGACAGCCGGGCAATCCTGCGCAATGTGAAGGCCGGGCCCACCCAGGGCACCGACACCGCCATCCTGGACCAGGGGGTGGCGACCGGCGAACGGGTGGTGACGGACGGCGCCGACAAGATCGACAAGGGCACGTTGTTGAAGGTGGTTCCCAATTGAACGGCGGCCACCATGAACCTCTCGCGCCCCTTCATTGAACGCCCCATCGCCACCTCGCTGTTGATGGTGGCGGTGTTGCTGGCCGGGCTGCTGGGCTACCACCTGCTGCCCGTCTCGGCGCTGCCGGAGGTCGACTACCCGACCATCCAGGTCTACACCCAGTACCCCGGCGCCAGCCCCGACGTGGTCAGCTCATCGGTCACCTCGCCGCTGGAGCGCCAGTTCGGCGAAATGCCCGGCCTGAAGACGATGAAGTCGACCAGCTCCACCGGCGCCTCGGTGGTGACGCTGAAGTTCGATCTGGCGCTGTCGCTGGACGTGGCCGAACAAGAGGTCCAGGCCGCCATCAACGCCTCGGCCAGCTACCTGCCGGCCAACCTGCCTTATCCGCCTGTCTACAGCAAGGTGAACCCGGCCGACGCGCCGGTCATGACCCTGTCGCTGACCTCCGACGTGCTGCCGCTGACCCAGATCCAGGAACTGGCCGACACCCGCCTGGCGCAGAAGATCTCGCAGATCTCCGGGGTCGGGCTGGTGACCCTGAGCGGGGGGCAACGCCCGGCCGTGCGCATCGAAGCCAACGCCGGCGCGCTCAATGCCCTGGGCCTGTCGCTGGAAGAGGTGCGCACTGCCCTGGCCAACGCCAACGTCAATCAGGCCAAAGGCACGCTGGACGGCAAGTCGCAGTCCTACACTGTGGGCGCCAACGACCAGTTGACCTCGGCCCGTGAATACGCCGACATCGTCATCGCCTACAAGAACGGCGCGCCGCTGCGGCTGGCGCAGATCGCCCGCCCGGTGGACGGCGCCGAAAACCCCCACCAGGCCGCCTGGACCAACACCACCCCCGCCATCCTGCTGAACATCCAGCGCCAGCCCGGCGCCAACGTGATCGACGTGGTGGACCGGGTGCAGCAAGTGTTGCCGCAGTTGCGCACCGGGCTGCCGGCCACCTTGAAGGTGCTGGTGCTGACCGACCGCACCCAGACCATCCGGGCCTCGGTGCGCGACGTGCAGTTTGAGCTGGTCACGGCCGTGACGCTGGTGGTCATGGTGATATTCCTGTTCCTGCGCAACCTGCCCGCCACCATCATCCCCGCGGTCACGGTGCCGCTGTCGCTTATCGGCACGCTGGCGCTGGCCTACGCCTTCGGGTTTTCGCTCAACAACCTGACGTTGATGTCGCTGACCATCGCCACCGGCTTCGTGGTGGACGACGCCATCGTCATGATCGAGAACATCACCCGCTACCTGGAAGCGGGCGACCAGCTGATGGACGCCGCCCTGAAGGGCTCGCGCCAGATCGGCTTCACCATCGTGTCGCTGTCGGTCTCGCTGATCGCCGTGATGATCCCCTTGCTGTTCATGGGCGACGTGGTCGGGCGGTTGTTTCGCGAGTTCGCCCTGACGCTGGCCATGGCGATTGTCATTTCGGCGTTCGTGTCGCTGACGCTCACGCCCATGATGTGTTCGCGCATGCTCAAGGTATCGGGCCGCGAACGCCGCGCCGACTTCCTGGACCGGGTCAACGCCCACTACGGCAAGGCGCTGAGCTGGGTGCTGCGCCACCGCGGCATGACCCTGGCGTCGGTGCTGATCACCGCCCTGCTCACCTTCCTGGTGCTGACGGTGATGCCCAAGGGCTTTTTTCCCGAACAGGACACAGGCCTGGTCGAAGGCATCTCGCAGGCCGCGCCGGGCGTGTCGTTCTCGCATATGGCGCAGATGCAGCAGGCGCTGGCCAGCGACATCCTGAAGGACCCGGCCGTCGCCAGCCTGTCGTCGTACGTGGGTATCGACCAGACCAATCCCACCATCAACCAGGGCACGCTGCTGATCAACCTGAAGGACAAGAGCGGACGCGACGCCAGCGCGGTGGTCATCCGGCGCCTAGCGGCCACGGCCGGTAGCCAGCCGGGCCTGCGGCTATACCTGCACCCGGTGCAGGACCTGACGCTGGACGACAGCATTTCCACCACCAGCTATCGGCTGGGGCTGCAATCGACCGATTCCGACACGCTGGCGCTATGGACCGGCAAGATGCTGGACGCGCTCAAGCACGACCCGGCCTTCACCGATGTGCAAAGCCAGGCCCAGCAGTTGGGCAACCAGATCCAGCTGACCTTCGACCGCGCCACGGCCTCGCGCCTGGGCATCACGCCGCAGGCGATCGACGATGTGCTGTACGACGCCTTCGGCCAGCGCCAGGTGTCCACCATCTACACCCAGCTCAACCAGTACCACGTGGTGCTGGCCGCGCCCGGCAATGGCGACGACCTGTCCAACATGCTGGCCGGCCTGTATGTCGACACCGCGTCGGGCGGCGTGGCGCCGCTGGCGTCGATGGCCACCATGAAAGTGGTGCAGGTGCCCGTCACCATCAACCGGCAGGGCCAGTTTCCCTACGCCGACGTGTCGTTCAACCTGGCGCCGGGCCACACGCTGGGCGACGCCGTGTCGCGCCTGGCCGCCATCCAGCAGCAGATCCAGCTGCCGGTCACCGTGGCGGCCTCGCTGGAAGGCGCGGCGGCCTCGTTCCAGTCGTCGCTGGCCAACGAGGCCTATCTGGTGGCCGCGGCCATCGTGGTGGTGTACCTGATGCTGGGCATCTTGTACGAAAGCTTCATCCACCCGATCACCATCCTGTCCACGCTGCCGTCCGCCGCGCTGGGCGCGCTACTGGCGCTGTGGGTCACCGGCACCCAGTTCGACATCATCGGGCTGATCGCCGTGGTGCTGCTGATCGGCATCGTCATGAAAAACGCCATCATGATGATCGACTTCGCCCTGCAACTGGAGCGGGTCGACGGCTTGCCGGCCATGGAGGCCATCCGGCGCGCGGCCGAGCTGCGCTTTCGGCCCATCCTGATGACCACCATTGCATCGCTGTTCGGCGCCCTGCCGCTGGCCTTTGGCACCGGCATGGGGTCCGAGCTGCGCCACCCGCTGGGCATCGCCATCATCGGCGGCCTGCTGGTCAGCCAGCTGTTGACGCTGTTCACCACCCCGGTGATCTACCTGGCCATGCACCGGCTGGACCGCCGCCCCGCCCGGCGCGACCCCGACGCCGGCGCCCCGCCGCCATGAACCTCTCGGAACCATTCATCCGGCGTCCCGTGGCTACGACCCTGTTCGCGGCCGGGATCGCGCTGGCCGGCATCCTGGCGTTCCGGCTGATGCCGGTGGCGCCGTTGCCCGAAGTGGACTTTCCCACCATCAGCATCAGCGCCACCCTGCCCGGCGCCAGCCCGACCACCGTGGCCACCTCGGTCGCCACGCCGCTGGAGCGGCAGTTGGGCCTGATCTCGGGCGTCACCCAGATGACCTCGGTCAGCTCGCTGGGCGCGGCCCGCATCACCCTGCAATTCGACCTGGACCGCAATATCGACGGCGCCGCGCGCGACGTGCAGGCGGCGATCAACGCCGCCCGCAGCAACCTGCCCAGCAACCTGGACGGCAACCCCACGTACCGCAAGGTCAACCCGGCCGATGCCCCCATCCTGATCATCAGCCTGACCTCGGACACCGCCACCCGCGGCCAGTTGTACGACGCGGCCTCGACCGTGCTGCAGCAAAAACTGCTGCAAACCCCTGGGGTGGGCGACGTGACGGTGGGCGGCGGCGCCTTGCCCGCGGTGCGGGTGGAGCTGAACCCGGACCGCCTGAACCACTACGGCATCAGCCTGGAACAGGTACGGGCCGCGATCTCGGCCGCCAACGCCGACCTGCCCAAGGGCGCCGTGGACAAGGGCGCCAACCGCTACAGCATCGGCGCCAACGACATGCTGTTCCAGCCCGGCGACTATGGCCCCATCATCATCAAGCAGAGCGGCGGCGACATCGTGCGCATCGCCGACCTGGGCTATGTGCGCCAGGACGTGGAAAACCTGCGCAACTACGGCCTGTCCAACGGCAAGCCGGCGGTACTGCTGGTCATCACCAAGCAGCCCGGCGCCAACGTCATCGAGACGGTCGAGAACGTCAAGGCCGCGTTGCCCTTTCTGCAAGCGTCCATCCTGCCGACCATCAAGATGGACATCCTGATGGACCGCACCACCACTATCCGGGCCTCGCTCCGCGACGTCGAAATCACCCTGGCGATCGCGGTGCTGCTGGTCACCGGCGTCATGTTCGTGTTTTTCCGCAACTGGCGCGTCACCCTGATCCCGGCCATCGTGGTGCCGCTGTCGCTGTTGGGCACCTTTGGGGTCATGTACCTGCTGGGGTACAGCCTGAACAACCTGTCGCTGATGGCGCTGACCATCGCCACCGGCTTTGTTGCCGACGACGCCATCGTGGTGGTCGAGAACATCATGCGCCACCTGGAGCGCGGCGCGGCGCCGCGGCAAGCGGCGATGGACGGCGCCCGCGAAGTCGGCTTTACCGTGCTGACCATCAGCGTGTCGCTGATCGCGGTGTTCATTCCCCTGCTGCTGATGGGCGGCGTGGTGGGCCGGCTGTTCCGCGAGTTCTCGGTGTCGCTGTCGGTGGCCATCCTGATGTCGATGTTCATCTCCCTGACGGTGACGCCGATGCTGGCCAGCCTGGTGCTGCGCGGCACCGGGGCCGGTGGCGCGGCCGCACACGACGCCCGCCCGGATTCCGCCGTACACCGCTTCTACGGCAGGACGCTGTCCTGGGCGCTGACCCATTCGGGCCTGATGGCGCTCTTGACCGTGCTGGTGATCGCGCTGAACGTAGTGCTGTACATCCTGGTGCCCAAGGGCTTTTTTCCGCAAGAGGACACGGGCCGGCTGATCGGCATGATCCAGGCCTCGCAGAGCATCTCGTACCAGGCCATGCAGCAGAAATTCCAGCAGATCAACGAAAAGGTGCTGACCAACCCCAATGTGGACGGCGTGGGCGGTTTTGTCGGCGGCGGCAGCGCCATCAACAATGCCTTCATGTTCATCACGCTCAAGCCGCTCGGCCCGCGCAAGGACACGGCGGACCAGGTCATCGCGCAATTGCGCCGCACCCTGGCCGATGTGCCGGGCGCGCGCCTGTACCTGCAATCGGCCCAGGACATCTCGGTGGGCGGCCGCCAAAGCGGCGCCCAGTACCAATACACGCTGACGGCCGAAGACCCCGCCGACCTGGACAAATGGATTCCGCAGGTCGTGGCGCAGATGCGCAAGCTTCCGATCCTGCAGGACATCAACACCGACCAGCAGGACAACAGCCTGCAAGCCACGGTGACCATCAACCGCGACGCGGCGGCCCGGCTGGGCGTGAGCGTGGCAAGCATCGACCAGGCGCTGTACGACGCCTTCGGCCAACGCCAGGTGTCCACCATCTACCGCGCCGCCAACCAGTACCACGTGGTGATGGAACTGGCGCCGCAGTACTGGGCCGATCCCAAGGCGCTGGACGGCATCTACGTGGCGACCGGCACGCCGACCACGAGCAACGCGGCAGCGGCCGCCGTGGCCACCGCCGACAGCGCGCCGGGCGCCGCCGGCGTCCCGACGCTGGTGCCCCTCTCTTCCCTGGCGACCCTGTCGATCGACCGCACCGCCATTTCCATCAATCACCAGGGCACGTTCCCGGCGGTTACCGCGTCGTTCAACCTGGCGCCCGGCGTGGCTATCGGCCAGGCCACCACCCAGGTCAACCAGGCGCTGGCCGAATTGAAGATGCCCGCCGCGGTCGTGGGGTTTTTCGCCGGCACGGCGCAGGTATTCCAGCAGTCCGTCGCCAGCCAGCCGTGGCTGATCCTGGCGGCCCTGGCCTCGGTGTACATCGTGCTGGGCATTCTGTACGAGAGCCTGGCCCATCCGCTGACGATCCTGTCGACCCTGCCGTCGGCCGGCGTGGGCGCGCTGATCGCGCTGTTCCTGACCCGCACCGACCTGTCCATCATCGCCCTGGTGGGGGTGATTCTGTTGATCGGCATCGTCAAGAAGAACGCCATCATGATGATCGACTTCGCCATCACCGAAGAGCGCCAGCAAGGCCAAGGGCCCGAGGCCGCCATCATGAACGCCTGCCTGATCCGCTTTCGGCCCATCATGATGACGACGGTGGCGGCCATGCTGGGCGCGCTGCCGCTGGTGATCGGGTCGGGCTACGGCTCGGAATTCCGCAAGCCGCTGGGCCTGTCCATCATCGGCGGCTTGCTGCTGAGCCAACTGCTGACGCTGTACACCACGCCCGTCATCTATCTATGGCTGGACCGCGCCGCTGCCCGGCTGCGTCGCCACCCCAAGGGAGCGCCGACATGAAACTCGTCCTCGACCGTTGCCGCCCGCCGCGCTGGCCCTTGCGGCTGGGCGCGGCCTGCCTGGCCGCCACGCTGTGGCTGGCCGGCTGCGCCGTCGGCCCCGACTACCGGCGCCCGCCGATGGACGTGCCCATGGCTTTCAAGGAAGGCGTCGACTGGCAACGTGCCACCCCCACGCCCGGCGACGTGCTGACCGATACCTGGTGGACGCGCTACGGCGACGAACAGCTATCGGGCTACATCACCCAGGCGCTGACCAGCAACCAGAGCATCATCGCGGCCGACGCGGCCTACCGCGGCGCCCAGGCCGCCGTGGCCGGCAACCGCGCCGCGCTGTTCCCGGTGGTGTCGGCGGGCGCCGCCGCCACCCGCAGCGGCGCGGGCGCCGCGACCAGTACCGGCGGCGCCAGCGGCGGTCAGGTCAACAACGACGTGTCGGTGTCGCTCGCGGTCAGTTGGGAGCCGGACTTGTGGGGCCAGGTGCGGCGCCAGATCGAATCCAGCCAGGCCGGCGCGCAGGCCACCGACGCCCAGTTGGCCGGCGCCCGGCTGTCAGTGGCCGCCAGCGTCGCGACCTACTATTTCGCGCTGCGGCAGGGGGACCTGGACATCGCCTTGCTGCGCGAACAGCAATCCATCAGCACACGCCTGCTGGACATGACCCGCGCCCAGCTCCAGCAAGGCACGGCCTCCAATGACAGCATCCTGCTGGCGCAAGACACGCTGTCCGCAATCATCGCCAACCTGCAGACCGCGCAGACCTCGCGCGAGCAGTACGAACATGCCATCGCCGTGCTGCTGGGCCGTGCGCCCGCCGGTTTCAGCATCGCGCCGCTTGCGGACTACGCCTTTACCGCGCCGGCCGTACCGGCCGGCGTGCCGTCTCTGTTGCTGCAACGCCGGCCCGATATCGTGGCGGCCGAGCGCACGGCGGCGGCGGCCAACGCCAAGATCGGCGTGGCCGAGGCGGCCTTCTTTCCGTCGCTGACGCTGGGCGCCCAGGGCGGCTTTCAGCACAATTCGTTCTCGCAGCTGTTTTCGCTGCCCAGCCTGCTCTGGACCCTGGGCCCGTCGCTGGCCGCCACGATCTTTGACGGCGGCGCACGCGAGGCGGCCGTGCAAGGCGCCCGCGCCACCTATGAACAGGACGTGGCGCTGTATCGCGGCACGGTACTCAGCGCCTTCCAGAGCGTCGAAGACAGCCTGTCGGCCTCCAAGCACCTGGCCGAATCCGCCGGCGCCTACGGCGACATCTACCAACGCAACCAGCAGCTGTACGCCAGCGCTCAGTCGCAGCAAAAGGCCGGCACGCTCAGCGAGCAAAGCCTGCTGACCCAGCGTCTGACCCTGCTGTTGGCCGAGCAGAACCTGCGCGACACCCAATCGCAACTGCTGCAAAGCAGCGTTGTCCTGATCAAGAACCTGGGCGGCGGTTGGACCGGGCAGTAAGACCCCTGCCTGCCTGAAAAGCCGGACGGCGCAGGGTAAAGCGCCCTGCCCGGGCCGGCAATCGGCCCGGCCGGTTATTTGAAAATGCCGCACAAATAAAGAACAAAAGCATCGTTTGGCGTTGCCCGCGCCTCCCGTAATGTGTGCCGACAGCCAGGAACTTTTCCTGGCAAACCCGCACACGACCCACGGAGAGCGCCAGCATGAACCAGCCTTTGAAGCCGAGCCAAGCGTCACGATCCGCCGCCGTCAAGGCGACGTTGGACTACCCGGTGATCGACACCGACGTGCACGTCAACGACTACGCGCCGGTCCTGGAGGACTACGTCCAGCACTACGGCGGCGGCAAGCTGGTGGATGCCTTGCGCAAGGCCCTCGGTTCGCGCTTTGCCACCAGGAGCGGCGGCAAGGACTGGTACCAGCAGACCCCGGCCGAGCGCCAGGACAACCGCACCCTGCGCTCGCCCTGGTGGGCGCGGGTCACGCGCAACACGCTGGACCTGGCCACCTACACCCTGCCGGAGCTGCTCAACGAACGCCTGGCCGAGCAAGGCGCGGACTATTCCGTGCTGTTTCCCAACGACGTGCTGGCGCCGCTGGGCGCCGGCGATGAGTTCCGCCAGCCGCTGCACCGCGCCATCAACCACTTCCATGCCGACCAGTACCGCAAGTACAGCGACCGCCTGACGCCGGTGGCCGGCATTCCGCTGAACACGCCGCAGGAAGGCATCGAGGAACTGGAATTCGCGGTCAAGACGCTGGGGCTGAAGGTCATCAACATCGCCGGCGGCGTCAAGCGGCCGATCAAGGCGATCGCGCGCAAGTATCCCGCCGCCGACCATCCCGAGATCGCCCGGCACGCCAGTTACATCGACTTCTACGGCATCGACAGCGAGTACGACTACGACCCGTTCTGGGCCAAGGTGGTCGAGCTGGGCGTGCCGGTCACCACGCACTACGGCAGCCAGGGCTGGACCGGGCGCCATTCCATCAGCAACTACATGTTCAACCACATCGGCCACTTCGCCGATGGCTCGCAGGCCTTCGCCAAGGCGCTGTTCTTCGGCGGCGTCACGCGGCGCTTCCCGAACCTGCGCGTGGCGCTGCTGGAAGGCGGCGCCGACTGGGGCTCGCACGTCTACACCCACCTGGTGGACCGCTGGGAAAAGCGCAACCGCGCCGCGGTGCAGAACTACAACCCGGCCAACGCCGACGTGGCGCTGCTGCACGAGCTGTTCCAGCGCTACGGTGCCGACTTCATCCGCGGCCGCGACATCGACCCGCAGCAGCTGCTGCGCGACAGCCTGGGCATCTCGGCCCTGCCGCACAGCCGCGACCCGCACCCGGACGAGCTGGACGACTTCGCCGCCGCCGGCATCGAGTCGGTCGAGGACATCCGCAAGCGCTGGGTCGACAGCTTCTACTTCGGCTCGGAATCCGACGACCGCACCGTGGCGGCGGCCTTCAACGACAAGGTCAACCCGCTGGGCGTGAAGATCAACGCCATCTGGTCTTCGGACATCGGCCACTGGGACGTGCCCGACCTGACCGCGCCGCTGGCCGAAAGCTGGGACCTGGTCGAACAGGGCGTGATCAGCGCGCAGGACTTCAAGGCGCTGGTGTTCGGCAACCCCTACCGCTTCTATACCGAGGCCAATCCGGCCTTCTTCCAGGGCACCGCCATCGAGCGCAAGCTGGCCGCGCCCGCGCGCGCGGCCGCCTGACCCCGCCCGCCGTTGTTTGCCTGACCGCCGGGCGGCGTGATGCCGGCCGGCTGTCCGATCCTTTCCTGAACGAGTCATTCCATGAAGTCATTGATGATCCTGAGTAAACGCATTGCCGCGCTGGGCCTGGTGGCCCTGGCGGCGTGGGGCGGCAGCGCCCGGGCCGCCGACGTGATCCGCGTCGGCGTGGCCACGGCCGGCGGCGGCGATCCGATCACCTGGGGCGGTTCGCCCGGCGGCGTGGTGCGCGTCAACCAATGGCTGGAACAGGCCTTCGCCGCCGACGGCGTCAAGGTCGAGTGGCTGTTCTTCAAGGGCGCCGGCCCGGCCGTCAACGAGGCGCTGTCGAACAAGCAGATCGACTTCGCCTACCAGGGCGACCTGCCGCAGGTGGTGGGCCGCGCGAACGGCCTGAAGACCAAGCTGCTGCTGGTCAGCGGCGCGCGCAACAACCTGTACCTGGTGGCGCCGCCGAATTCCCCGCTCAAGTCCATCGAGGACCTGAAGGACCGCAAGGTGTCGATCTTCCGCGGCACCAACGGCCACCTGGTGGCAATCAACGTGCTGGCCGCGCATGGCCTGGCCGAGCGCGACATCAAGGGCGTCAACCTGGATGCCGGCAGCGCCCAGGCGGCGCTGGTGTCCAACGGCGTGGACGCGGCCTTTGGCGGCTACGAATGGTTCAAGGTGCGCGACCAGGGCCTGGCCAAGGTCATCTACAGCACCCAGGGGCAAGACCCGGCCTATACCCGCCAGGCGTCGCTACTGGTGCGCGAAGACTTCGAACGCCAAAACCCGGCCCAGGTGCAAAAGCTGGTCGACGTATTCGTGCGCGCCGCCCAATGGTCGTCCGACGAAAAGAACCGCGACGCGCTGTTCAAGATCTGGGAAAAGAGCGGCGTGCCCTATGCGTCATGGGCAGCCGAGTTCGACAAACAGGACCTGGCGTCGCGCAACTCGCCGTTGATCGACGACTTCATCATCGCCCGCTACAAGGCGGTGGTCGATGACGCGGTCAAGCTCAAGCTGATCCGCCGCGACGTCTCGCTGGACGGCTGGTTCGAGCCGCGTTATTTGCAGCATGCGTTGAAGGCGCAGGGGTTGGAAAAGTACTGGACGGCATTTGATGCCAGCGGCAAGCCCGTGGCGGGCGCTCCGGCGGCAACCAATGCCGCGGCGACAAGCACGTCTGTCGCCGGTGTGCCGGCCACCGGGGTGCCGCCCGTCACCGCCACCGTCGCCGCCCAGGCCGCGGCGCGCTGACCCGGGCGCCGCCATGTCCCACTCCACCCTTTCCGGCGCCACGCCCCTGGGCGTGGCCGCCTGGCCGGCCTGGGCGCGCCAGGCCGCCTACACCGCCGCGCCGTGGCTGTTGCCGGTGACGCTATTCGTACTGTGGCAGACCGGCGCCAGCCAGGGCTGGATCTCGCCCCAGGTGCTGCCCCCGCCCGCGTTCGTCTGGGACACCCTGCGCGACCTGGCCACCAGCGGCGACCTGTGGCTGAACACCCGCGCCAGCCTGCAACGCGTGCTGGTGGGCTTTGCGCTGGGCAGCCTGCTGGGCCTGCTGCTGGGCACGGCCATGGGCCTGTCGCGCCGGCTGGAAGCCTACCTGCTGCCGACCTTCAACGCGCTGGTGCAGATTCCGGTGCTGGCCTGGCTGCCGTTCGTGCTGCTGATCGTCGGCATCGGCGAACCCCTGAAATACATCCTGATCGCCAAGGCCGCCCTGGTGCCGGTCACGCTCAATACCTTGCAAGGCTTTCGCCAGGCCAGCCCGGCGCTGCGCGAAGTGGGTAGCGTCTATGGCTACAGCCGACGCCAGGAGGTGCTGGAGATCGTGCTGCCGCTGGCCCTGCCGACCCTGTTCACCGGGCTGCGCCTGGGCTTTACCAAGGCCTGGCTGTCGCTGGTCGTGGTGGAATTGGTGGCCTCCAGCGAAGGCCTGGGCTACCTGATCGTCTACGGCCGCCAACTGTTCCAGCTGGATCTGGTCATGGCCGCGGTGATCGTGGTGGGCGCCATCGGCTACGCCATCGATCGGATGCTGGACTTGGCCGAGACGCGCCTGATTCACGGCCCCCGCGCCGCCCGTCTCGTCGCCACGCAGGCCCGCCCATGAGCACCGCCTTCCATCCCGCCGCGTCCTCTCGCGACGCCGCCGAACTGGCCGTCTCCCAACCCCTGGCCGTGCGCGGCGCGGGCCGCTGGCGCGGCCTGGTGCTGCCGGTGGCGGCCATCGTCCTGTGGTGGCTGCTGTCGCGCGCCGACCTGGTCAATTCCGCGCTGCTCGTGTCGCCGGAAAAAGTGCTGGCCACCGCCGTCGACCAGATCCTGGGCGGCAAGCTGTGGCGCGCCCTGGGCGCCAGCCTGGGCCGCGAACTGACCGGCTTTGTCATCGGCACCGTCTCGGGCCTGGCGCTGGGCGTGCTGCTCGGCCTGTCGCCGGCCTTCAACCGCCTGGTGGGCCCCAGCTTCAACACCTTCAAGCAGATCTCGTTGTTCGCCTGGATTCCGCTGATCTCGGTGTGGTTCGGGCTGGGCGACACCGCCAAGGTCGTGTTCCTGTCGCTGGCCGCGTTGGTGCCGGTGGTGGTCAACACCTGCGACGGCGTGCGCAACGCCCCGCCCAAGCTGCTGGAAGTGGCGCGGGTCTACCAGTACACACGCTGGCAGACCTTCACTCAGGTGGTGCTGCCAGCGGCGGCGCCGGCCATCTTCACCGGCGTCTACCTGGCGCTGATCTATTCCTGGCTGGCCA
>JBEBOQ010000006.1:0-143323 GCA_040396375.1 Achromobacter xylosoxidans
GCACCACCTACAACCCGCTGCAGATCCTGTTCCTGCGCGCGCTGATCGCGCTGCCCTTCGTCACCGCGCTCGCCATCGCGCTGGGCGGCCGCCGCGTGCTGCGCACCGCGCACCCCGGCCTGCACCTCACGCGCGGCGCCATCAACGTGGTCTCGGCCTGTTGCTTCTACCTGGGCTTGCGGGCATTGCCGCTGGCCGAAGCAACCGCCATCGCCTTCGCCGCGCCGCTGTTCGTCACCGCGCTCTCGGTGCTGATCCTGAAAGAACGCGTCGACGGCAAACGCTGGCTGGCCGTGCTGGCAGGCTTTGCCGGCGTGCTCATCATCGTGCGTCCCGGCACCGACGCCTTCCAGGCCGCCACCCTGCTGCCGCTGACCACCGCCCTGCTCTACGCGGTCATGATGATCACCGCGCGCGGCATCAGCAGCGGCGAAGGCATGCTGACCACCACCTTCTATATCGTCGCGGGGCAATTGGTCTGTAGCGCCGTCGGCCTGCCGTGGGTCTGGCAGACGCCCGCCCTGGCCGACTTGCCGTACTTCGCGGCGGTGGCCTTGTTCAGCACATTGGGCCTGGCGCTCATCACCCAGGGGTTTCGCATCGCCCCGGCATCCGTGGTGGCGCCGTTCGACTACACCGGCCTGATCTGGGCCACGGTACTCGGTTGGATTTTCTGGCGCGAAGCGCCTGATGCCTACGCCTACCTCGGCGCGCTGTTCATCGCCGGCAGCGGCGTCTATATCGCGCTGCGCGAAGCGCACGGCTCGCGCAAGCGCCGCGCCAAGGCCTAGCGCTGCCTTTCAACCGCAAACCTTGCATGACGGGCAGCGGCGCTGCCCGTTGACAGCCCCCGCCCGCCGGCCCGCGACTACTCCGTGAGCGGCGGGAAATTGCGCTTGAGCACGCGCGCCACGTTTGGCTCAAGCGCCGCTTCGCGCGCCACCGCCGTCAATGCCGGGCAGTTCGCCTCGAACCAGGCATGGCCCGGCCGCCAATGCGTCATTACCGTCACGTACAAATCCAGCGCTGAAAAGCGGCGGCCCAACATGTGCGGCGCGCCGGCCTGGCGCTCCAGCTCCAGCCACAATTCGGCCCGCCGCATATGCACCCGTTCGCGCAGCAGGTCGGCCGCCGCGCCCGGCGTGGTCCATTGCGACGGATCGTCGCCATACGTGAAGGTGGGATAGACCGCTGCCACCAAGCGCAGCAGCAGGTTCAGGAAATGCGCGCGTTCCGGCTTCTTGGCCTCGGGCGCCAGCCCCGCCTGCGGCGCTGCGTCGTGCAGGTGCAGCACCATGGCCGCGCTTTCCGTCATGACCTCGCCGTCCGGCGTGATCAGCGTGGGCACCTGGCCCAGCGGATTCAAATGCAGCAGCCGCTCGCGTTCGGGGCCCGCCTTCAGGTACGGCACATCCGTCAGGGTGTGCGGCACATTGGCCAGGGCCAGCGCCATCTCGACTACGGCTGAACCGCAGCCGAGCGAACCGATCAATTCATAGGTCTTCATGGCCGTCACCCTCCCGTTGGCGCCGGCGCCAGCCGCAGCAGTTCGCCGGGCGATGCGTCGGTCAACACATAGACATAACCGTCCGGCCCTTGCCGCACATCGCGGATACGGGCCTTGCGATCGACCAGCAATTGCTCTTCAGCCACCACCTTGTCGCCGTCCAGCGTCAGCCGGATCAGGTTCTGGTTGGCCAGCGCACCGATGAACAGCGAATGCCGCCAGGCCGGAAAACGGTCGGCGTTGTAGAACGCCATGCCGCTGATCGCCGGCGATTTCGGCCACCAGTACAACGGCGGCTCCATGCCGGGCAGCGTCTCGCCCTTGGCCTCGGGTATCGGCTGGCCCGAATAATTGATGCCGTAGGTCGCTAGCGGCCAGCCGTAGTTCTTGCCCGGCGCGACCAGATTGATCTCATCGCCGCCGCGCGGTCCGTGTTCGTTTTCCCACAACGCGCCAGTCCACGGATTGAGCGCCATGCCTTGCGGATTGCGGTGCCCATAGGACCAGATCTCGGGACGCGCGCCGGCCTTGCCCACGAACGGATTGTCGGTCGGCACCGAGCCATCCACCTTCAGCCGCACCACCTTGCCTTGCAGCTTGTCCAGGTCCTGCGCGGTCGGGCGTTGATTGTTCTCGCCCAGCGAGATGAACAGGTACCCCTTGCCGTCAAACACCAGGCGCGAACCGAAATGCAGGCCTTCGGACAGCTTGGGCGCCTGGCGGAACAACACCTTGAAATCCTCCAGCCCGCTGCCGTCGGCCGCCAGCTTGCCGCGGCCCACCACCGTGCCGCTGCGCTTGCCGTCAGATTCGGCGTACGACAAATAGACGTAGCGATCCTGCGCGAAGTCCGGCGACAAGGCCACGTCCAGCAAACCGCCCTGGCCTTGCGCGGCCACCTTGGGCACGCCGGACAAGGGCTTGGACAGGCCGCCCGGAATGCGCAGCAGCCGCAGATTGCCGGGCCGCTCGGTGATCAGCATCCCGCCTTCGGGCAGGAATGCCATCGCCCACGGATGTTCAAGGCCGCCCACCACGGCCGTAACCTGGGCTTGCACCGCGGGCGGATTATCGGGACTTTTGACAGGGGTAGCCCAAGCGCTTGCCGCGGACAGCGCGGCGCCGGCAAAGGCGAAAAGGGACAAGGCGCGACGAGTCGCGGACGGGCGTTGCGGCATAGACGTCTCCGGCGGCTGTGAGGGTCGCAGGCTGCGCGCGGCAGCGCACGGCGGTGGCGTACCATAGGGGCAAAGCGCGGTGGCATCCGCGCTTCCTCTCAGGAGTCAACCTTACATGAAACTGTACTACATGCCCGGCGCGTGCTCGCTCGCGTCCCACATCGTCCTGGAATGGATTGGCAAGCCGTACGACACGCACAAGCTCAGCCGCGACGAACTGAAGGGCCCCGAGTTCCTGAAGATCAATCCGCTGGGCGCCGTGCCCGCGCTGGTTGACGGCGACTTCGCGTTGACCCAGAACATCGCCATCCTGGAATACCTGGCCGAGCAGGCCCCGCAAAGCAAGCTGCTGGGCGATGGTTCCGCGCATTCGCGCGCCGACGTGCGCCGCTGGCTGGGCTTCATCAACTCGGACATCCACAAGACGTTCTCGATGATCTTCGGCGCCCAGCGCTACCTGAACGACGAAGGTCCGCAGCGCGAATTGGCCGCCTCCGCCGCCAAGCAGCTCACGCGCCTGTTTGCGCTGCTGAACACCCAACTGGCCGGCAAGTCGTACCTGGCGGGCGCCGAGCCGACCGTCGCCGACGCCTACCTGTACGTGGTGCTGCGCTGGGCGCACGCCAAGCAGATCGACCTGGCAGGCCAGGACAACCTGGCCGCGTTCTTTACGCGCATGCAGGAAAACAGCGGCGTCAAAGCCGCCCTGAAAGCCGAAGGCCTGGAGTAATCAGGCAGGCGCGGCGGTCTCCAGCACCTTCTTGACCGCCGCCAGGAAGCGCCGCGCCAGCAAGGGCGGCGCGCTCAGGTTCGAATGCGTGGCCCAGACCTCGACGCTGGCCGCCGGCGCAATCGGCCGCAGCACCATGTGTTCGGTCTGGTCCGGTGCGACGCACCAGGCGTCCACCAGCGCCGGGCCCAGGCCCTGCTGCACGAATGAACAGGCCGTGACTGGCGAATGCACCTCGACCGCGGCTGCGCAGGCCGGCCCCGCGCCGAAAAACGATTGCAGCGCACGGCCTAGCGGCGTGTCGCGCGGATAACCGATCCAGGCCGCCGAGACGAAATCCTCGGGATGCACCACGTCGTGGTCCGCCAGCGGATGCCCCTTGGGCAACGCGCAGATCACCGGCACGGTCGCCAGCTTGACCGAGGTCAGGTTGGGATGGTCCGGCGGCTGCATCGAAATACCGATATCCGCCTGCCCCGCCAGGAAATAGGCCGCCAGCTCGTCGAACGTGACACTGCGGTAGTCCACCCGCGCATCCGCATTGCGGTCGCGGAACCGCCCCAGCGCCAGCGGCACCAGTCGCTGGCCATAGCTGGCGCTGGCCACGATCTTGAGCATGCCGGCGCCCGACTGCCCCAAGCTGGCCGCCAGGTCGTTGACCCGCTGGATGCCGCCATACACCTGCTCGACCTCGGCATACAGCCGCCGCGCCTCGGCCGTGGGCGACAGCCGGCTCTTCACACGTTCAAACAACCTGTAGCCCAGCCGGCTTTCGGTCAGCGCCAGCACGCGGCTCACGGCCGGCTGCGACACATGCAGCATGCGGCCCGCGCCGCTGATCGAGCCGGCCATCATGATGGCGCGAAACACCTCGATCTGGCGCAGGTTCAACGGCCGGCCGGCGCTGGGCCCGACCTCGTCGGCAAAGGCTTCCGCATCCATTTTTTCCCCTTGGGCGTAGCAACACTCGATAACGGCGGATTATAGGTTTTCGACATTTTTCGATGACGCAGTGCCGCAAACCCGGTGCTAATCTGCCCGCCTCCACACAACAAAACAAGGGGAATCCACCATGCAACGCTCTGTATTTCGCAGCCTCGCCGCTTTGGCGCTCACCACCACCTTTGCCGGCAGCGCGCTGGCCGGCGCCTATCCCGACAAACCCATCACCTTCATCGTGCCTTCGGCCGCCGGCGGATCGCCCGACGTGCTGTCGCGCCTGATCACCACCCAGTTGTCCCGCGACACCGGCGCCACCATGGTGGTGGAAAACCGCCCCGGCGCGGCTGGCAACATCGGCATCGCCCTGGTCAAGCGCGCCGCCGCCGACGGTTACACGGTCGGCTACGGCAACATCAACACGCTGGCAGTCAACCGCTCGCTGTTCAAGCGCCTGCCCTACGACGTGGACAAGGACCTGGCCCCCGTCGCCCACATGTTCGACCTGTACAACGCGCTGATCGTACCGGCCGACTCGCCCGTCAAGAGCGTGCAGGACCTGATCGACCGCGCTCACAAGGAACCCGGCCGCCTGTCCTACGGCGCCTCCGGCGTGGGCACCACCGGCCACATGGGCGGCGAACTGTTCAAGAGCATGGCCAAGGTTGATGTCATGTTCATCCCCTACAACGGCGGTCCCGCCGCCATCCAGGACCTGCTGGGCGGCCGCCTGGACTACCTGTTCGTCAACACGTCCGAAGCCGCGCCACTGGTCAAGAGCGGCAAGGTCCGCGCCATCGGCGTCAGCAGCCTGAAGCGCCTGTCGCTCATGCCCGACGTGCCCACCCTGGACGAAGCCGGCCTGAAGGGCTATGAAACCGTGGCGTGGGGCGGTGTGGTCGCCCCCAAGGGCACCCCGCCCGACGTCGTGGCCAAGCTCAACGCCGACATCCAGAAAGCGCTGCAGGCTCCCGAGGTGCGCACCGGCCTGGAAACGCTGGGCGCCGTGCCCGCCACCGGCTCGCCCGACGAATTCAAGCAGTTGATCGACCGCGAAACCGCCAAGTGGCAGCAGATCATCGAATCCGCTGGCATCGAGAAACTGGACTGACCCGCCCCGCCCCGACCGCCCCATGACCGATAACGCAATGACCGACCGCGCCCCCGCAGACTCCGCCCGCCAGGCCAGCCACACCGCCTTGCAGGCCGACTTCATCGTGGCGGGCGCCACGCTCATCGACGGCACGGGCGGCCCCGCGCGCCAGGGCGACCTGGCCGTGCGGGACGGCCGCATCGCGGCCGTGGGCGCCTTCGACCACCCGCCGGGCGTGCGGGTCATCGATGCCCGCGGCCTGGCGCTGGCGCCCGGCTTCATCGACTCGCACACCCACGACGACGGCTACCTGCTGGCGCATCCGGACATGCTGCCCAAGGTGTCGCAAGGCATCACCACCGTGGTCACCGGCAACTGCGGCATCAGCCTGGCGCCGCTGTCGCGCCAGGAGATCCCCCAGCCGCTGGACCTGCTCGGCCCGCCGGACCTGTTCCGCTTCGGCACTTTCCGCGCCTGGCTGCAGGCCCTGGCCGACACGCCCGCCGCGGTCAACGTCATCCCGCTGGTCGGCCACACCACGCTGCGCGTGGCCGTCATGGACGACACCGGCCGCGCCGCCACCGACGCCGAACGCGCGGCCATGCGCGCCCTGCTGGACGAAGCGCTGCAGGCCGGCGCCTTCGGCGTCTCCACCGGCACCTTCTACCCGCCCGCCAGCGCCGCGCCCACCGACGAGATCATCGACGTCTGCCAGCCGCTGCGCGGCCGCGCCGGCGCGATCTACGCCACCCACCTGCGCGACGAGGCCGACCACATCGCGCCGGCCATGGAAGAGGCCCTGCTGATCGGCCGCGAACTGGACTGCCGCGTGGTGTTCTCGCACCACAAGCTGGCCGGCGAACGCAACCACGGCCGCAGCCGCGAAACGCTGGACATGATCAGCCGCGCCGCCGCCACGCAGCGCGTCTGCCTCGACTGCCACCCCTACCCGGCCACCTCGACCATGCTGCGGCTGGATCGCGCCCGCCTGGCCAGCCGCACCCTGATCACCTGGTCCAAGGGCTACCCCGAGGCCACCGGCCGCGACTTCGCCGAGGTCATGGCCGAGCTGGGCCTGGACGACGAAGCCGCCCTTGCCCGCCTGGCGCCCGCCGGCGCCATCTACTTCCTGATGGATCCGGCCGACGTCAACCGCATCTTCAGCCATCCGCTGACCATGGTCGGCTCGGACGGCCTGCCGTTCGACCCGCACCCGCACCCGCGCCAGTGGGGCACCTTCACCAACGTGCTGCGCACCATGGTGCGCGAACAACGGCTGCTGTCGCTGGAAACCGCCATCCACAAGATGACCGGCCTGGCGGCGGCCCAATACGGCCTGACCGAGCGCGGCCTGCTGCGGCAGGGGTATCATGCTGACCTGGTGCTGTTCGATCCCGCCAACGTCACAGACACGGCCACTTTTTCAGCTCCCATTCAGGTCAGCCAGGGCATCCACGCCGTGTGGGTCAATGGCAGGCAGGTCTGGGATGGGGAACGGACCGGCGCCGAACGCCCGGGCCAGGTACTGGCACCCGGTGATGCAATACCTTGGAGTCAACAAAGTGAATAGCTATTCCCAGGGCTGTTACCTGGGTGTTTTGGGCGGCATGGGCCCCATGGCCGGCGCCGCCTTCGCGCTTCGCCTCGCGGCGCTTACCCCCGCCGACGCAGACCAGCAACACATCCCCACCCTGCTGCGCAACGACCCGCGCATTCCCGACCGTTCCAGCGCCTACATGGCCGGCGGCGAGAATCCCTTGCCCTACATGGTCGAAGGCGTGCGCTTCCTGGAACGCGCTGGCGCCCAGCTCATCGCCATCCCCTGCAACACCGCCCACCTCTGGTACGACGAGATCGCCGCGTCCACCCAGCGCCCGGTCCTGCACATCATCCGCGCCGTCATCGACGACCTGCGCCGCCTGGGCCTGCCCAAAGGCCGCATCGGCCTGATGGGCACCGCCGCCACGCTGAAACTGGGCCTGTACCAACGCCACCTTGAAGCCGAAGGCTACGAGTGCATCGTCCCTGACGACGACGAAGTCGAACGCTATTGCATGACCTCAATCCGCGCCGTCAAAGGCAACCGCCTCGAAGCCGCCTACGCCCCCGCCGCCGAAGGCATCGCCCGCCTGAAAGCCCGCGGCGCCGACGCCGTCGTCCTGGGCTGCACCGAACTCCCCTTGGCCGTCCCCCACGCGCTCCGCCCCACCCTGGGCATCACGCTGACCGACTCGATAGACGCCCTGGCCCTGGCCGCCATCGCGCACTACCAGGCCGATCAGCCCGAGCACCGCATCGCGGCCTGACGCAAACGGCCTGCGGCCCAACCCCGCAGGCCGCCGCCCTCCCCAGCCGGCCGCAGGCCACCGCCCCTCCCCCCAAGGCGGCGAGACAACAGCCTCCCCTAAACACAGCTCTGCCCGACAGCCCCCACCCCACGCAATCGCGCAGCGGCCACCGCCACGACGCCCCACGGCACGTATGCCGGGAGCCGGCCGCCCGCGCGGCCGGTCCCGGCGGGCCTCGCAAATCCCCTGCGCACGCCGCGGTCCAGCAGCGCAACAAACCTCGAAACCCGTAGCTCGGGGTGGGTGGCGTACCGCGATCGCGCGCCGTCGATGCGCCCAAGGGAATCCGTAGGTAGCCGGAGGCGAACGAGGATGACGCAGGGGCAGTCCGGAGCGAAGGCTCCGGACCGCAATCGTTGGCGCGCGATCGCGGTACGCCGCCCGCCCCGAGCGGCCTACGAAGCACCCAACGCAGACAACCCAAAAAAAAGGCGCACTCTCACGAGATACGCCCAATTTCCCTTCGCGGGGAATAAACCAAAAGCAAGAACGATCAGCCGCCCAGATAAGCCTTGCGCACCTGATCATTCACCAACAGATTCGCCCCAGTATCCTGCAAGACAACGCGCCCGTTCTCCAACACGTAGCCGCGATCCGCCACCTGCAGCGCCTTGTTCGCATTCTGCTCGACCAGGAACACCGTCACGCCCTGCTCCCGGATCTCGCGAATGATGTCGAAGATCTGCGCAATCACCAGCGGCGCCAACCCCAGCGTAGGCTCGTCCAGCAGCAACAACCGCGGCCGCGTCATCAACGCCCGCCCGATCGCCAGCATCTGCTGCTCGCCCCCAGACATCAGCCCCGCCCGCTGCGCCGCCCGTTCCTTCAGCCGCGGAAACAGCCCATAGACGTGCTCGATGCCCGCCTGGATCTCGTCCCGCTTCAGGAAAAAGCCGCCCATCATCAGGTTTTCGGCCACCGTCAGGTCCTTGAACACCCGCCGCCCTTCAGGCGAAATGGCAATGCCATTGCGCATGATGTGGTGAGTGTCCTTGTTCGTGATGTCCTCGCCTTCGAACGAGATCTTGCCTTCCTTGGCGCGCGGATTGCCGCAAACCGTCATCAGCAGCGTCGTCTTGCCGGCGCCGTTCGCGCCGATCAACGTCACGATCTCGCCCTGGTTGACGTCCACCGACACCCCGTTCAGCGCCTGGATCGCGCCGTAATAGGTGTGTATGTTTTCCAGCTTAAGCATCGTCATTCCTCCCCCAGATACGCCTTGATGACGCGCTCGTCGTTGCGCACCTGCTCGGGGGTGCCGGTCGTAATCGGCTTGCCGTGCTCCATCACCAGAATGCGGTCCGAAATACCCATGATCAGGCTCATATCGTGCTCGATCAACAGCACCGCCACGCCGAACTCACGGCGAAGTTGGTCGATCAGCGACTGCAGATCGCGCTTTTCATGCGGGTTCAGGCCCGCCGCCGGTTCATCCAGCATCAACAGGCGCGGCTTGGTGATCATGCAGCGCGCGATCTCCAGCCGGCGTTGGTGGCCGTAAGCCAGGTTGCCGGCCTCGCGGTTCGCATACTCGCGCAGCCCCATGAAATCCAGCCACTGCGCCGCGCGCGACAACGCGTCGGCCTCGGACTGGCGATAGGACTTCAGCTTGAGCAGCCCCGGCAACAGCCGCGACTCCACCTGGGTATGTTGCGCCACCAGCAGGTTTTCCAGCACCGTCAGCTGCTTGAACAACCGCACGTTCTGGAACGTGCGCACCAGCCCGTGGCGCGCCACCTTATGGCTGGGCAGGCCCGTGATGGACTTGCCGTCCATCACGATATCGCCCGCCGTCGGCGCATAGAAACCGCCCACGCAGTTGAACACCGTGGTCTTGCCGGCCCCGTTCGGGCCGATGATGGCGAACACCTCGTCGGATTTGACTTCGAACGCCACGCTGTCGACGGCCAGCAGGCCGCCGAACCGCATGGTGAGTCCGGATACTTTCAGCAATGCCTCGCTCATTTAGCCAGCTCCACGTGGGGACGCTTCATGGGCAACAACCCCTGCGGACGCCACATCATCATCAATACCATCACCAGACCGAACATCAGCATTCGGTACTCGGCGAACTCGCGCGCCAGCTCCGGCAGCACCGTCAGCAGGATGGCCGCCAGGATCACGCCCACCTGCGACCCCATGCCGCCCAGCACCACGATCGCCAGGATCAGCGCGGACTCGATGAAGGTGAAGGACTCCGGGTTCACCATGCCCTGGCGGGCCGCGAAGAACGCGCCGCCGAAACCGGCGAAGGTGGCGCCCAGCGTGAACGCGGACAGCTTGATGCGGGTCGGGTTCAACCCCAGCGAACGGCAGGCGATCTCGTCCTCGCGCAGCGCCTCCCAGGCGCGGCCCACCGGCATGCGGATCAGGCGCGTGGACACGAACAGCGTCACCAATGCCAGCAGCAGCGCCATCATATACAGATAGATCACCATGTGCTGGTTCTGGAACGTCAGGCCGAAGAAGTCATGGAACGTCGTGCCCCCTTCCGTGCTGGCGCGGCGCGTCATTTCCAGGCCGAACACCGAGGGCTTCGGAATGCCCGAGATGCCGTCCGGACCACCGGTCAGCGTGTTCAGGTTGATCAGCAACAAGCGGATCATTTCACCGAAGCCCAGCGTCACGATGGCCAGGTAGTCGCCACGCAGGCGCAGCACCGGAAAGCCCAGCACGAAGCCGAACAGCGCGGCCATCGCGCCCGAGAACGGCAGCGCTTCCCAGAAGCTCCAGCCGCCCCAGTGGTACAGCAAGGCGTAGGTATAGGCGCCCACGGCATAGAAACCGACGAAGCCCAGATCCAGCAACCCGGCGAAACCGACCACGATGTTCAGGCCCAGGCCCAGCATCACGTAGATCAGCACCAGCGTGGCGATGTCGACCGAACTGCGGCCGGCGAAGAATGGCCAGGTGACGGCCACCGCCAGGATCAGCAGCATCAGCAGCTTGTTGTTCTTGGCCGGGGCCGACGGCAGCGTCGGCAGGCCCACCTTGAGCTTCTGGAACGGCTTGGCGATCCAGGGCCGCAGCAGCTGGAACACGAACACGACCGCGGCGGCGATGGCCACCAGCGACCAGTGCGACTCCATCGAGGTGCGCGCGCCCTGGCGGATCAGTTGCAGGCCGAAGACGGGGGTGACGATGACGGCGGTCAGCACCGCCGCCATCGTGGCGTTTTTCAGGTTGTTGTTCGACATCAGACTTTTTCCACCTCAGGTTTGCCCAACAGCCCGGTGGGACGGAACAGCAGGATCAGGACCAGCAGCGAGAACGCCACGATGTCCTTGTACTGCGACGAGATATAGGCTGCCGCGAACGTTTCGGCCAGGCCCAGCAGCACGCCGCCCAGCATGGCGCCGGGAATGCTGCCGATGCCGCCCAGCACCGCCGCCGTGAAGGCCTTGATGCCGGCCAGGAAGCCGATGAAGGGATTGAGCTTGCCGATGGTGATGGCGATCAGCACGCCGCCCACCGCCGCCAGGATCGCGCCCATCACGAAGGTGAACGAGATCACGCGGTTGGTGTCGATGCCCAGCAGGTTGGCCATGTGCATGTCCTGCGAGCAGGCGCGCGAGGCGCGGCCCATGCGGGAATACTTGATGAACAGCGTCAGCGCTACCATCAGCACCACCGTCACCACGATGATCATGATGCGCGAATACGGCACCGTCACATCGAAGTCGGTTCCCATGTGGAACTGCACCGCGCCGGACACCAGCGACGGCACCGCCATGTCGCGTGCCCCCTGGCCCAGGGCAACCCAGTTCTGCAGGAAGATCGACATACCGATGGCCGAGATCAGCGCCACCAAGCGGGGGCTGCCTCGCACGGGCCGATAGGCCACGCGTTCGACCGAGAAACCGTAGATGCCGGTAACGGTAATGGCCACGAGCAACATGGCGGCGATGATGAACGGTACGGGCAGGCCGCTGCCGGTGCCAATGGCCGTCAGGGTGACCAGGCCGACATAGGCGCCGATCATATAGATTTCGCCGTGAGCGAAGTTGATCATACCGATGATGCCGTAGACCATTGTGTAGCCGATGGCAATCAACGCATAGATCGCGCCCAGAGACAATCCGTTGAAGAATTGCTGGGTAAGTTGGGGTATGAGGTCGGACATTATTTCTCTTGCTCCAAATAGTTCCGGCTCCGGTAGAGAGACCCGGAGCCGGAAACCTGGGCGTATTTTATAAGGGCCTGTCGTCACCGCCTGCCGGCCGCACAGCGCTTTTGGCGCATCGCTACGCGGATTACGGCACAACGACAACGACAGGCCCTTCACGCCGGCACCGCGCCGGCGACAATCGCGGGAGTTTACAGCTGGGTCTTCTTGCCGTTCTTATCCCATTTGTAAACAGCGAACTCGAAGTTCTTCAGATCGCCCTTGGCGTCGTACTCGACCTTGCCAATGCCCGTGTTGAACGTGGTCTTGTGCATGTAGTCGGCCACCTTGGCGGGGTCTTCGCCCACCGCGTTGATGCTGTCGGCCAGGATCTGGACGGCGGCATAGGCCGGCATCTGGAAGGCGCCGTCCGGATCGCGCTTGGCGTCCTTGAAGGCCTTGACGATGCTTTCGTTGCCCGGCAGCTTGGTGAAGTCGGCGGGCAGCGTGACCAGCAGGCCTTCGATGGCCGGGCCGGCGATGGCCACCAGATCCTGGTTGGCGGTGCCTTCCGGACCCATGAACTGGACCTTCAGGCCCTGCTCGCGCGACTGGCGCAGCAGCAGGCCGAGTTCGGGGTGGTAGCCGCCGAAGTAGACCAGGTCGACGCCGGCCGACTTGAGCTTGGTGATGATGGCCGAGTAATCGCTGTCGCCGACGTTGATGCCTTCGAACAGCGCCACGTTCACGCCTTCCTTGGCCAGGGTGTCCTTGACCTGGGTGGCCACGCCCGAGCCGTAGGTCTGCTTGTCGTGCAGCACGGCGACCTTCTTGGGCTTGAGGGTGTTGGCGATGTAGCGCGCGGCGTACGGACCCTGCTGGTCGTCGCGGCCGATGGTGCGGAAGAAGAAGTGCGGCTTGATGGTGTCGGTGACCAGGGGCGAGGTGGCGCCCGGGGTGATGCCGACGATGCCTTCCTGTTCGTAGACGTTGACGGCGGCCACGGTCACGCCCGAGCACGCATGGGCCACGGCGAACTTGGCGCCGGAGTTGACCACGCGGTTGGCGGCCGGCACGGCCTGCTTGGGTTCGCAGCCGTCGTCGATCAGGATGGGTTCGAGCTTCTTGCCCTTGACGCCGCCCTTGGCGTTGATGGTCTCGATGGCCGTCAGCGCGCCAGCCTGGATCTGGTCGCCGTACTGGGTGTTGGGACCCGTCATGGGTTGCGGGATGCCGATCTTGATCGTATCGGCGGCGTGCACGGAACCTGCCAGGGCGAGCGCCCCAAATGCCATAGCTACCGGGGTAAGGCGATGCAGAAACTTCATGCGGAGTTCTCCAGCGAGGTTTTGAGCGGCTCTGTTCGATCCGGTTTATCGGGTGGATACCCCTAAACCCGCATCGCCCGTCGCCGGCTTCTTGGGCAAAAACACGGTGTGGGCGGTATTCTGGAAGCAAGCAGACATACTGTCACTGCGTGTAATCCCCAATATTTCACGACAAACCTTTAATCGTGACGCATGAGTCCTACAAGTGCGTGAAATCGCAGGAGAAATCCGCCCGGCGCCTTGGAAAGCCACTGGCGCCGGCGGACAAATCGTGGCCGGTGATTTATATGAATAATCATTAATACGACGTTTGATTTCGCGTTTTCATACAGTACTTACGCGAGTCTTACGGATAATGATTATCCCGTTAATAATCCGGGACGATTTTCGAAAATAAAAATCAGGCGTTGGCCGGCTTGGCCAGGTTCCACATCAGGGCCCGGAACGGCGCCAGCATGCTGATGTTGACCGCCAGCTTCACGGCCAGGTCGCCCGCCATCCAGGTGACCCACGGCGTGCCGGTGGCGGCGAAGGCCACGCTGAAGAACACCGCGGTGTCGAGCACGGCGCCCAGCACCCCGGACACCAGCGGCGCGCGCCACCAGCGTTGGTCGCGCAGGCGGTCGAACACCTGGATGTCGACCAGTTGCGCGCAGATATACGCCAGGCCCGAGGCCAGCGCGATGCGCGGCGAGGCCACCCACACCGACACCGCCAGCGCCGCGGCGAAACCGAACCACACCACGCGCCGCGCGGCGGCAGGGCCAAAACGGCGGTTCAGTACGTCGGTCACCAGGAACGCCACCGGATACGACAGGCCGCCCCAGGTCAGCCAGTCGTTCAGCGGCACCTGCACCAGGATGTTCGAGCCCACCACCACCACCAGCATGCACAGCACGGCGATGCCGAACTGCGCCCGGCTCATGGGGGCAAAGCGCGCAACGGCGTGGCTCACTTGCCGAACTCCTCGGCCAGCTCGCGCGAACGCCGCGCGGCCGCGGCCATGGCGTCCTCGACGATGCCGGCAAAGCCGGCGGCGTTGAACGCGGCCAGCGCCGCGGCGGTGGTGCCGCCCTTGGAGGTGACGCGCTCGCGCAGCACCGAGGGCGGTTCGGAGGATTCCGCCGCCAGCCTGGTGGCGCCGGCGAAGGTGCCCAGCGCCAGCTGGCGCGCCTGCTCGGCCGTCAGGCCGACCTTCTGGCCGCCGGCGATCAGGGCTTCCAGGAACAGGAAGACATAGGCCGGGCCGCTGCCCGACAGCGCCGTCACGGCGTCGAGCGCCGCGTCATCGGCCACCCAGACCACCTCGCCGACGCTGGCCAGCATGGTGGCGGCCAGGTCGCGGTCGGCCTGCCCCACGCCATCCAGCGCCGCCAGGCCGGTGATGCCGGCGCCCACCAGCGCCGGCGTGTTGGGCATGCAGCGCACCAGGCGGCGCCACGGCGCCTCGGGCGTGCCCAGCCAGCCCGCCAGGGTGTCGGCGCGTATCCCGGCCGCCACGCTTATCACCAAAGTGTCGTCGCGCAACCACTGACGCGTGGAAGCCACAACGTCTTTCATGTTCTGTGGCTTGACCGCGAACACCCATACGCGGCAGCGCGCCAGGGCCTCGTCCGGGGCGGTCGCGGTGGTCATGCCGCGAGCCTGCCAGGCAGCGTGCGAATCCTGGTTAATGTCAATGACATGAATGCTGCCGGCGGGGCATACTTTGCCCGCAAGACCCGAGGCCAGCGCGGCGGCCATATTGCCGCCGCCGATGAACGCAATCGAAAGTTCGTTTTTCATAGGATGCGATTGTAAACCGGCAGGCTTACCCTGGAAAAAAAAGAAAATGTTCGTTCGCGCCTGAAACGCGCAATTTGACAGGCGTTTTAAGTGATGTGAAAGTCACGGTTTTGTCACAAACAATTCATAAGGTGACGTGTTTTCCGCGCCGGGACAACCCCGGTCGCGACACGACCAACTGGAGGAAACCTCTCATGCGATCCCACCGAATTGCCCTTACCTTCGCCGCCGTGATGGCGGCCTTTGCCGGCGCCTCCGCGCACGCGGCCACCGAAATCACGTTCTGGCACTCGATGGAAGGCGCGCTGGGCGACCGCGTGAACGGCCTGGTCGACGAGTTCAACAAGAAGAACCCCGACTACCAGGTCAAGGCCGTCTACAAGGGCAACTACGGCGAATCGATGAACGCCGGCATCGCCGCGTTCCGCGCCGGCAACGCCCCGGACATCCTCCAGGTGTTCGAAGTCGGCACCGCCACCATGATGTACGCCAAGGGCGCCATCAAGCCGGTGCAGCAGATGTCCGAGGAAGTCGGCAACCCGATCGACCCGAAGGAATTCATCGGCGCCGTGGCCGGCTACTACTCGTCGGCCGACGGCAAGCTGGTGTCGATGCCCTTCAACAGCTCGACCGTGGTGTTCTACTACAACAAGGACGCCTTCAAGAAGGCCGGCCTGGACGCCGACAAGCCTCCCAAGACCTGGGAAGAGCTGGCCGCCGCCGGCCAGAAGCTGAAGGCCGCCGGCCAGGAATGCGGCTACACCACGTCCTGGCCGTCGTGGGTCCAGCTGGAAACCTTCTCGGCCTGGCATAACGTGCCGTACGCCACCAAGGACAACGGCTTTGGCGGCCTGGATGCACGCATCGCCATCAACACCCCGCTGCACGTGCGCCACCTGGAAAACCTGGCCAAGCTGGGCAAGGAAGGCATCTTCATGTACGGCGGCCGCGGCGACGAGCCGAACTCGCTGTTCATCAGCGGCAAGTGCGCCATGATCACCGGTTCGTCGGGCCTGCGCGCCAACATCGCCAAGAACGCCAAGTTCGAATTCGGCACCTCGACCCTGCCCTACTACGGCGACGTGCAGGGCGCGCCGCAGAACACCATCATCGGCGGCGCTTCGCTGTGGGTCTTCGCCAACAAGAAGCCGGAAACCTACAAGGGCGTGACCGCGTTCTTCAAGTTCCTGGCCAGCCCCGAAATCGCCGCCCGCTGGCACCAGCAGACCGGCTACGTGCCGGTCACCAAGGCTGCCTACGAGCTGACCAAGAAAGACGGTTTCTATGACAAGAACCCGGGTACCGAAGTCGGCGTCAAGCAGTTGAACGTCGAAACCACCGCGCAATCGCGTGGCCTGCGCCTGGGCTTCCTGCCGCAGATCCGTGAAATCGAAGACGCTGAAATCGAACGCATCGTGTCCGGCAAGGTGTCGGCCAAGGACGGCGCCGAAAACATCGTCAAGCGCGGCAACGAACTGCTGGAAAAGTTCGAGAAGAGTGTAAAGTAACGCCCTTTCCGGGCTTCCGAAACGCCCCTGCCCGCGAATTTCTCTTTTCGCGACAGGGACTTGCAGGAGGCCTGGTCATAGCAAACGAGGCTTAAAGCCCTGGTTTTTTTGGGGCTTTAAGCCTATCGTGTTTTCGTCGGCGCCGGCGCTTTCGGGCGCCCTAAGCCAGGCTGACACGCCAGCCCGGCACGCTCGGCAAGCTGTTTCAGGCGGCGGTTAATCCAACCGCCGCTTTTCGTACCTTGGGTTCCCCCTATGGAAAAACGTGTCGTCTTCGGGCATAAGACCCTGCCCTATCTGCTGCTCCTGCCGCAGATCGTCATTACCGTGGTCTTCTTCTTCCTTCCCGCCGGCCAGGCCATGTGGCAGTCGATGCGGCTGGAAGATGCGTTCGGCCTGTCCTCCGAATTTGTCGGCCTCGACAACTTCATGGAACTGTTCTCGCAGCAGGCCTACCTCGATTCCTTCCGTGTCACGGCGGTGTTCTCGATCCTGGTCGCGGTGGTCGGCCTGGGCGTGTCGCTGCTGCTGGCCGTCATGGCCGACCGCGTGATCCGCGGCGCCGGCCTCTACAAGACCCTGCTGATCTGGCCCTACGCCGTCGCGCCCGCCGTGGTCGGCGTGCTGTGGCTGTTCCTGTTCTCGCCCTCGGTCGGCATCCTGGCCGTGGCCCTGCGCCAGGCCGGCGTCGACTGGAACCCGCGCCTGGACGGCAACCAGGCCATGATCCTGGTGCTGATCGCCGCCGTCTGGAAGCAGGTCTCGTACAACTTCCTGTTCTTCCTGGCCGGCCTGCAATCGATCCCGCGCTCGCTCATCGAAGCCGCCGCCATCGACGGCGCCAGCCCGTCGCGCCGCTTCTGGAGCATCGTGTTCCCGCTGCTCTCGCCCACCACCTTCTTCCTGCTGGTGGTCAACATCATCTATGCCTTCTTCGACACCTTCGCGGTGGTGGACACCACCACGCAGGGCGGTCCGGGCACGTCGACCTCGATCCTGGTCTACAAGGTGTACAGCGACGGCTTCCGCGGCCTGGACCTCGGCTCGTCCGCGGCCCAGTCGGTGGTGCTGATGTTCATTGTGATTGCCTTGACGGTCGTGCAGTTCCGCTACGTCGACCGCAAAGTGCAGTATTGATTTTGTCCGAGGCTACAAACAATGGTTGAACGCCGTCCCTGGCTGGATATTCTGGCCCACGTCATTCTGCTCTGCGGCGTGGCGATGGTGGCATTTCCGCTTTACGTCACTTTCGTCGCGTCCACCCAGACCGCACAGGAAGTCGCGCAAGCGCCGATGTCGCTGATCCCCGGTCCGCATTTCGTCGATAACTACATGCAGGCACTGTTCGGCGGCTCGTCGGGCGGTTCGTCCGGCGCGCCGGTCGGCCGCATGATGTACGTCAGCCTGATCATGGCGCTGGCGATTTCCATCGGCAAGATCGCCATCTCGCTGCTGTCGGCCTTCGCGGTGGTGTATTTCCGCTTCCCCGGCCGCATGTTCTTCTTCTGGATGATCTTCGTCACGCTGATGCTGCCGGTCGAAGTGCGCATCGCGCCCACCTACAAGGTGGTGGCAGACCTCGGCCTGCTCAACAGCTACGCCGGCCTGACGCTGCCGCTGATCGCCTCGGCCACGGCCACGTTCCTGTTCCGCCAGTTCTTCCTGACGGTGCCGGACGAGCTGATCGAAGCGGCCCGCATCGACGGCGCCGGCCCCGTGCGGTTCTTCCGCGACGTGCTGCTGCCCCTGTCCAAGACCAGCATCGCCGCGCTGTTCGTGATCCAGTTCATCTACGGCTGGAACCAATACCTGTGGCCGCTGCTGGTGACCACGCAGGAAGACATGTACCCCGTCGTCATCGGCATCAAGCGGATGATCAGCGGCGGCGACAGCGTGACCGAATGGAACATCACCATGGCCACCGCCATGCTGGCGATGATCCCGCCGGCGCTGGTCGTCATCCTGATGCAGAAATGGTTCGTCAAGGGTCTGGTCGATACTGAAAAGTAACGATTGCCCACTAAAGCCCACCCGACAACGACTCCGAATACGAATAACTCATGGCTACTCTCAGCTTTCGCAACGTAAAGAAAACCTACGCCGGCAACGTGCCGGTCATCCATGGCATCGACATGGATGTGAAGGACGGTGAATTCATCGTCATCGTCGGCCCCTCGGGCTGCGGCAAGTCCACGCTGATGCGCATGGTCGCCGGCCTGGAAACCGTGACCAGCGGCGACATCGTGATCGACGACAAGGTCGTCAACACGCTGGAACCCGCCGAACGCGACATCGCGATGGTGTTCCAGAACTACGCGCTCTACCCGCACATGACCGTGTTCGAGAACATGGCCTACGGCTTGAAGATCCGCAAGTTCTCCAAGGACGAGATCAAGAAGCGCGTGGACATCGCCGCGCAGATCCTGGAACTGGGCCACCTGCTGGACCGCCGTCCGCGCGCCCTGTCCGGCGGCCAGCGCCAGCGCGTGGCCATGGGCCGCGCCATCGTGCGTGAACCCAAGGTGTTCCTGTTCGACGAACCCCTGTCGAACCTGGACGCCAAGCTGCGCGTGGCGATGCGCCTGGAAATCATGAAGCTGCACCGCCGCCTGGGCACCACCAGCCTGTACGTGACGCACGACCAGGTCGAGGCCATGACGCTGGCGCACCGCATGATCGTCATGTACCAGGGCGTGCCCGAGCAGATCGGCACCCCGATGGAAGTGTTCGAAAAACCCGCTTCGACTTTCGTGGCCGGCTTCATCGGCTCGCCGCCCATGAACCTGATGGAAGTGAACGTGTCCGGCGACGGCACCGTGCAGACCGCCGACGGCCTGGCGCTGGAGATCTCGCCGCTGCAAGTGCCCGCCCAGGTGCGCGGCCGCAAGGTCGTCATGGGCCTGCGCCCCGAGCACATGCTGCTGAACACGCAAGGCGTGCCGGCTGAAGTCGAAATGGTCGAAACGCTGGGTTCCGAACAGCTGGTGCACTGCCGCTGCGGCAAGACCACGCTGGTCGTGCGCTGCACCACCCGCCAGTTGTCCGAGTCCTCGGCCAAAGTGGGCGACCGCGTCAACGTCGGCCCGGACGGCCGTCACCCGCTGCACTGGTTCGAGGCCGACACCGGCCGCCGCGTCGAAGGCCTGTAGGCCCTTCCTGGCGGGCGCAGCGACCTATTGCCCGCCGCGCCCGCATCCGCCCTTCCCCGCCCGGGGAAAGGCGCCCTTCCTTAATACGTGTAAGTCACCGCCGTGCCGACCGAGTACTGGTTGCGGTCCTTCACGATGGGACTGTCGGCCGCATCGCCATACAGGCGGCGCGCTTCGGCCATCACCGACCACGACCATTCCTTGCTCAGCGGCAGCGCCCAGGTGGCGCCCAGGCCAACGCTTTCCAGGCCGCCCTTGGGGTTGTAGCTGCGGTAGCCCGACTTGGACGACTGACGGTCGCTGACGCCGTACCAGGTGCGCATGTAGTTGCCGTCGCCGAAGTTGCCGGTCAAGGCCAACGACAGCGAACCCGCGGAGCCTTCATACACCGTGGTGCTGGCGCCCAGGTTGAACAGCGTGTAGGCGCTGCCCACATCGCGGTCGTCGCCCTTTTTGAAGGCGTGCGCCACGGTGGCCGACAGCGTCACCGGGCCCAGCGTTGTCTCGGCGTCCATGCCGATCTGCGCGCGGCTCTTGATGTCGCCCAAGCCACGCAGTTTGTTCGAGCCCTGGAAGCCGCTCTTGTGGTCCTTGCGCGACGCGCTGGGCGCGACGTAGAAGCGGAACGTGCTGCTGAGCGCCTGCGTTTCCCACCCCAGACCGTGCGTCGTGTCCAGGAAGAAGCCGCTCGGGCTGCGGATGCCCAGCCCGAACACCGGCAATGCCGCGCTTTCATCGCTGCCGCTGTAACGCGGCGCGTAGCCCACGCCCAGGGTGCCGTAGAACTTCCATTCGTCGGCCGGTTTGTCGATGCCGGTCGGCACGTCGATGCCGCGCGAACTGGCGCCGCGCGAGCTGTAGACCGAGTTGTCGGCGACCAGCTCGCCGGCGGCGTACGACAACGCCGGCAAACAAGCCAGCAGACACGCAGCGCCGGCGCGGCGCGGCATCAAGGACAGAGCGGGATATCGCTTCATAAGTACATCCAGGAAACGAGGTTGAGGGGGGAAACTTGGTCGCGCCGCGGCTGCGCGGCGCGGGCTTACTCTTGCGCCGGGCCAAGCTTTGCCTGGCGCATCAGATCCATCGCCAGGCTGGAGACCGAGGCCACCAGCGGTTCGGCCGTATCGGCATTGCTCATCACCAGCACGGCCAGTTTTTCGCGTGGCGCCAGCACCCAGCGCGCATGAAACGCTTCGGTCGCGCCGCTGTGCTCGCGCAGCGCGTCGCCTGCGATGTAGTCGGCATCGCAGGGCGCGGCCAGCCAGGACAGCGCCAGGCGGCATTCCAGGTCCATGCCATTGGCCACGGTTTCCAGGTTCAGCACGGCGCTGGCGGATTCGTTTTTCAGGACGCGGCGGCCCTTGTAGGTGCCGCCGGCGAACAACATGCTGGAAAAGCGCGCCATCTCGGCGGAACTGGCCCACAGGCCGTCGGCGGCCTCGTTGGACTGCGGCGTTTCCACCCACGGCACGCCGCGGCGGTAGCCGGCCGCGCGCAGCTCGCGCGATTCGTCGTTTTCAATGGCCAGCCGAAAGCCGGTGCGCGGAATGTTCAGCGGCTGCAGCAGCGTGCGTCGCACGTAGGTGTCGAAGGGCTCGTCGGCCACGTGCGCGACCATGTCGCCCAGCAAGGCGTAGCCCATGTCGGCGCGAGCGCGGCCCATGGTGTCCTCCAGCGTGTCCGGGCGCAGGGCCAACAGGCGCCGGGCGGTGAACGGATACGTGCCCATCCAGTGCATGGCGGCGCGGCGCGGTTCGAATTCCCATTGCGGCAGGGAGTCGGCGGCCGGCATGTCGAGCGACAGGCGGCCGTCGTCGGCGGCGCGCAGCACGCCCGCGGCGGTCACGATCTTGGAAAGCGCGCCGACCCGGTACAGCGTGTCGCCGGTGGCGCTGCGGTGGCGTGCGGCATCGGCGTAGCCGAAGCCGCTGGTCCAGACGATGCGCTGGTCATCGACAATGGCGATCGACAGGCCCGGCACCTGCTGCACCCCCATGTCGTGGGCGATACGCTGCTTCAGGTACGCCACCACCGCCGGGTAATCGCCCTTGGCGATGGCGGGCGGCGCGGCCGGCGCCATGCCCTGGCAACCGCCTGCGGCGATCAGGAGCATGGCGACGGCGGCCAGGCGGGTAAGCGAAAACATGACGGGCGCAACTTCCTCTTGGGAGAACTGCCGTCATGCTAGTCAGGGACGCCGCGCCGATCTTTCCCGCTTTGTAGGGAGTTTGTGAAGAATGGCCGGGCAGATTGTGAAGTTTGTTTACGTCGCGCCGCCTGCCCGGCGGGAAAACCCGCGCGGCAGGATCAGGCCGCCTTCCAGCTGACGATGAAACGGGCGCCGCCCAGGGGGCTGTCAGCGGCCTCGGCGGTGCCGTTGTGCCAGCGGGCGACCCGGTTCACGATTGCCAGGCCCAGGCCGGTGCCGCCGGTGACGCGGTCGCGGCTTTCGTCCAAGCGGATGAAGGGCTCGAAAATACGTACCCGGTCGGCAGGCGGGATGCCGGGGCCGTCATCGTCGACCATCAGCACGTATTCGCGTGGCGCGGGCGATATCAGGCTGACCTGAACCCGGCCGCCAGCGTAGCGGATGGCGTTTTGCAGCAGGTTCAAGAGCGCCCGCGTCATGTAGCGCTGGTGCAGGTGCACCTCGGCCACCTGGCACAGCACAACCTCGCAACGCACGCCGGATTGCCCGGCTTCGAAGCCCGCGTGCTGCACCACCGAATCCAGCCAGCTGCGCGCGTCCTGCGTTTGCAGCGCCACGCCGTCGCTCTTGTGCTCCAGGCGCGCGTACATCAACAGTTCGGAAGCCATGCTGTCCAGCTCGGCGACGTCGCTTTTCATGTCTTCGATCAAACGCGCGCGCTCGGCCGGCTCGTCGGCGCGGCCGATCATGTCCAGTTCGAACGTCAGCCGCGCGATGGGGGTGCGCAGTTCGTGCGAGACGGCGTTGGTCAGTTCGCGCTGGTTGCCGATCAGCGCGGCGATGCGCTCGGACATCTGGTTGAAGGTGTCGCCCAGGTTGCCGATGCTGGAATGCCGCGACAGGCGGGCGCGGGCCTGCAGGTCGCCCTGCCCCATCCGCAGCGCTGCGGTCTTCAGGGCTTCCAGGTCGCGCCAGATGGGCAGCGCCCACACCAGCATGAACGCGCACAGCAACAAACCCAGGGCCGAATACACCGCCGCCACCACCCAGGGACCGAACGACGGCTCCGGCGGCAGCTTGACCTCCAGCCACTGGTGGCCAGGGCCGGGAATGGCGGCCACGAAGGTCTGCAACTTGTCGCGGATGAAAAAATCGCCCTGGGCCGCGATACGGCGCTCTTTGTCGCTGGCGTTGTAGTCCGAGGCGTTGAACACCCGCAGTGCCAAGCCGTAGTACGGCGCCAGGTGCTGCTCGATGTGGGCCGCGCGGGCGGCCGGATCGATCTTGGACAGTTCCTGCACCAGGCTGTGGATCTGGCCACGCACCGACTCGCGGGTATAGGCGTCGCTGACCGGCTCGAACAGGTAGTTGGCGGATCGATCCACGACTTCGTTCGAAATCACGAAACCCACCGCCAGCACCACGAAGAGCCGCAGGACGAATTTAATCATCGCTGCCCTCGTGCGCCTTGGGCGAGAACAGATAGCCCTTGCCCCACACGGTCTTGATGCGGGCCGGATCGCGCGGATCGTCGTCCAGCTTGCGGCGCAGCTTGCTGACGCAGACGTCGACGCTGCGATCCAGGCCATTGAATTCGATGCCGCGCACGGCATTGAGCAGGTCGTCGCGCGTGAGCACTTGGCCGGCCTGGCTGGCCAGCGCCCACAGCATCTCGAATTCCATGGTGGTCAGGTCGACCTCGGCCCCGGCGTGGATCACCGCCCGGGTGCGCCGGTCAATGACCAGCGGCCCGAACTCCAGGCGCTCCGGCGGTTCCTCGAGCTGGCTGTGGCGGCGCAGCAGCGCCCGGATGCGGGCCAGCAGCACGCGGGGCTCGACCGGCTTGATGACGTAGTCGTCAGCGCCGGACTCCAGGCCCAGGATCTGGTCCAGGTCGTCTTCGCGGGCCGTCAGCATCAGGATCGGCGCCGAGGAAAAGGCGCGCAGATCGCGGCAGACCTGCAGGCCGTCCCGCCCGGGCAGCATCAGGTCCAGGATGGTGATCGCGGGGTCGTGGCGGCGGAAAGCCTCCACGGCGTGGTCGCCGCGGTAGGCCTGGGCGACATTGAACCCGTGTTGCTCCAGAAACTGCGCGATCAGGCGCGACAGCTTCGGATCGTCTTCGACTAGCAAGGCCTTGGTCATGGGGTGTCCGGACAGGAAAAGAGAGTTCGATTTGGCCGCATTCTACGCAAAACCGCGCAAGCGGCGTTCGACCGGGGGACCGGCCGATCGGTTCCCGAAGGCAGCCGCCCACGCAAAAGCCGGGCGGGAAGACGCTGCTTCCGGCCCGGCCGAAGGGTCTGGCGCCCGGCGCGCGTCCGGGGCGGCAAGGCCGCCCGGCGCACGCCAGGTGCTTACTTGTAGACGGACTTGGAGCCGTCCTTGTGCCACACGAACACGTCGAACTGGAAGTTCGTCAGGTCGCCCTGCTTGTTCCAGCTGACCTTGCCGATCGGCGTGTCGAACGAATTGGCGTGCAGGTACTTGGCGACCTTGGTCGGGTCTTCGCTGCCGGCGCCCTTGATGCCGTCGGCGATGACCTGGGTGGCGGTGTAGGCCGTCATCTGGAACGCGCCGGCCGCATTGCGCTTCTTGGCGGCGAAGGCCTTGACGATCTCGGCGTTGGCGGCGTTCTGGGTGAAGTCGGCCGGCAGCGTCAGCAGCATGCCTTCGACGGCGTCGCCGGCAATGGCGTTGATGTCCGGGTTGCCCGTGCCTTCCGGACCCATCCACTTGGCCTTCACGCCCTGCTCGGCCGCCTGGCGCAGCAGCAGGCCCATTTCGGGGTGGTAGCCGCCGTAGTAGACGAAGTCCACGCCCTGGCTCTTGAGCTTGGTGATGACGGCGGAGTAGTCGCTGTCGCCGGCGTTGATGCCTTCGAAGATCGCGACGGGCACGCC
This sequence comes from Achromobacter xylosoxidans, assembly GCA_040396375.1. GTDB lineage: Bacteria > Pseudomonadota > Gammaproteobacteria > Burkholderiales > Burkholderiaceae_B > Achromobacter > Achromobacter xylosoxidans_D. The sequence goes on from JBEBOQ010000006.1 coordinate 24,726, forward strand.
GCCCTTCTCCAGGTCGTTCTTGACCGCGGTGGCGATGCCCTGGCCGTACGACTGCTTGTCGTGCAGCACGGCGGCCTTCTTGGGCTTGATCTTGTCCAGGATGAACTTGGCGGCGGCGGGGCCTTGCTGGTCGTCGCGGCCGATGGTGCGGAAGATGAACTCGTAGTTCTTGCCGTCGGTCAGGGCCGGCGACGTGGCCGACGGCGTGACCATGACCACGCCTTCGTTGTTGTAGACGTCGGCGGCGGCGATGGTGGCGCCCGAGCAGACGTGGCCGACGACGAAGCCGATCTTGCTGTTGACCACGCGGTTGGCGGCGACCGGACCCTGCTTGGGTTCGCAGCCGTCGTCGATGACCACGGTTTCCAGCTTCTTGCCATTGATGCCGCCGGCGGCGTTGATACGCTCGACCGCCGTGTCGACGCCTTCACGCACCATGTCGCCGTACTGGGTGACCGCGCCGGTGGTGGGGCCCACCACGCCGATCTTGATGGTCTGCGCCTGCGCGCCGGCGCTGAACGCCAACCCCGCGGCGACGCCCAGCGCCGCGATGACCGGGGTCAGACGAAATGCTTGCTTCATGAGTGGACTCCTTTAATGGCTTGTAATCGTTGGTTTTCGCACGGGCGGACAGCCGGAAATGTGTTGGTCACGCCCCGTTACGTTGCATTAGCACGGCAAGCATACACTGAAAAATACCGGCATTTGCAGGGGGTTCCGGCCCGACTTGGGCGAGGTTTCGATATTGCGGTGCCGCATCGGCGACCCCGGCGCCGCCCCTCTCCCCGGCCGATTTCCTTTATGCCCGCCGCCGTATATGCAAAAGCGCATTTATTCGTTTGCGTTACTAAGACGGCGCGGCATCATGGCCGCCATGAGACTCCAACCGATCATCGTCCCCGGATGGAAAGACTCCGGACCCGAACACTGGCAATCGCGCTGGGCGGCCCTGCTGCCGCACGCGGTCAGGGTACGGCAACGCGACTGGGAAAATCCGGTCAGCGCGGAATGGATTTCCACGCTGGCGGCGCAGGTCGACCAGGCCCGCAGCCCGGTACTGCTGATCGCCCATAGCCTGGGCTGCCTGATCAGCGCGGCGCTGCCGGTGCCGCTGCGGGCCAAGGTGGCCGGCGCGCTGTTGGTGGCCCCCGCCGACGTCGAGCGGCCCGATGCGCCCGACTGCCTGCGCGGCTTCGCGCCGGTGCCGCGGCAGTCGCTGCCGTTCCAGAGCGTGGTGGTGGCCAGCGACAACGACCCGTATTGTCGACTGGAACGCGCACGTCATTTCGCCGAAGAGTGGGGTAGCCGCGTCGTCGTGATTCCCGGCGCCGGCCACATCAACGCCGAGAGCGGCCTGGAAGACTGGCCGCAAGGACTCAAGCTGTTCGGCGCGCTGCGCCGCCGCGCCTCATGGCGGGTAACGCCGCCCCCCGAACGCATCGCGCCTATTCTTGATCGGCCCTTGTCGCACCAGGCCTGACGCGGCTCTGCGTGTCACCGCCGCCGCTCATTTCGCGCAGCCCGCCCCCACCCGCGATGCGGGCAGCGGCGTATCGCCGCTCGTGTTCCCGGCATGTTTGCGGATCTTGTCCGCCAATTCCGCCGTGGCCTTCTCATACCCATAGCAATAAGGCGGCGTTGGTGCGGCCTCGGGACGATAGTCCTGCAGCACGGGTTTCGCATCCCCCAGGTAGAGGTTGTCTTGCAGGCGCAGGAACGCCTTGTAGTCGCGGGTATAGCCGTTCTTGGCTTTCAATTCCTGGTAGGCGCCCTCGTCCGACGCCCCGTTGTCCAGCGCGCTGCGCTTGGCGGCCATGGGGATATAGCGGCAGTAATTGACCTTCACGCCTTCCACCGTGGGGAAGAACTCCGGTTCCACGCATTGGCGCTTGGCGTCATTGTTGAAGATATTGCCTTCGACCAACGCCTTCGCTTCCAAGCTGAAACTCATGCCGTAGAAATCCCAGTTCTCAAGCAGGTTGTTGAATAGATGGAACGTGCCGAACTGCCCCCTGGGGTTGCGCTGCACGGTATTGAAGAAATAGTTGTGGTGCAGCGTCACGCGCGCGATGGAATCACGTTCGTAATTCTCGAACAGGTTCTTCGAGGTGATGTTGTTGAGCAGCATGACCTTGTTCGAGTTATGGAACTTCGTCCAGGAGATCGTGACGTCGGTGGAACCGTTCTTCACGTTGAGCAACCGGTCGGACATGCGCGACAGATCCATGTGATCGACCCACACGTCGCGGCTGTCGTTGGCGATGTTCACGGCCTGCGTCAGGCGATTCAGGCGGCCATCGATGGTCAGGTGCGTAAGAATGACGTTCTGGCTGCCATACACGCCCAGCCCGTCATCGATCAAGGCCACGTGCTTGCCACGGCCATCGATCGTCGTGTTCGATGGCACGCGCAACTGCGAGTTCAGCACGATCGTCATGTCGGAAGCGAAGCGGATCCAGGTGGGCCCCTTCTTGGCCTGCGCCAACGCGGCGCGCAGCGTACCCGCGCCAGAATCCTGGTCAGACGTCACCTCGATGAACCGGCCCCCAAGGCCGCCGGTGGCCTTGGCGCCATAGCCTTCGCGCTGCTGCAGCAGCTCGGAGACGAATGGGCAGCGCTCATCCGGACTGGGGCAGGATGCATTGGCCGCGGCCGCGCCGCCATACAACAGGCCCAGGACAGGCAGCCAGGACAACGCGCGAAGCAGCCTGCGATGGGTCGGCCAGCTCTTTTCTGGGTTCATGGACGTTCACTCCTTAACGCTGCGCGGATCGATCCGCGGATTGCACGTGGCGCCAGATGCCGCCGCTCAGGCGCAGGTTCTCCGGCGGGCCGGCCACATGCGCGCTGAGATGTTTGAAATACGCCTGTTGCCAGCGTCGCGCATATGCGTCGGCGTTCTCGCCGGGTTCGACGGAAGGCAGCATCTCCAGCGTGTAGGCCACGCGGCCGTTTTCCCAGCGCGGCACGTAGAACACCGACGGCACGCCCTGTCGATGCGCCAGGTGGGCGGCGAAGCTGGAATAGGTCACCGACTGCCCTTCGAAGTCGGTGCGCGGCGCGGCGGGGTTGGCGGCGCCGTCCACGGCCAGGCACAGCACCTGGCCCGATCCCAACGCGCGCATGCAGGCCTTGGCGACCTGCGCTTCACTCTGGTCAGCGGTGGAAATCAGGGCAGCGGCATAGCTGGTCTGGGCGATGCTGGGCGCGGTCGCCAGCCAGCGGGAAGGAATGCCCAGCAGTTCCAGCGCCATCAGGCCGGCATACATGGGACCCACGTGCGCCGTGGCGACCACCACGCCCCGGCCGGCCGCCAGCAGCGGCGCGAAGAAGCGCTCGCCGGTGTCCAGCTCGCCCAGCATCTGCATGGCTTCCTCGATGCTGTCTTCGCGGCATTCGAGCCAATCGAACAGCAGGTGATCCACCAGGTGACCCCAGCGCGCGCGCCGCTCCCACTGCTTGCGGTCGGCCGTGGCGTCGCCGCGCAGCGACCAGGCCCAGTCCAGGCGGGCTTGCGGTATCGGGGCGGAATCCAGCTTTTGCTCAAGCTGATCCAGCGCTTGCTGGAACGTCGGCGGCAGCCCTTGGGCGCGTTGCGCGACATATCGCTCGAACAAGGCTTCGGCTTCCGGCTTGCGCCCCGCTTGCGAGAGCGCGCCGATGGCCGCGCGCTGCCAGAGTGGCTTATCGGGGGATTTTTCGACCAGGTGCAGCAGTTGGTCGGCGGCTTCCTTGTATTGCTGGGTGTAGCGCAGCGCGCGCGCGTACAAGGCGCGGGTCTGCTCCAGGTCCGGCGCCAATTCCATGGCCTGCCGCAGCGGCGCCACGGCATCCTTGTAGCGACCGGCGCGCAGCAGGGTTTCGCCATGAAGCGTCAACAGCCGCACATCGGCCGGCGCCGCGTTCAAGCCCGCCTCGAAGTGCGCCAGGGCATGCAGCTTGCGGTCGTCGTCGGTGGCACGCCGCAGATGGGCCAGCCCCAGCGAAGCGCGCAGCGCCGGGGAGTCGTGTCCCGCGTCCAGCGTCGCATTGCCCAACAGGATCGCCGCCTCCACCCTGTCGTCGTCGAGCAGGACGCGCACGGCCACCGTTGCCACGCGCGCGTTCGGCAGGTCATCCGCCTGCAAGGCCATGGCAATGCCGGCCGCTTCAGCAGTGTCGCCGTTGCGCGAATAAGCCAGCATCCACCAGTGCGCGTCGCCGGGGTCGGCAAGCGCCTGGGCGGCAGTCTGGCGCGCAACGTCGGCGGCCTGCGCGATGCGCCCGGCCTGCACGCGCAGCTGTATCCGCGCGGCCTGTAGCGCCCCGGCATCGGGCGCGATGGTGGCGGCGGCATCCGCCTGAGCGATGGCGCGATCCCACTGCTCGGTACGGCCCAGCAGGCTGGCGAGCAGGCGGCGGTCGTCGGTGCGCGCCGGATAGGCGTCGACCAGCCGTTCCAGCGCGGCGATCGCCAGTTCCAACCGCGCCGCCCGAACGAGCGGCGACACCAGCAGGCGGCGCGCGTCGCGCCAGCCCTCCTCAACCCCCGCCAGCGCAGGCCCCAGCGCGGCCATGGCCGGCGACGGGTCATCCGACTCCAGTATCTGCTGGATGATCGCGCGCAGGCGGTCAGTCGCACCACCCGGGGCGGCAGTGGCGGCCATCGCCGCGGCGGCGCCGGGGCGTTCTATCGTCGTATCAACCATGGCGCAATCCTCTCAGCAAAGCCAGCGCCGCGCGCAGGACGAACATGAGCACGAAACCCAGCGCCAGCGCCTGCAGCAGCAGCACCGACGTGCGCGGGCTGCTGGGCCGGTCCGTGGATACCGGCTGCGCGATGATGGACAAATAGCGCTGCAAGCGCAGGGTGTCCGTCATGGCCTGCTGGTACGACTGCTGGGCCAGCGTCAGGTTCGAATCCGCGAAGGCCTGGGTATTGCGCAGCGCTTCGTACGATTTCAATTGCTTCGCTTCCGTGTTGCCCTCGCCGCTCAGGCGCTGGCGCACGCTGGCGAGCCGCTTCTTCAAGGCCGTGACCTGCGTTTCGGCGGGCTTGAGCATGAAGTGGTCCTTGTTGCCCAGCGCGCGGATCTTGTCCAGGTTGATCTGGGCGCTGCTCAGTTCCGTTTCAAGTTGGCTCGACAGGTTCAGCAGCATGGCCACCGTGGCCGTCGGGTCGATATTGCCGTGCGTGGTTCGCCATGCCGTCAAGGCTTCGCGGGCGCCCAGCGCCTTCAGTTCGGCCTGCCTGACCGATTCCTCGCTGACCTTCAGCTTGTCCGCCACGCCTTTTTCGTTCATGGAGCTGACGAAGTCTTCCGCCAGGCCGATCAAGGCCTTGGACAGGGTCTCGGCGTCTTCAGGCGAATATGCGCGCACCCGCAGCACGTCGATCTGCTCGAGCGCATTGAAGGAAACCTGGACCGAGGCCTGGTAGGCGCGATAGAGATCGTCCTCGCTCGAGTTCTCGGACAGGTGGTTCGCGGGGTCCATCCCTGCATTGAGCAGGTACTGGCGCAGGCCGATCTTCTTGTCCAGCTGCCGCATGCAGTCGCGCGACTTGAGGAAGTCACTGACCGCCCAGCCGTCGACGAAGCCGCCGAGCATGCCGCCCGAGTTTCCCGTGGTGAGCAGGCTGGCCGCCATGCCGCCGCCGCCCTGCTGGCCGGATCCCGATTGCACGAAAAAGCGCGATTCCGCTTCATAGCGGGGCGTGGCGACCCACAGCACGTAGACCAGGGCCAAGGCAACCGGGGCGACGACAATGAGGACATTGATCCAGCGACGGCGGCGGCGCTCCTCCAGCGTGGATTGCCGTTCGCGGCGCCGACGCTCGATCTCGGAACCGCTCTCAGAAGCCGAGCTGTCCCTCATCGAAGCCGCCGAGGACGTCGTCGCCTGTTCCGGAATCGCTTCTTGATCGTCGCGGAGGGAACTTTTGGATGCACTGGTCGAGGTCGTCTTCGATGCGGAGTGCGCTTCGTTCATAAATCAGGCCCTTCAGGCAATAGTCCGCCAATTGATTCTGGCGGTAACTGGAAAGAATGAGCGTCCTGCCGACCAGGCGTTCTTCGAACAGCGCCAGCCAGAGACGGGTGAAACGGCAGGGTTCGAAGGGAATCGCCCCTTCGATCACGTAGACGTCGAACGCCGGCGCCAGCGCCAGCGCGAACGAAAACTCCTGCCTCGCATACAGCGGCCAATGTTCCATCGGCCGGCTCAGGCTCCTGGGATCGCTGATCAGGTCGGCCACCAGTTCGTACGTCGCATCGGCATCGATCTCGTACATCTGGCTCACCAGCTCGATCATGCTCAGGCCGTTGGCCTTGCCACGGATGAAGCCCTGCCGGCCGATGGCCCAGGACACGTTGCCCTCGTGCCGCACGAAGCCCTGGCGCGGCGGACGCAGGCCGCACAGCAGGTCGATGATCTGGCGATGCAGCTCCGGCGCGGGCGAAAGCAAGGCGTAGCGGCCGACGGGAATGTCGAGATGGGCGCCGGCCAGCAGCGCCTGCCGGCTGCCGAAGGCCAGGGGTTCATCCGTCACGCCATTGAGATGAATCATCGTCGTTCCTCACATGGGCTGGATATTGGGACGGGCCAGCCGCTCGGCCGCCAGGGCGACCACCATCAGGAAAACCAGGCTGGTCAGGAAATATCCCAGGCTCGCGTCCTGCGACGTGTAGGCGTCGAAATAGGCCGATCGCAACAGCTGCATGCCATGCGAGAACGGCAGCCACAGCATCCAGGGCCGCAATTGCTCCGGCAGCTGCTCCGAGACGAAAAAGACGCCGGAGAAAATCTGCAGGAAGCGCTCGATCACCGGCGCCAGCCGCAGGAAGAAGTGCCAGAAGGTCGCGATCGCGCCGAACAGCAGGCCCATCGCGGCGGCGCAGCACGCCATCAGCACCACGTACAGCATGAAGCCCGGCCAGCTCTTGGGCAGCGTGATGAGGTCCAGCGCATGGCCGGCGCCGATCAGCACCACGAACACCACCAGGTACACCGACACGTACAGCAGCGCCTGCACCAGCGCGCACATCAAGGGCGAAACGCCCTGGAAATTCAACAGGCCGCGGGCCGACACGTACGCCGTGCTGCTCCTGAAGATGATCTGCCGGAACATGATCCAGGTGGTCGCGCCCAGCAGCGAGAAGGTCTGCACGTCCATCCCCAGGATGTAGTGCGTGCCCATCAGGATGTACAGCGACGAAATCAGGGTCAGCAGCACGACCGGCCCCACCAACGCCCACAACAGGGCGATCCGGCTCTCGCCATGCATCACGTGCAGCTGGTAGACGAACAGCGCCAGCAGCGTGCGTCCGCCCGGCCAGCCGCGGCCGGCAGGACGGGGATGATGGCCCGCATGCAGTCCCTGCAGACGCTCCCGCAGGATCGCCAGGTCGCCAGCTTCGCCCGGGGGTAACGCCATTTCCAGCGCGATATCGTTGCGCGAGGCATGACGCCGCGCGTCGCGCGCCTCGTCCTGCTTGCGCCGCTGCTCGCGCCGTGCCTGCGCCTCTGCCAGGCGTTGGTCTTCGGCCACCAGCCGGGCGGGCATGTAGCCTGGCGCGAATACCTCGATGCCCGCGCGGATGTCCTGCTCCAGCAGCCGCACGATGATGCGCAGGCGCCGGCGGGAAAAATCCGCCAGCGTCTCGTCGACCTTGCTGCGCGCAATCTCCGCGTCCAGCTCGGCCTGCACCGCCTCGTAGACCGCCCGCCGGGCGGCCACCGAGTCATGCGGTTCGCCCTGCAGGCGCGCCAGCAAGGGCTTGAGCAGGACGGCCGGCTCAGCCTTCGCCTCGAACAGCTTGGCGGGGTCCAGGCGCCAGGCGTCGACGCCCGATCCCACCGCGTAGCTGCTGTCTTTTTTCCGCGCGCGCCAACCCTTGATCCGATCCTCGTTACTCATCGACACGCTACTGGCTGACGCCGCTCGAGGAGCCGCCGGAATTCGAATCAATGGCCCGCGTGGCGCTGAAGCCGGCGCTCATGGTCACGCGGAACGCGGACAGCACCTTCTGCACCTGGGTGAACGGGGCGTCGGAGATATAGATCGCCTGCCCTTCCTGCACGGTGAATTCGCGGGCCAGCGCCACCTGTTCCGGGCGCGTGAGGTCGAACTGGTACACCACTGGCAGCAGGTCCGCCTTGCCGTCGACGCCGGCTTGCGCGGGCGTGAACAGGAAGACCGAACGCGGGTCCGCCGTCTGGTCATCCAGGCCCTTGGAATCGGCCAGCGCGTCCAGCACGCTGTAGTTGCGCTTGCTGATGGCCACGCGACCCTGGTTGCCCGCCGCACCCAGCACGGTCAGGAACTCGCGCGATTCGTACGCGGTGATGACGTCGCCGGCGCGCAGCAGGATGTCGTTGTTCTGGTTGCGGTAGATGTCCGACAGGCGCACCGAGGCGACCTGATTGTCGCGTCGCAGGCTGACGACCAGTTGCTCCGGATTGGTTTGCACCGGCGCGGCCTGCGCCAGCGCGCTGCTCAGGCGCTGGGCGGTCTGCGTGATGGGATACATGCCCGGTTTGGTCAGGTTGCCCTGCACCGTCACCATCTGTCCGCGGGCGTCGGCCACGCGCGTCACGCTGACGTCGGCGCCGGCCACCAGCCGGCTCAGGCGCCCGACGATGGCGTCGTGCAGTTGCGCCAGCGTCATGCCGCCGGCCTGGAATTTGCCGAGAATGGGAAACGCGACATTGCCGTTGCGGTCCAGTTCCTGGTTGCCCAGGTCGCTCACGCCGGACGGGTCCGCCGTGAACACGCCCAGCCCGCCGCGCTCCCACACTTTCACGTTGACGCCGTCGCCCGGCACCAGGCGGTCGAAACCGGCCTGGGTCAGGTCGCGGTAGCGCACGGGAAAATCCGAGACCTCGGCAACCCGGCTCGCGCGCGCGAGCTCGCGCGAGGCCTGCATCACGACCACGTCCTTGGCGTCGTGGGCGCCTGTCACCTCACTGAGCATGGGGCCGGAACGCGGCAACTGGCAGCCGCTGAGCGTAAGCACGGTAATCAGCAGCAGGGCCGGCGCCGCGAGGCGGCGCGGGCCCGCGGCCGGGACGTTCATTTGCATAGTTTCCTTTGTCTTCGAAACCAGGGGACCTGGGTAAGGCGGGCGTTCAGGCCTGCATCAGGCGCATCGGCGGCATATCCATGCTCTCGTCGTTCTCCGACTCGGGCATGGCCGGCATGCACAGGCTCAGGAACTTGGCCAGCATGGCCTCCAGCGAGAACAGGGTCTGCGCCCGATGGCGGCTTTGCGCCCTCAGGCTCGCGTCGGCGCGCACCCGATCCACGATCGAGGCGACCTTGTCGCAGGCCTCGTGCAGGTCCGGATGTTCGACATCGCCCAGCAGGTGGCCGGTCTGGTCCTCCTCGAAACACTCGCCCGCCCCGCCGGCCGGCGTCGAGACCACCGGCACGCCGAGCAATTGGGCTTCGATCAGCACGTTGGGCAGGCCCTCGTAGCGCGACAGCAGCACCTTGGCATCCATCTGCGAATACCAGTAGCCCACGTGGTTCGACAAGCCGACCAGCAGCAACCGGTCCATCACGCACAATTCCTGCGCCAGCGCCACGATGTTCTCGTGCAGGCGGCCGTCGCCGACGATGACGAAGCGCGCCTGCGGACGCTGCTTCAGGTAGAGCGCCGCGAGCTTTATCCATAGTTGCGGCCGCTTGTCCGGCTCCAGGCGGAACACGCCGCCGATGGTCTCCGTCGCGTCGGCGGTGCTTTCCTGGAAGGCGCGCCACTTTTCCTGGTCCGTCGCCGCGGCATCGGTGGCCAGGTCCGGCACGCCGTTGTACAGCACGTGGAAGCGCACGATGGGAATGCCGAGCCAATCCGCGTAGGCCTCGGCGGCCTTGCGGCTGTTGCTGACGAAATGCACGCCCGGCACCTGAGCCAGGGCCTGGTACAGCTCGGGATACTCTTCGCGGAAGCGGTCCTTGCGGATGTTCGGCGGCAATCCCCGGAACACCAGGTGGATGGTCGGTGCGCCGGCCAGCAAGGCCGCCAGGGCGCCGAACAGGCAGGTGCCGTCCTGCCACAGGCTCACCACGTCGAAGGTGCTCGCGCGCAAGACGGGCGCCAGTCGCGTCACGCCGTAGTGGACCGGCGGCGGCAATTGCTCCAGCAGGCGGCCCAGGCTACCGTCCGGCACGGCCTGGTGGGCCACCGAGATCGCGGGCAGCTTGTTGATTTCCGTGACCGGAATCTGCGCCTTGACCAGCACGGACAGGAAGAAGTCCAGCCCCTGCTTCTTGCTGGAGCCGGCCGGCTCGGTATGCTGCTTGACCAGCACCTCGACTTTTTCCGGCTTCATCGGCACGTCGGCGGGGCGAGGATGGGGCACGTCCGCCATGCGGGCCAGTTCTCCGGCCAGCCGCGTCAGTTGCCGCTCGGCGCCCCCGGGGCCCAGGCTGCCCGTCACCAGCGCCACCGAGACGGGCTTCTCGGGCGAGTATTCCGGAATCTGCCGGCCGCGAAAATGCAGGATGGCATGCTTCATCGACACGATCCGGATGTCTTTTCCGTTCAGCGCGGTTTCGGGTTCCAGGCGCTGATAAAAGGCATAGTCATTGGCCAATCCATTGGCCAGTTCCGCCGCCTTGCTGCCCGGCGCGAGGTGCCGGGCCACGGGCGCGATGACCTCGAATGCGTCGGCCAGCAGGCCGCGCTTGCGCAAGCGCTTGGCGAACTCGACGCGGATATTGCGGTCCGTATGCTGCAGGATCAGCCGGCGGAACAATGCGTCCGACTGTTCGTACGCGCGGATATCGTTCAGCAGCTTGGCGCGGGCGAACAGCCGGGCGGGGTTTTCCGTGGACTCGGGCAGGTGCCGGTCGACCAGGGACAACGCGTCCTCGACATGGCGCTCCTTGACCAGGCGGGTGGCGCGATAGCGCACGATTTCCAGGTCATCGGGGCACTCCCGCAACAGCGTGGCCCACTGTTCGGACATGCCCTCGTTCAGGCCCGCCGCCTCCTTCAACCTGAGCAGCAGGAAGCGGACCTTGGAGTCTGCCATGTGGCCTCGCGCCAGCGCTTGCGCATCGGCCAGGTTCGCCTGCGCGACTTGGACCCGTCCCGATGCCGCGACGATTTCCTCCAGCTGCGCCTGGACCTGCTGAAGGTCGGACGCGGAGTCCGTGCGCTCGGTAGTCAGTGGTGGATTCATGCGGCCTTCCTACGGTTGGCCTTGTCGATCCACACCAGGCAACGCTGGATATAGTGGTCGTACTGGGCCGGATTGTCGGAACGTTCCTGGAGCGCGCGCCAGTACGGCAAGGCCTGTTCAAAGCGATGCAGACGCATGGCGCCGACGGCGGCCAGGCGCAGGCCGATGGGATCGTCGGGCACCAGTTGCAGGATGCGCTCGCCCAACGCCAGGCGCTCGGTCGTGCTGGACGATTCCAGCGCGCGGGATTCGGCGTACAGGACGGCAATGATGCGACGCTTCTCGTGCTCGACTTCGGTCATCTGCGGCCAGGACTGCGCGACGCGATCCAATAGGTTCCAAGCCGCCTTGGGATCGCCGGCCGACAGGATTTCCCGGGCGCCACGGATGGCGCGCGGGCCCAGTCTTCCGAGCTGGCGTTCGGCCTCGTCCTTCGCGCTCTGGTCAGCCGACGCGTTGGCCAGGACCATCTTGTAGGCGTCGATGGCCTCGCCGTACCAGCCGCCGTTGAACGCCACGCGGGCAAAGTGCAACTGCGTGCTGATAGGCGCTGACTCATTGGCGGCCGCCTGCTCCAGGTGCCGCATGGCGGTCTGTTTGTCGCCCAGGGCGTCGGCCGCGCGGCCGCGCATGGCGTGCAGCTCGGGGAACTCCACCTGGGTATCGAGCGCGATGTCGGTCAGGTCGATCACTTCCTTGTGATTGCCCGCCACCAGCGCGGCCCGCACGCCCAGGCGCATCGCACGCTCGAAGGCGCGCTTGGCGCGCAGGCCAGCCAGTGCATCGGGATTGAGCAGGCGGTGCGCGCAGATGCGCTCGGCGGCATCGCGCAGGCGGCCTTCCTCGAGCGCCTGCGTGCCCTCCTCGGCCCACGTCGAGGATTGCGTGCGCAGCCAGGCGGAAATGTCTTCCTGCTGGGTGTCGGCCAGTTTGCAGGACACGGCCAGCGCGGCTGCGGCCATGATGCAACCGCGCCAGGAGGCTTCCTTGACCAGCTCCAGCGCCTCCACATCCTTGAGCGCAGGCGACTCGGACGCCAGCGCGCGCAGCCCCGCGCGGTCGCCGGCAATCAACCGGTCGCGCCACAGCATCGCGAAACTGCGGCCATGCGACGGAATGGCCGCACGCACTTCATGGGCCCAGCGCAAGGTGGCTTCCATGTCGCTGCCGGCCTGCAGCAGCGAGAGCACGGTGTCGGCGGCCTCCGTGGCGGTCGGGTCTTGCGGCGAAGAAATGCGGAACAGCTGCTTCCAGTTGCCCAGGGCTTCGTCCACATACCCCAGGTGACCGGCGGAAATCGCCGCGATGCGCACGATTTCCGGGGTCTCGATTTCGTCGCCCAGGAGGCCGGCGGCCAGCGAATGCGCCACGTCATGGCGGCCCAGCTTGAACTGGTTGCGCATCAGGATCTGCTCGGCCTTGCTGCCGGTGGCCAGCGTACCGTCCGCGCTGCCCAGCAGCGCCAGCGAGCCTTCGTAGTCGCCCAGCTCTTCCTGGATCCGCGCGAACAGCAGCGTGTGGTCGGGCAGGCCCGGATGGCGGCGCAGCACGTCGCGCAGGCGGCGCGAGGCTTCGCGCAGCTCGCCCGCGTCCCAGATCTTCTCGATGCGCTCCGCGCTTTCTTCGGCGCCCAGCTTGGGCACGCTCAACTGCGGGGTGGAGGCGCTCAGGCGCGGACGCACGAAGGTCTTGAACCACTCGGTGTACAGGCGTTCGGCGAACAGCGGCGTGTAGTGCGTCAGGTCCAACCCGCCGTCTTCCATCGCGTCGGCCTGCCCGATCTTGTTCATCAGCGGCGTCGGGTCATAGCACGGCACGCCGATGCGTTGCGCGCTGGCGGCCACCGCGGCGATCAGCTGCGCCCGCTGTTCGATCGGCACATTGTCAGGCGTCACGGCATTGACGTGCGTCACGAACACGATCTTGTCGCGGCCCAGCAAATCGACCAGCTCGTGCATTTGCTGCTCGATCTCGTCGTCCGTCTGTTCACGCTTGACGATGCGGGCGAGCAACTCGCGATTGTCCGGGGACAGGCTCTTGAAGACGGGATCCTGGTCCAGCCATGCGCGTCGCTCGGCCAGCCGTTCATCGCTGGCCTGGGACCAGAACGTGCGGGTGCGCGCGCGGTCGGCGAAGAATTCGCTGAAGTAGCGCACCAGGTAGTTGGACTGGATGGGATGGCCGCCGATGGTCAGCAGCTTGCGCGAGGATAGCTCGACCATGTACAGGTCGGCCGGCTTGTGCGCGCCGCGTCGCGCCTGCTCGCCGTTCGACGGACGGAAGATCAGGCGCTGCACGTCGGCGGGAATCTCGGCCTGGCCAAGCATGAAGCGGGCCTGCTGCAGCGCCTCGGCGCTGGTATGCACGAAACCGTAATTGCGCCCGAGCTGCTGCTTGATCGGGTAGCGTCCCACGGCATCGCGCAGCGGGGTATGAATACGGCAGGTGCCAATCGGAGCGATGGTAAAGGCGGTCATTCCGGGCCTCTCCTGTGTGATGGGTTGCGGGTGCCTGGACTCAGAGCGTCCAGTACAAGAGGTCGGACTGAAGCCGCCGGCTGTCCAGCACGGACTTCAGGTCGCACACCATGCCGCCGGCCTTGACCAGTTGCGGCAGGTCTTCCCAGATGGTGTCCATGGTTTCGCGGTGCGGCACCGCCAGGATCAGCACGTCCATGTCGCGGAACTGGTCGCGCTTGACGAGGTTGATACCGTACTCATGCTGCATCTGCTCGGCATCGACCATCGGGTCGCAGGCCACCGGCGTGATGCCGTAGTCGCCCAGGGCACGATACAGATCGACCACCTTGGAATTGCGAATGTCCGGCACGTTTTCCTTGAACGTCATGCCCAGGATGCCGACCCGGGTCGAGGCGTTCAGGCGGCCGTTGCGGGCCAGGGTCTGCACTACCCGCGAGGCCACATGGCTGGCCATGCCGTCGTTGATCCGGCGACCCGACAGGATGACTTCGGGGTGGTAGCCCAGTTCCTGCGCCTTGGACGTCAGGTAGTAGGGGTCCACGCCGATGCAATGGCCGCCGACCAGGCCAGGCGTGAACTTGAGGAAGTTCCACTTGGTGCCTGCGGCTTCCAGCACTTCGGAAGTACGGATGCCGACCAGGTCGCAGATCTTCGACATCTCGTTCATCAGCGCGATGTTGATGTCGCGCTGCGTGTTTTCGAGCACCTTGGCGGCCTCGGCCACCTTGATGGAAGAGGCGCGATGCACGCCCGCGTCGATGATCTGCTCGTAGACGCCCGCGATAATCTCCAGCGATTCCTCGTCCTGGCCGGACACGATCTTGACGATCTTCTCCAGCGGATGCTCGCGATCGCCCGGATTGATCCGTTCGGGGCTATAGCCGAGCTTGAAATCCACGCCGCAGCGCAGGCCCGATGCCTTTTCCAGCTCCGGACCGCAGATTTCCTCGGTCGCGCCGGGGTGCACGGTGGATTCGAAAACCACGATGCAGCCGGGACGCAGCACCGGGCCGATCGACCGGCAGGCGCGCACCAGCAGGGAAAAATCAGGATTGTTTTTCTCGTCGACCGGCGTCGGCACGGCCACGACGAAGAAATCGCACCCTTCCAATTCGCTCACCTGGTCGGTGAACTGCATGGGGGAAGCCAGCAATGCATCACGCTCGATCTCGCCGGTCCAGTCCTCACCCTCTTTCAGGCTCGTGATCCGCCGCTTGTCCACATCAAAGCCGACGACATCAAAACGCCTGGAAAATGCCACGGCCACGGGCAGGCCGACATATCCAAGACCGCACACTGCGATTCTCTTTACCACGGGGGACCTCACTGTTTTCGTCGTGTCGAGGGCATAAAAAACCGCCACCCCAAGTACTGGTGAACGATGCGAAATCGAATGGTTTTTCCTGCCCCTGGGGGTGGACGCGCCGCTAAGATTTAATTACAACTCGATACCCTGATATACGTGTGGGCAGCGAGCCAACGAATGGTAGGCCGGCCACAGAGCGAATTTCTTTCTAAAAGTTTTCATCGCTGTGGAAATAAATCGGCGAGGTCGCAATAAACCGGGGGAAATCCCTCAAATAATCACTTTCTTTATACAACTTGAAATAGATGAGATTGTTTGTTTTGTTAGCAAATATATAAAGTCGTTTTCTTATCTTGGTTTAATAAAACCGCAAGGAATGAGCATTGAATGTGGAGTTATCTATAAATGCCCGGGAGCAATATCTGTATTGCAACTTCAAGTCACTGATCGCGTCGGAATCACCGAAAAATATCGTGGCAGGCATGTATCAGGAAAAATCCACGCCTATTGACCATTTCGCATCGACGCGGCATGTGAATGACGCGGCACACGCCATAAAAAAACCCCCGGCACCGCAAGGTGCCGGGGGCTTGTTCCTAGCGGCGCCGGTGATGGCGCCGTGGCGGTCAGAGGATCACTGCAGCAGGCTGCGCAGCATCCAGGCGTTCTTTTCATGCACGTCCAAACGCTGCGTGAGCAGGTCGGCGGTGGGCTGGTCGTTGGCGGCGTCGGCCTTCTCGAAGGCCGAGCGGGCGGTCTTGGCGACCGACTCGTTGGCGCTGACCAGCAGGCGCACCATTTCCAGCGCTTCCGGCACGGACTCGGGTTCCGCGATCGACGACAGCTTGGAGTATTCACGGTACGTGCCCGGCGCGTAGTGACCCAGGGCGCGGATGCGTTCGGCGATGCTGTCCAGGGCGTTCCACTCTTCGGTGTACTGCGTCATGAACATCAGGTGCAGCGTGTTGAACATCGGCCCCGTGACGTTCCAGTGGAAGTTGTGCGTCATCAGGTACAAGGTGTACGAATCGGCCAGCAGCTTGGACAGTTCGCCGGCGACCGCGGCCCGGTCCTTGTCGGAGATGCCGATGTTGATGCGCGGCGCGCTGGTGGAGGTCTTCTTGGAGGTCTTTGCCATTGCTAGCTCCCTGTAGGGTTGATGGACAAAACTAGGATAACACCGCGATTGCGGCAATTCGGCGGCAAGCAGGCAGCCGGGTCAACGACCTGGCCACGCCTTGACCGAACGCAAACGCGGCCCGGATCAATCCTGCACCGCGGCCGTTTCGTCGGACAGCATCCGCACGCCCGGCAGCTCGCATTCATACACGGCCTGGGCCAGCGCTTCAATCGCCGCCAGCCGCGGGAAACTGCGGCGCCAGGCCAGCACTACACGGCGCTCGGGCACATGGCCTTCGAAGGGCAGATAGCGCAAGAGACTGTTGGACGGCGGCGGTTGCGGCACTGCCGTCACCGGCAACACCGTCACCCCGATACCGGCCGCCACCATATGGCGAATGGTCTCGAGCGACGAGCCCTCGAACGTACGTTGGATGCCGTCGCTGGCCGCCGAAAAGCGCGACAGCTCGGGACACACTTCCAGCACCTGGTCGCGGAAACAATGGCCGCTGCCCAGCAGCAACATGGTCTGTTGCTTTAGGTCCTGGGCGTCGATGGATTTGCGCTGCGCCAGTTCATGGTCTTGCGGCACCGCCACCACGAAGGGCTCGTCGTACAGCGGCTGCATCACCAGCCCCGCTTCGGGCAGCGGCAGCGCCATGATGGCGCAGTCGATCTCGCCCTGGCGCAGCAGCTCCACCAGGCGAACCGTGAAGTTCTCCTGCAGCAGCAGCGGCATCTGCGGCGTGCGACTGATCTGCACCGGCACCAGGCGCGGCAGCAGGTAGGGGCCGATCGTGTGGATCACGCCAACGCGCAGCGGCCCGGCCAGCGGGTCATGCCCCTGGCGCGCGATTTCCTTGATGCTGGCGCTTTCTTCCAGCACCTTCTGGGCCTGGGCCACGATGCGCTGGCCGATGGGCGTCACGCCGACTTCGGCACCGCCACGTTCGAACAGCGTCACGCCCAGTTCGTCCTCAAGCTTGCGGATCGCCACCGACAGCGTGGGCTGGCTGACGAAACAGGCCTCGGCCGCCCGGCCGAAATGGCGCTCGCGCGCCACGGCCACGATGTATTTGAGTTCGGTGAGAGTCATGGTGGACTACGCCCCCGGGGGTTGAGCGCGCGCCCGGCGGGCGGCGCTGGAAAATGGGAAGGTCATGGTGGCATTCATCCGCTGGGGCCTAGGTGCGCAGGAAGTCTTCCCGGCCCCGCATCCAGCGGGCCAGGTGCGCCTCGACGGCGGCGGGATGTTCGGCGCGCAGCCAGACCGCGGCATCGCGCGCCTGTTCGGCGATCTCGGCGTCGGTTTCCAGATCGGCAAAGCGCAGCAGCGCCATGCCCGACTGGCGCGTGCCCAGGAATTCGCCGGGGCCGCGCTGCTCCAGGTCGCGGCGCGCGATCTCGAAACCGTCCGAGGTTTCGAACATGGCGCGCAGGCGTTCTCGCGCCACCTGCGACAGCGGCGTCTGGTAGAGCAGCACGCAGACCGATTCGGCGGTGCCCCGCCCCACCCGGCCGCGCAACTGGTGCAGTTGCGCCAGGCCGAAGCGTTCGGCGTGTTCGATGACCATCAGCGAGGCATTGGGCACGTCCACCCCGACCTCGATCACGGTGGTGGCCACCAGCAGGTCGATCTCGCCCTCGCGGAACGCCTGCATCACCGCCGCCTTCTCGGCCTGCGGCAGGCGGCCATGCACCAGGCCGATGCGCAGGTCCGGCAGGTCCACCCGCATGCCTTCGTAGGTATCGACGGCGGTCTGCAGTTCCAGCGCTTCGCTTTCCTCGACCAGCGGACAGACCCAATACGCCTGCTGTCCGCCGCGCGCGGCCTGCGCGATGTGGGCGATGACTTCCTCGCGGCGCGCGTCCGACACCAGCTTGGTCAGCACCGGCGTGCGCCCCGGCGGCAGTTCGTCGATCACCGACACGTCCAGGTCGGCGAAGAAGGTCATGGCCAGCGTGCGCGGGATCGGCGTGGCGCTCATGTTGAGCTGGTGCGGCACGATGCGGCCGCGCACGGTCTCGCCCTTGCGCGTCAGCGCCAGGCGCTGGCCCACGCCAAAGCGGTGCTGCTCGTCCACGATGGACAGCCCCAGCCGGTGGAATTCGACGTGGTCCTGGATCAGGGCCTGCGTGCCCACCACCAGTTGCACGCTGCCGTCGGCGGCGGCGGCGGCGGCCTCGCGGCGCGCCTTGGCCGTCAGGCTGCCGCTCAGCCAGGCCACGTTAACGCCCAGCGGCTGCAGCCACGACACCAGCTTGCGGAAATGTTGTTCGGCCAGGATTTCGGTGGGCGCCATCAGCGCCACCTGCGCGCCCCCGGCGATGGCCTGCGCGGCCGCGATGGCGGCGACCACCGTCTTGCCACTGCCGACGTCGCCTTGCAGCAGGCGGTGCATGGGGTAGGACTTGGCCAGGTCGGCGGAAATCTCGGCCACCACACGTTGCTGCGCGCCGGTCAGCTTGAACGGCAGCGCATGATAAAGCCGGTCCACCAGGCCGCCCGCCTCGTTGCGCACGGGCAGCGCCTCGGCCTCTTTGATGCGCCGGGCGGCACGCGCCGCCGCCAGCGACAACTGCTGGGCCAGCAACTCATCGAACTTGATACGGCGCCAGGCCGGATGCACGCGATCGAGCAGCGCCGCTTCGGACTCGCCCTGCGCGGGCGTATGCAGCGCACGGATCGCGGGTTCGAACGGCGGCAGGTCGTAGCGCGCACGCGCCTCGGGCGGCAGCGTATCGGACAAGTCGGCGCGGTCCAGCGCCTGGGCGATGGCGCGCCGCAGCGTCAGCTGCGGCAGGCCTTCGGTAGTGGGATAGACGGGCGTCAGCGCCGTGGGCAGGGGCGCGTCGGCGTTGGTCATGCGCGGGTGCACCATCTGGCGCCCGAACAAACCGCCGCGGACCTCGCCGCGGGCGCGCAGCCGCTTGCCCACGCTGACTTGTTTTTGCTGGCTGGGGTAGAAATTCAGCCAGCGCAATTGCAATTCGCCGCTGTCGTCCACCAAGGTGGCGGTGAGCTGGCGCCGAGGCCGGTAAAGGACCTCGGATTTGGTGATCTCGCCTTCGACCTGGCCCGGAAAGCCGGGCCGCAGGTCGCTGATCGGCACGATGCGGGTTTCATCCTCGTAGCGCAGCGGCAGGTGCAGCACGAAGTCCTCGGGCAGCACCAGACCCAGGTTGCGGAGCTTGCGCTCCGTATCTGTCATGGCTTTGCCGGCGCCTTTGGCATCGGCGCCGGATCGCTTGGTCGCCACGGCCGCGGCCGGCATATGAGATGAAACTCCTGGCAAATCGCGCGCGGGCGGGTTTTACAGAACCAGGACCGCTTCGACTTCGAACTGCGCGCCCTTGGGCAGGCTGGCCACGCCGACGGTCGAGCGCGCCGGGAACGGCTGCGGAATCAGTTCGGCCATGATGGCGTTGGCGGCGGTGAACTTGCCCAGGTCGGTCAGGAACAGGGTCAGCTTGACCACGTCGTTCAGCGTGCCGCCGGCGGCCGCGACCACGGCTTCCATGTTGGCAAACGCCTGGCGCACCTGGGCGTCGAAATTCTCGGAAACCAGATCGCCGGTACCGGGTTCCAGGCCGATCTGGCCGGACAGGTAGACCGTCTTGTTGCCGGTGGCGGCAACCGCTTGCGAGTAAGGGCCGACGGCGGCGGGCGCGGCGTCGGTGTGGATGATTTGCTTGCTCATGGGCGGAATCCTTCAGGTGACGGATAGTAGCGACAGCGATGGTCGCTACAACTATCGGATTTTAATCGGCAATAGGGTTTTGCGAAACCCCGGGATCTTCCATCTTACCCAACCTTGGGCAACCCGCCGATGTCCGCCCGGCTGGCCCACAGCAAGTCGTACAGCGCCTGCGCAGCCAGCGGCAGGCTGCGCCCCTGGCGCCAGACCAAATACAGCGGCCGCAGCAGCGCCTTGCCCGCCAGCGGCACGATGCGCAGGTCTTCCCCGCCGAAATGGAACAGCGTCATGGCCGGCACGACCGCCACGCCCAGCCCGGCGCGGACCAGCCCGGTGACGGTGGCCAAGTGCTCCACCTCGAACACCGGCGGCGGTGCGTCCGGGCCGAACGCGGCGTCCAGGTGCTTGCGCACGCTGCTGCCGCGCGCCAGCTGGATCACCGGGTGGCGCGCCACGTCCCGCAGCCGCACCCGCGCCAGTTGCGCCAGCGGATGGTCGGCGCGGCACACCAGGAAGTAGCGGTCGGCGTGCAGGAACTCGCTGTCCAGGTCGGTCATGTCCGGCCGGCGCGAAGCCACCGCGAAATCCACTTGGCCGTCGCGCACCATGTCCAGGCACGGGTCCAGCAAGGCGTCGCGCAGGTCCACCGCAATACCCGGATGCTGCGCGCGGAATTGCGCCAACAACCGCGGCAGCCACCCCGCCGCCAGCGACGGCAGCGCGGCCAGCGCCACCCGACCGCGCCGCTTGGCGGCGTGGTCGCGCAGGTCTTCCATCACCAGGTCCATGTCCGCCAGCAAGCGGCGCGCGGACGCGTCCAGCACCCGGCCTTCGGCCGTCAGTTCCACATTGCGGGTATTGCGGTCGAACAGGCGCAGCCCGGCGCTGTCTTCCAGCTGCCGGATCAGGGCGCTGAAGGCGGGCTGCGTCAGGTGGCAGCGCTGGGCGGCGCGGGTGAAGTGCTTTTCGTCGGCCAGGGCCACGAAAGCGCGCAGTTGGCGGGCAGACAGATTCATGGCTTTTCTTTATGAATTGATCCGATATTTCTATTTTACTGATGATCGGACGCTGCCTATAGTGGGGCTCCGGATTCCCCCGCGCGCCGGGATCCCGTCATGCCGCCGCGCCTTGCCTGGACCTTTTATGCCCTCTTCTCCCCTGCTCATCGGCTGCGCCTCCGGCTTTTCCGGCGACCGCAGCGACGGCGCTGCCGCCGTGGTGCGCACGCTGGCCGCCCAGGGCGGCGGCACGCTGATCTTCGAAACGCTGGCCGAGCGCACCCTGGCGCTGGCCCAATTGGCGCGCAACGAAGACCCGCGCCGCGGCTACGAGCCCCTGCTGGACGAGCTGGTGGACCCGGTGCTGGCTGATTGCCTGCGCCACGGCATCAACATCGTCAGCAACTTCGGCGCCGCCAACCCGGTGGCCGCCGCGCGCCGCATCGCCGAGCTGGCCGCCCGCCAGGGCCTGCCCCCCCCCCGCATCGCGGTCATCCACGGCGATGCACTGGACACCCCTGCCCAACGCGACCTGCTGCGCGAGCGCCTGGGAGCAAAGCTGGACGGCGTCGACGTGGTCAGCGCCACCGCCTACCTGGGCGCCGTCGAAATCGCGCAAGCCCTGGCCGCGGGCGCGCAGATCGTGGTGGCTGGGCGCGTCGCCGACCCGTCCTTGACCCTGGGTCCGGCGCTGGCGCACTTTGGCTGGGACCTGGCCGACTGGCCTCGCCTGGGCCGCGCCACCATGGCCGGCCACATGCTGGAATGCGGCTTGCAGGTCACCGGCGGCTACTTCTGCGTGCCCGGGCTGAAGGAAGTGCCCGACGTGCACGCCGCGGGCTTTCCCATTGCCGAGATCCAGGCCGATGGCGAATTCGTCATCGGCAAGGCGGCCGCCACCGGCGGCGCGGTAGACGCCCGCACGGTCAAGGAACAACTGCTATATGAAGTGCATGACCCCGCCCGCTACCTGACCCCGGACGTGGTGGCCGACCTGAGCCAGGCCCGCGTCCAAGACCTGGGCGGCGACCGCGTCGCGGTGCACGGCATCACCGGCCACGCACGGCCGGACGAACTGAAGGTCAATGTCTGCTACCGCGGCGGCTGGCTGGCCGAGGCCGAGATTTCGTACGCCGGCGTGCAGGCCGAGGCGCGCGCGCGGATGGCCGCCAACATCGTGCAACAGCGCCTGGGTTCCGCGCTGCGGCTGCGCGCCGACCTGATTGGCGCGGTCAGCATCCTGGACAATGACGCTGGCGCCCTGCGCGGCGCACAACCCGATGGCCACGGCCGCGACGTGCGTCTGCGCATGGCGGGCGAACACGCCGACCGCGCGGTGGCCGAACGCGTGCTGCGCGAAGTTACCGCCCTGTACACCTGCGGCCCGGCCGGCGGCGGCGGCGTGCGCACCGCGCTGCGCCCGCGCCTGAACATGGTGTCCTGCACCATTCCCCGCGAGGCCGTAACCAGCGGCTGGCGCTTCCTGGACGAGATCCCGCAATGAACCCAGCCCTGACCTCCGTGCCCCTGTACCGCCTGGGCCACAGCCGCTCCGGCGACAAGGGCGACACCTCCAACCTCAGCCTCATCGCCTGGGATCCCGAATGCTATGAGGTGCTGGCCGAGCAGGTCACCGAAGCGCGCGTGGCCGCCTGGTTCGGCTATCGCCGACCGGCCCGCGTCACCCGCTACCTGTTGCCGACCCTGCACGCCATGAACTTCGTGCTCGAAGGCGTGCTGGACGGCGGCGTGAACGACGCGCTCAATCTGGACGCGCACGGCAAAAGCCTTTCCTTCCGCCTGCTGGACATGACGGTCCAGGTCAGCCCCGCGCTGGCCGCCCGCCTGCCCGACATCGCGGGCGACCACCCCGCCCCCGCCTGACCCCGCAGTCCCTCACCACCACAACAACACACAACACACGACAGGAGACACACCATGCGCTTTACCCTCAAGGGCCGGCTGGCCCTGCTGCTGGCGGCCCTGCCGCTGACGGCCCTGGCCCAGGGCACGGCGGCGACGGGCTTTCCCGCCAAGCCGATCACCTTCATCGTGCCGTTCGCGGCCGGCAGCGCCACCGACCAGATCGGCCGCGCCATCGGCCAGGGCGTCACCGAGCAGACCGGCCAGGCCGTGGTGATCGAGAACAAGCCCGGCGCCAGCGCCATGATCGGCGCCGCCGCCGCGGCCCGCGCCGCGCCCGACGGCTACACGGTGCTGATCACCACCAACACCACCCACGCCGCCAACGAGCATCTGTACAAGACGCTGACCTACCACCCGGTCAAGGACTACGCGCCGATCTCGCTGCTCGGCAAGGGCGGCCAGATCATGGTGGTCAACCCCAACTCGGCCGCCAAGTCGGTGGGCGACTTCCTGGCGCAGGCGCGCCAGTCGCCCGGCAAGCTGAGCTTCGGCAGCGGCAGCTCCAGCAGCCGCATCGCCGGCGAACTGCTGCAGCAAATGGCCGGCGTGCAATTGCTGCACGTGCCCTACAAGAGCAACCCGCTGGCCGTCACCGACCTACTCGGCGGCCAGATCGACATGATGATCACCGACACCGCCACTGGCCTGCCCCAGGTCAAGTCCGGCAAGCTGCGCGCGCTGGGCGTCACCGGCCTGACGCGTTCGCCGCTGGCGCCCGACGTGCCCACCATCGCCGAATCCGGCGTGCCGGGCTACGAGATGGGCTACTGGTTTGCCGCCTACGCGCCGGCCGGCACCCCGCCCGACGTGGTCAAGCGCCTGAACGAGCTGCTGGTGAAAGCGACCGCAACCACCCCGGCCAAGCAGTTCTACGCCCTGACCGGCACCGACCCGGCCACGTCCACCCCCGATGAACTCGCGCAGTTCCAGCAAGCCGAGTCCAAGAAGTGGGGCGACATCATCAAGAAGGCCGGCATCCAGCCCGAATAAGCGCGCCGGCCACCCAAAAACAAAAGCCCCGTCATAGGTATGACGGGGCTTTTTTCACTGCGGCGGCGGCAAGCGCCGCGGCGGCTTATTTGTCGACGAAGGCGCGTTCGACCACGTAGTCGCCCGGCTGGCCCACGCCCGGGGACACCACGAAACCGCGCTTGTCCAGCATGGCGCTGATGTCGGCCAGCATATGCGGGCTACCGCAGATCATGGCGCGGTCGGTTTCGGGGTTGATCTGGGGAATGCCGATGTCGGCGCACAGCTTGCCGTTTTCCATCAGCTCGGTGATGCGGCCTTGGTTGCGGAACGGCTCGCGCGTGACGGTCGGGTAGTAGACCAGCTTGTCGCGCACCACATCGCCGAAGAACTCGTTGTTGGGCAGTTCTTTTTCGATGAAGTCGGCGTAGGCCAGCTCGCTGACCCAACGCACGCCGTGCACCAGGATGACCTTGTCGAAGCGTTCGTAGACGTCCGGGTCCTTGATGATGCTCATGAACGGCGCCAGGCCGGTGCCCGTGCCGAACAGGAACAGGTGCTTGCCCGGCTTCAGGTCGTCGACCACCAGCGTGCCCACGGGCTTGCGGCTGACCAGGATGGTGTCGCCTTCCTTCAGGTGCTGCAGGCGCGACGTGAGCGGGCCGTTCTGCACCTTGATGCTGAGGAATTCGAGGTTTTCTTCGTAGTTGGCGCTGGCGATGCTGTAGGCCCGCAGGAGCGGCTTGCCTTCGACTTCCAGGCCGATCATGACGAAGTGGCCGTTGTGGAACCGCAAGGCCGCGTCACGCGTGGTGGTAAAGGAAAACAGGGTGTCGTTCCAGTGGTGCACGCTAAGCACGCGCTCGGTGTTGAAAGCAGCCATGTCGTATCTAGTAGGAGCGGAACAAGGAGCAGGCCATCGAACCCGACTTGCACCGCGAGGTCAGGCCGCACCGCACAAAAGACGCGGCCGGCATTAGGGTTGTCCCTATTCTACAGGGACTTGATGATAATTGCTCTCATTATTCCGTAATACGCTTATGCCGTATTGATGGGGATCAAGGGTCGGTTTGCAAGGCTTACGAATAGTTGAATGCCTTAAAACTTCCTGTTATTGTCCGGTTCTCACTTGATAATCATTTTCGTTAGCAGACCGCTTTGAGCAGCGGCAAAGCCCTGCCCGCCATGGCTTTGACCGCTGCAGCCCTTGCCGGAGTTCCCTTCATGTCTATGCGTCCCCAAATGAAATCGCTGCTGCGCGCCCTGGCCCTGGCCGGCGCCACCGCGTTCGCCGTCCCGGCCCACGCCGCCGAGGAAGTCAGCCTGTACACCACGCGTGAACCCAAGCTGATCCAGCCGCTGCTGGACGCCTTCACCAAGGAAAGCGGCATCAAGGTCAACACCGTCTTCGTGAAAGACGGCCTGCTCGAGCGCGTCAAGGCCGAAGGCGCCAAGTCGCCCGCCGACGTGCTGATGACCGTGGACATCGGCAACCTGCTGGACCTGGTGGACGGCGGCGTGACCCAGTCGGTCAAGTCGCAGACCCTGGAATCGGTCATCCCCGCCAACCTGCGCGGCGCCGACGGCAAGTGGTACGCCCTGTCGCTGCGCGACCGCGTGCTGTACGTGGAAAAGGACCTGAAGCTGGAAGCCTTCCGCTACGAAGACCTGGCCGACCCGAAGTGGAAGGGCAAGGTCTGCATCCGTTCGGGCCAGCACCCCTACAATACCGCGCTGGTCGCGTCGATGATCGCGCATGACGGCGCCGAAGCCACCGAAAAATGGCTGCGCGGCGTCAAGGCCAACCTGGCCCGCAAGGCTGCCGGTGGCGACCGCGACGTGGCCCGCGACATCCTGGGCGGCATTTGCGATATCGGCCTGGCCAACGCCTACTACGTCGGCCACATGAAAAACGCCGAAGCCGGCACCGACGCCCGCAAGTGGGGCGACGCCATCAAGGTCATCCGTCCGACTTTCGCCAACAGCAAGAGCGGCGGCACCCACGTGAACGTCAGCGGCGCCGCCGTGGCGGCCAACGCGCCCAACAAGGCCAACGCGATCAAGCTGCTGGACTTCCTGGTGTCCGAACCTGCCCAGGCGCTGTACGCCCAGGCCAACTATGAATACCCGGTGCGCAAGGGCGTCAAGCTGGACCCGGTCATCGCCAGCTTCGGCGAACTGAAGGTCGACCCCCTGCCCCTGACCGAGATCGCCAAGTTCCGCAAGCAAGCCAGCGAACTGGTGGACAAGGTCGGTTTCGACAACTAACGCGACACGGCGGCGCTTCGCGCGTCGCCCGCCCGCATTCAGGCCTGCCCCCGCCCAAGCCCGGATTCGTTCCGGTTTGGGCGGCGGCAGGCCTTGACGCTCCAAGCGCCGCCCGCGGCGTCTTTCCCCGCAGCACTCTTGAAGCAGCACTTTTTCTGAAGCATGCATACCGATACCCTGCCCCGGCCGCTGCGTTTGCGCTGGGCTGAACGCGGCGCCGGCTGGCTGGCCGGCGCGGTCCTGATCGCCCTGGCCGTGTTGGCGCCCGTGCTGACGCTGGTCTGGTGGGCGCTGGGCGGCGACCTGTCGCACTGGCAGCATCTGGCCAACTACGTCCTGCCGCAGGCCCTGGCCAACACCGCCATACTGCTGGCCGGCGTGGGCGTGCTGGTCACGCTGTTGGGAACGGGCTCGGCCTGGCTGGTGACGGCCTATGAATTTCCCTCGCGGCGCGCCCTGACCTGGGCGCTGCTCTTGCCGCTGGCGGTGCCCACCTACATCATCGCCTTCGCCTACCTGGACCTGCTGCATCCGATCGGCCCGATCCAGACCGCCATCCGCGCGCTGCTGGGCTACGACAGCCCGCGCCAGTTTCGGCTGCCGGACCTGCGCTCGATCTACGGCGCCATCTTCGTGCTGGGCTTCGTGCTGTACCCCTACGTGTACCTGAGCACCCGCGTCATGTTCATGACGCAGGCCGCCAGCCTGCTGGAAGCCGCCCGCACGCTGGGCGCCGGCCGCTACGGTGTGTTCTTCCGCGTGGCGCTGCCGCTGGCGCGCCCGGCCATCGTGGTCGGCGTCAGCCTGGCGCTGCTGGAAACGCTGAACGACATCGGCGCTTCTGAATTCCTGGGCGTGCAGACGCTGACCGTGTCCGTCTATACCACCTGGGTCACGCGGTCCGACCTGGCGGGCGCGGCACAGATCGCGCTGACCATGCTCGCCATCGTGATCGGGCTGATCCTGCTGGAACGCCACGGCCGCAAGCGCCAGCGCTACGCCAACACCCAGCGCATGCGGCCGATGCAACCGCGCCGACTGCGCGGCCCGGCCGCGGTCCTGGCCGCGGTGCTAGGCTGGATCCCGGTGCTGATCGGGTTCGTCGCGCCGGCGCTGTACCTGGTCGTGGAGACCTACAAGCGCCTGCACCTGGTGGGCGGCGTGTCGCATCAACTGCTGAACGGGCTGAGCAATACGCTCATCGTCGCCTTCAGCGCCACGATCGTCACCCTGGTGTGCGGCCTGATCGTGGCCTGGGCCGGCCGCACGCTGCGCGAAAGCGCCGGCTTCAACCCCGGCCGCGCCTGCGCCCGCATCGCCAGCCTGGGCTACGCGGTGCCCGGCACCGTGCTGGCCATCGGCCTGCTCACACCCTTCGTGTGGATCGATACCGCCGTGGCCAAGGTCTTCGGCGGCACGGGCCTGTTCCTGATGGGTTCGATGGCCGCGCTGGTGTGCGCCTACGCGATTCGCTTCCTGGCGATTTCGACGGGCGCGCTGGAAGCCGGCCTGGCCCGTGTGCCGCCGTCGCTCGAACAGGCCTCGCGGCTGCTGGGCGAAACCTCGGCCGGCACGCTGCGCCGGGTCCACCTGCCGCTGCTGCGCCCGGCCCTGGCGGCCAGCGCGCTGCTGGTGTTCGTGGATGCCATGAAAGAACTGCCGGCCACGCTGCTGCTGCGGCCGATGAATTTCGACACGCTCGCCACCTGGCTCTACGCCGAAGCGGCCCGCGGCACCTACGAAGAAGGCGCCGTCGCGGCGCTGGCCATCGTGCTGGCCGGCCTATTGCCCGTGATTTTGCTGGCGCGCACCAATCTGAAAATGGGACATTGACCACCGTGCCCGATCTGCTTGAACTCGACCATATTTCGCTGGCCTACGACACGCCCAAGGGCGTGCGCCCCGTGGTGCAGGAACTGACGCTGGGCCTGCCTACCGGCCACATCGGCTGCCTGCTGGGGGAATCCGGCTGCGGCAAGACGACCGTGCTGCGCGCCATCGCCGGCTTCGAGCCGGTACGCGCCGGCCGCATCCTGCTGGACGGCGCCGTCATCTCGTCCGCCACTGAACAAGTCGCGCCCGAAAAACGCCGTGTCGGCATGATGTTCCAGGACTACGCACTGTTTCCGCACCTGTCGGTGGCCGACAACGTGGGCTTTGGCCTGCGCCGGCTGGAACGCACCGAACGCGCCCGCCGCGTTGAAGAAATGCTGACGCTGGTGGGCCTGGCGCACGCGGCCAACAGCTATCCGCACGAAATCTCCGGCGGCCAGCAACAGCGCGTGGCGCTGGCACGGGCCCTGGCGCCCTCGCCTGACCTGCTGCTGCTGGACGAGCCGTTTTCCAACCTGGACGTGGATACCCGCGAGCGGCTGGCGTTCGAGGTGCGCGAGATTCTCAAGACCACTGGCCACACCGCCATCCTGGTCACGCACAACCAGGCCGAGGCCTTCGCCATCGCCGACCGTATCGGCGTGATGGCGGCCGGGCGCATCGCCCAATGGGACACGCCCTACAACCTGCACCATCACCCGGCCAACGACTTCGTGCGCGACTTCATTCGCCGCGAAACGCTGGCCGAGCAGCGCGAACAAGTCTTCGCGCGGGGCCGCTAGCCGTCAGGCTCACGGCCACGCGGCTTGGCGCAGGCCGGCGTGGCATCGCCTCCGCCGGCAAGGGCCCACCGATCAGTCCGCCGACAGCTTGACCTTTTGCGACAAGGCCTTGAAGGACTCGTACTGGCTGCGGGTCAGGCGCTCCACTTCCTCGGGCGTCGAGCCATAGGGCATGAAACCGGCCTGCTCCAGCTTGTCCTTCACGTCCGGCATGGCCAGCGCCTCGCGGAACGCGACGCTGAGCGCGGCGGTGACTTCCGGCGGCATCTTGGCCGGCCCGTACACCGCGAACCAGGGATCCACCACTGCGGCGCCATAGCCCAGCTCGGCCAGCGTCGGCACGTCGGGCAGCGCCGGGACGCGCTTGCTGCCGGTCACCGCCAAGGCGTGGACCTTACCCGACTTGATGTGCGGCAAGGACGCCGGCAGGTTGTCGAACATCACCGGCAGGTGGCCGCCCAGCAGATCGTTCAAGCCCTGCGCGCTGCCCTTGTACGGAATGTGCTGCATGCCCGCGCCCGTCAACTGATCGAACATCACGCCGGCCAGGTGCATCGACGTGCCGGTGCCCGGCGTGCCGAAGGCGGTGCCCGGATGCTGCTTGGCGTAGGCCACCAGGTCCTTGACGCTGTCGACCTTCAAAGATGGGCCGGTTTCCAGCACCACCGAGGAGGCGCCCAGCATGCTGACGCCGGTGAAGTCCTTGGTCGGGTCGAACGGCATCGACGGGTAGACGAACGGGTTGAGCGCGTTAGTGGAAATGGCGCCGAAGCC
Organism: Achromobacter xylosoxidans; assembly: GCA_040396375.1. Lineage (GTDB taxonomy): Bacteria > Pseudomonadota > Gammaproteobacteria > Burkholderiales > Burkholderiaceae_B > Achromobacter > Achromobacter xylosoxidans_D. The sequence continues at coordinate 54,048 of JBEBOQ010000006.1, forward strand.
GATGGTGTAGCCGTCGGGCGCGGCGCGGGCCACGGCGTCCATGCCGATGTTGCCGCCCGCGCCGGGACGGTTCTCGACGATGACGGGCTGGCCCAGTTTTTCGGCCACTTTCTGGCCGGCGGTGCGCGCCACCAGGTCGGTGGTGCCGCCTGCGGTGTAGGGCACGATGAACGTGATGGGCTTGGCCGGATAGCCGGCGGCCTGCGCGGCGGCGGCGCCATGGACCAGCGCCAGCGCGGCCAGGCCGCGCAGCGCGTTCAGGGTAAAGCGTTGCATGATGTCTCCATCCCTATTGTTATCAAGTTAGGGATGCGCATCATACTGCTGCGCGCGCCGTCGTGGCGGCGAACCGAACACGGGCTGAGAACGTCTTGGATACGCCTGGCATCTGCCCTGAATGTGGCGCAATTCAGACGCCGTCGCGCATGCAAACGGCGCGTTGCAAGCGAAGATGCGTCACATCGCCGGAATCGATGATAGAGTGGCGAACCCTTGGGCCCAGCGCCCTTATTCAACCGAACTGCACAGGAGGAAAACAATCATGCAACACACGATGCAACAACAAACTTCCCACGCTGCAGGCCGCGTCTAGTCCGATCGAATCCTTCTTGCTGTAGCCACTGCATGCCACCCACGCATGCAGCCCCACATGTCATCGCGACATGTCGCTTGCAATAGCAATCCATTCGCATTGCCTTGGCCCGGACCTGCCACACAGGGTCTCCCACTCGTCACGCACTCGCACGGCCTATGCCTGCCCGAGCGCGGCATCCACACGCCTGCGCACTGCGCGGCGTGTGCGGCGTTGGGAGCAAGCCCTCTATGATTTGATCTGGAATTCCCATGGGCAATTGCATTCAAACCTTGTCCGAGCGCGTCACGCTGATCGCCTCGGACGAGACCTGGATCGAAGGCAACGCGATCCAACAACTTCACACGACTTCCCGGCTTGCCGGCATGCGCCACGTCGCAGGCATGCCGGATCTGCATCCCGGCCGCGGCTACCCGGTAGGCGCCGCATTCTTCTCCAGCGGCCGCCTGTATCCCGCCTTGATCGGCGGCGATATCGGCTGCGGCATGGCACTGTGGACGACCGACATCGAGGCCAGGAAAGCCGCGCCCGAAAAGCTTGAAAAGCGGCTGGGCAACGTCGACACCCCGCTGGACGACAGCTGGCAACCGCTAGTGTCCGAACTGGCGCCCGTCAACGTGGGCTATCGGCAGGCGCTGGGCACCATTGGCGGCGGCAATCACTTTGCCGAGCTGCAATGCATCGACGAGATCTACGACCCGCAGGCCGTCGCCGCGTTGCGGCTGGACACGAAGCAGCTGGTGCTGCTGGTGCACAGCGGCTCGCGCGGCCTGGGCGGGTCCATCCTGGAAGATCACATCCATCGGCATGGCCACGCCGGGCTGGAAGACGGCAGCGCCGATTGCCAGGCGTATCTGGCGCAGCACGACGGCGCCTTGCGCTATGCCGAAGCCAACCGGCAACTGATCGCGCGCCGCATGCTGGCCCGGTTGGGAGCAAGCGGCGACCAGGTGCTGGACCTGCACCACAACCTGGTGACGCCGTCGGTGATCCAGGGCGAACCAGGCTGGCTGCATCGCAAAGGCGCCACGCCGTCCGACAGCGGGCTGGTGGTGATTCCCGGTTCCCGGGGTGACTTCAGCTATCTGGCCGCGCCCATTCCCAGCGCCGCCAGCCTGTATTCGTTGGCGCATGGCGCGGGCCGCAAGTGGATGCGCAGCGAGTGCAAGGACCGGCTGTTCAAACGCTACACCCCGGCGCAACTTAGCCGGACCAAGCTGGGCAACCATGTCGTCTGCCAAGACAAGCAGCTGATCTATGAAGAAGCGCCCGAGGCCTACAAGCCCGTGGACAGCATCATTGCCAGCCTGCAGCAGGCTGGCCTGCTCACCGTGTTGGCCAAGCTGCGTCCAGTGCTGACCTACAAGACGCGGGGAGGCTGCTGCTGATGGAACTCCTACAGCTATCCGCGGCGCAAGGCCCCGACGAGTGCTGCCTGGCGGTCGCCAAGGCGCTGGCCTATCTGCTACGCGAGGCTCGCGCAGGCGGCATCGACGTCGACGTACTGGAATCGGAGGGCGGCAGCAGAACGGGCACGTTCCGCTCCGTTCTCTTGAGCCTGGACGGCGATGGCGCGCAGGCCCTGGCGGCGGACTGGGAAGGGTCGATCCAATGGATCTGCCCCAGCCCCTACCGCCCGGGCCATCAACGCAAGAACTGGTTCATCGGCGCCTTGCGTTGCGACATGCCGGCGACCAGCCTGGCCAGTGAAATCCGCTTTGAAACGACACGCTCGTCCGGACCGGGTGGCCAGCATGTCAACAAGACCGAATCGGCCGTGCGGGCCACCCACGTGGCGACCGGCATCACCGTGAAGGTGCAGACCGAGCGCAGCCAGCATGCCAACAAGCGCATCGCCACGATGTTGATCGCGCACCGCCTGGCCAGCCGTGCCGAGGCGCTGCATGCGGCCCAGCGCGCCCAACGCCGCCAGTTTCACCACCAGGTGGAACGCGGCGGCCCCCGGCGCGTGTTCAAGGGCGAGGCCTTCGAGCGGGTGAAAACCGGCTAGTGCATTCCTGTCGGGAGGTCCGCTATGACTCAGGGAGGATTTCCTGCGGACGCCCCGAGGCAATCACCAAGCCGTTCCTGCACAAACAGGCCGGCGTATCCCAGGCATGGTGCCTGGGATACGCCGGCCTGTTCCCTTTTCAGGGCCGAGAAACGCCCTACCCGCCTGTCACGCCCGCGGCGCAGGCAACGGAATGAACTCGGTCTCATCGCCCGGCACGGTCTGGTCAAAGCGGTTGCGCTGCCATTCTTCTTTGGCCTGTTCGATCCGGTCCTTGCTGCTGGACACGAAGTTCCACCAGATAAAGCGCGGCCCTTCCAGCGGCTCGCCGCCCAGCACGGCGAAGCGCGCGGCCGTACGGGCCCGGATCTGCACCGGGCGACCCGGTGCGAAGACGATCAAGCGGCCGCTGTCGAATACCTGGCCGTCCACTTCCACCGAGCCGGTGGCCAGGTAGGCGGCGCGTTCTTCATGTTCGGCAGGCAGCACGGTCACGGCGCCGGCCTGCAATTGCATGTCGCCATAGAACAGCGGCGAATGGGTCTTGACCGACGAGGTCTTGCCGAACAGTGTGCCGGCCACGACCTGGGCGCGCACGCCCTCGCCTTCGATCACCGGCTGGGCGTCCAGCCCGTAGTGGGTAAAGCCGGGGTCGGTTTCCTCATGCGCCTTTGGCAAGCCGACCCAGATCTGCAGGCCACAGAGGCGCTGGTCGGCCAGGCGACTTTCGGGCGACGAACGTTCGGAGTGAACGATGCCGCGCCCGGCCGTCATCCAGTTCACTTCGCCAGGCAGAATGGTCTTGACGTTGCCCACGCCGTCACGGTGCACCATCGAACCTTCGTACAGGTAGGTGACGGTGGACAGGCCAATGTGCGGATGGGGACGCACGTCAATGCCGGCGCCGGCGGCGAATTCCACGGGCCCCATATGGTCCAGGAAAACAAAGGGGCCGACAGTGCGCCGCTGCGCGGACGGCAGCGCGCGGCGGACTTCAAAGCCGCCCAGGTCGCTGGTGCGCGGCACCACCACGGTTTCGATCTGGCTTTCGCCGTCTTGGGACAAGGTGGACATGGAACGTGCTCCTATTGGGTGGGCCTGTGCGGCCATCTTAAGCCCGGGCGATCGTTTGCTGAACCGCCCGGCGCGGCAGTGCGAAAACAAGGCCGGGCGGATCGCGGCGATCCGCCCGGCCACAGGCCTTAGGCCAGGTCAAACACCAGCACTTCGGCGTCCTTGCCACCCGACAGCGCGACCCGGGTTTCGTCGGTGATGGCGACCGCGTCACCGGCCGACAGGTCGACGCCGTTGACGGTGACGCTGCCCCGGGCAACATGCACCCAGGCGCGGCGGCCGGCAGCCAACTCCAGCGTGGCGGACTCGTCGCCGTCGAACAGACCGGCATACAGGCGCACGTTCTGGTGGATGACCATCGACCCATCGATGCCATCACCCGAGACCAGGGCTTGCAGGCGGCCGCGCTTTTGCTCATCGCTGAACGCCCTTTCCTCGTATTCCGGCGCAATGCCGGTGACGTCCGGCTCGATCCAGATTTGCAGCAGATGCGTTTGCTGATCGGCACGCGGGTTGAATTCCGAGTGCATGACGCCGCGGCCGGCGCTCATGCGCTGGACGTTGCCGGGCTGGATGGTGGAGCCGCTGCCCATGCTGTCTTTGTGGGCGATGGCGCCATCCAACACGTAGGTGATGATTTCCATGTCACGGTGACCATGGGTGCCAAAACCACGCCCGGCGGCGATGCGATCGTCGTTGATGACGCGCAGCGCGCCAAAGCCCATGTGGGTGGGGTCGTAGTAGTTGGCGAAGGAAAAGGTATGGAACGAGTCGAGCCACCCGTGGTTGGCGTGACCGCGTTCGGCGCTGCGGCGAATGGTAAGCATGGTGGACTCCCTATTTCAATTTAGTGAATGGTTTGGCAACCTGGGCCGCTTGGCTCTGTAGCACTTGGCTGGGTTGTTGAACCGGCATGAATGACATTGTGCATGGGGCGGAGGGTAAATTTGACGCTATGATTTGACGAAACCATTCAATTTATTTGAACGATCAGCGAAAGGCCCGACCATGCAGCCGATTACCCCAGAATTGCTCGTCCTGGTGGACGCGATTGCGCGCCACGGCAGTTTCGCGAAGGCGGCCCGCGAACTGGGCAAGGTGCCGTCGGCGGTGACGTATTCAATCCGCAAGCTGGAAGACGGGCTGGATGTGCTGCTGTTCGACCGCTCGGGCCACCGGGCGCTGCTGACGCCGGCGGGCGAAACCCTGCTAAAGGATGGCCGCTATGTGTTGCAGTCGCTGGACGATCTGGCGTGCCGGGTGAAGCGGATCGCAACAGGCTGGGAGGTAGAGCTGCGCATCGCGGTGAGCGCGGTGCTGCCCTGGCGGCCGTTGTATGACCTGGTGGAGGAATTCCAGACACTGGAATCAGCCACGACGCTACGCTTTTCGACGGAGGTGCTCAGCGGCAACTGGGATGCACTGACGTCGGGCCGGGCGGACCTGGTGATCGGGGCCGGTGTAGCGGGCGAGCCCACGGGCCCCTACCGATCCCAAGCCATGGGCCAAGCGCAATTCGCCTTCTGCGTGGCGGCGCACCACCCGCTGGCATCCGCACCGCAACCGCTTAGCCGGGCCGACATTACCCGCTATTGCGCGGTGGTGGTGGCCGACACCTCCCGCAATCTGGCGCCACAGTCGCGGGGAATTCTGGCAGAGCAGCCGACGTTGGTGATGCCAACGATGCAGGCAAAGATCGAGGCCCAAATCCGAGGCCTGGGATGTGGGTATCTCCCTTTGACGCTGGCAGCGCCTTATCTTGCCCAGGGGGTGCTGGTGGTGTGTGAGACGGATGAAGGCATGTCTTTGACCGAGCACGTGGCTTATGCGTGGCGGGCGGAGGCGCCTGGGGAGGCGTTGAAGTGGTGGTTGCAGAAGATGAAGTCGCCGCGGTTGTGTGAGGGGTTGTTGGGGCTGGGGTAATTGGCAAATCGCTCGATGCCTGCATAGGATTTGCTTCGTAGGGCCGCTACCCAAGTCAGTAGCACGCTCACATTTAAGCACGTACGTATGCATAAAAATTACTAACGAGATTTTCAAGCAAGCTGCCCCAGCGGCGCGGATGCCGTGACATGCCACACCCCCCGTCAGCGCCCGATGGGCGGCGCGCAAGATGATCTGCACGCGCAAGACAGCCTGCCCACGCGCCGCCCATCACCGCCCTCCCCCTCGACGCGCGAAACCACTAGAAAACCACTCCCCACCAGCGCGAAGCGCCCCCGCAACACAGTCAACCACACAGATGCCAAACGTGGCCGCCCGCGCGGCCGCGGCTTGGCGGCCCTGCAGATTTCATGCCCTGACCACAGGTCTAGCAGCGCAACGACCCAAGACGCGCGTAGCCCGTCGTGCAGGGCTTCGTGGCAGCGGGCAACCTCGATGCGCCCGACGGAATCCGTAGGGAGCCGAAGGCGGACGAGGATGAGGAAGGGGGGGGCCGCCTAGGCAAGTCCGGCGCCCGCGCGCCGGACCGCAATCGTGGGCGCCCGCCGCCACGAAGCCCTGCACAACGGGCGACCTACGAAGACCAACCGCAACGATCTACGACAACCCACCACGCCAACAAACAATCACCGCGTAGGCCGCAACTTCAACGCCACCCAAATGCCCGCCAAGCAAACCACACCAAAGATCCACCCTGACAACGCCCCCCCCATCACCCCCGACAGCAACGTCCCAACCGTGCAACCCAACGCCGTCATCCCCCCCCACCCCATCAACACGCCACCCGCGAAATTGCGAAAGACATCCCGCCAGCTTGGCAACCGTGGACGAAATGCACCCGCCGCCAATGCCGCTGCCCAGGCACCGACAACCAGCGCCAATACGAATGCGCCGTTATTGGAGAGCAGAGCTTGCTTGACTACTGTGGCGCAACCGGCGAACGTGTCCAGGCCTTCCAGTCGGGACGGTAGCCAACCCGCGGCCGATGCCGTCGTGCGCGCCACGCTGCCTAGTTCCGCCGTCACGCCCAGCGGTGCGATGCGCAGATAGGCGATCACGCCAATGAATGCCACCAGCAGGCCGCCCGTCGCGGGAGACCAGCGCTGTTCCAGCACACTGCGCCACAGTGGAGTGGCGGCGTCGTTCGGCGATAGCACCGAAGTGTTCGAGCCGTCCGGCGCACCAAGGCTTGTTCCGCCCTTGCCCAGCCGGCTTAGCGCCAACGCCAATATTGCCAGCACCGCGCATTGCAACAGCGCCGTGCCGCCGTACCCCAGATGGCGGGGTAACCAGATCACCGGCGCTTCCTGGATCATCGCCAGGTACAGCGTGTTCCAGGTGGCGAAACCCAGAACGAAGCCTACGGCTGCGCCCAGCAGCGCGAACGGCGATGCCAGCGCGCCCTCGCCCAGGCGGTAGAAATGGGCGCTGATGCATGAGCCCGATATACGCATTCCTATGCCGAACACGAAAGCGCCGGCGACCAGCGCCAGGCTGACCGGGCCGATGTGGGCGCCGGGGGGCAGGCGCTCGGGGCCTGGCACCGGCAGGAACGCGCCGAATACTGCGTGGTAGCCCAGCGTGCCCACCGCCAGCGCGATCAGCACCGCGTAGGCGCCGCGCGGATCGCGGCGTTCGATGGCGTCGCGGGCGATGCAGTAAAAGCAGAAGCGCGAGCGTTGCAGCACGATACCGAACGCGGCGCCCAACAGCAGCGACAGGGACAGGGTGCGGCCGCCGTCGGGCAGCGGCGCCAGTTGCCAGGCGGCGACGAACACCGCCGCCAGCAGCGCGGCGGCAAAGACGTAGCGCTGCGCCGTCGGCGGCGCCACGGTCGTTGCCCCTTCCCGCACTGCGCCGGCCGGCCGCGCTGCGTGCCGTGCCGGGTCCTGCGCAGTTCCCTGTCGGGCCGCGTCGTGCGCCGCCGTTGCTGGCGGCGCGTTGTGTCCCGGGAGGCTCACTTACGTCTTGCCCCACACCGTGCCCGACGGATTGCTGATCGGCGAGCCGACGCTGTTGCCGTATTCGGTCCACGAGCCGTCGTAGTTGCGCACGTCGTAGCCCAGCAGCTTGCGCAGCGCGAACCAGGAATGGCTGGAGCGCTCGCCGATGCGGCAGTAGGTGATGATCGGCTTGCTGCCGTCCACGCCCGCCGCCTGGTAGATGGCGCGCAGTTCGTCGGCCGACTTGAAGGTGCCGTCTTCGGCCACCAGCTTGCTCCAGGTCACGTTGACCGCGCCCGGGACGTGGCCGGCGCGCACCGCCAGTTCCGGCACGCCGTTGGGCGCGAAGATCTTGCCGTTGTATTCGTCGGCCGAGCGGATGTCGACCAGCACGCCCTGCTTATCCTTGCGGGCGACGGCCAACACGTCTTGCAGGTGGGCGCGCAGCGCCGGGTTGGCGTCCTTGATGCGCACGTTGCCGGCGGCGTGGGTCTTGACGCTGTTGGACAGGGGCCGCCCTTCGGCTTCCCACTTCTTGCGGCCGCCATCCAGGATCTTCACATTGTCGATGCCGTAGATGTCGAAAATCCACGCGCCCCAGGCGGCGAACCAGTTGTTGTTGTCACCGTACAGCACGGTGGTGGTGTCCGTGTTGATGCCCGAGCGCTCCAGCAGGCCCTGGAATTGCTTGGGCGGCGCGATGTCGCGGTTGACGGTGTCGACCAGGTCGGTGTGCCAGCTGACGTTGCTGGCGCCGGGAATGTGCCCGCGCTCGAACAGGCCGGGATTGACGCTGACCTCGACGACGCGCACCTTAGGGTCGTTCAGGTTCTTTTCCAGCCACTCGGTGGTGACCAGGTACTTGGCGTGCTGCGCCGTGGCGGGAAACGCCATCAGGCTGGCCAGCGCGGCGAAGGCGCCCGCCAGCAGTTTGGATAAAGACATCATGTTCTCCGGAAGCAGGCGCGAACAGGCCTGGGAATCCGGAGAATATGTGTTCAGCTTACAGTCAGGAACAACTTTGTAGGCATAACCTGATTACTAAGAAGCGATCAACCGGATATCCGCGCTGCCATCGCGCTCCAGTTGTGCCACCAGGCCCAGCTCCCAGTCCAGGTATTCGCGGAAGCCCTGGTCGCGCGCCGACAGGTCGTCGAACAGGTACGGGCTGATGCTCTGGTCGTCGTCGCCGGTCAGCACGCCGTCGGCGCCCTGCGCCAGTGTCAGTCCCTGCGCCTGCCAGGCGCGCGTGCCGCCCAGCAGATAGCGTACCGGGCGGCCGGTGCGCCAGGCCAGATCGGCCGCCACCACGCTGGCCAACACGCCGTCGGGCGAGGTCAGCACGATGGGGCGTTGTGTGTCGGCCGGCAGGAACTCCTGCAGGCGGTCCGGCGCGGCGTAGCGGGCGCCGGGCACGTGGCCGCGTTCGTATGCCAGCCGCGAGTCCACGTCCAGGATGTCGACTTCACCCGCGTCCAGGGCGGCTTGCAGGGCCTGGGCCCGCAGCGCCGGGGCGTCTGGCCGATGACGCAGCACGCGGCGCGGTTCCGCGCCGCGCTCCAGCGCCGCCAACGCGGGGGGCTGGTACAGGTAGACCTCCACCGCGCCCAGTTGCGCCAGCCAGGCGCCCGTGGTTTGTGCTCGCACGCCGTCCCAGTCGACCAGCACTACCCGGGCCCGACGCGTGGCCAGGTATTCGTCGGTGGCCTGCACCAGTTGGCCGCCCGGCGCCCAGCGCCAGCCCGGCAGATGGCCGGTCTCGTACTCTTCGCGGGTCCGCACGTCGAACTTGTACAGCGTGCGCGACGATTGTTCGGCCTCGAAGGCCTGCAGCGTGGCCGCGTCGATGTAGCCGATGCCGGCGCGTTGCGCCACGTCGCGCGCCTGCTCGCGGGCCGCGGCCACGCTGTCGGCCGACGGCTCGGGCAGCGCGGCCTGGCGGCCGTAGGCCAGTTCGCGGCCGGACAGCAGCCATTCCATGGTGCCGTTGCGCAGCGACGCCACGCGGTTGGGGATGCCGGCGTCGATCAGCGTCTGCGCGCCGACGATGCTGCGCGTGCGCCCGGCACAGTTCACCACCACGAAGGTCTTGGGGTCCGGCGCCAGTTCGCGAATGCGGTACACCAGCTCGGCGCCCGGCAGGCTGTGCGAGAACGGCAGCGTGAAGTTGTGGAATTCCTCGGGCGTGCGGCTGTCGACCACCACGATGTCATCGCCGCGCGCCACGCGTTCGTGCAGCTCGTCCACGTCGATCCAAGGCGTGTGTTTCTCGTGTTCGATGACTTCGCCGAACGCCTTGCTGGGCACGTTGGTGCCCGAGAACAGCTCGCGCCCTTCCCGTTCCCAGCCGTCGGTGCCGCCGGCCAGCACCGAAATATCGGTCCAGCCCAAGCGGGTCAGCTTGGCGGCGGCCTGATGGGCCAGCGTCTCGTCGTCGTCGACCAGCACGATGCGCGTGTCGCGGCGCGGCACCAGGCGGTCGGCCAGCACCTCCAGGCGCCACAGCGGCGCCGGCACCGCGTACAGCAGGTGGCGGCGGGCGTAGCGGCCGGCTTCGCGCACGTCCAGCACGGCGATCTCGGCCTCGCCGCGCAAAGCCTCCTGCAACCCGGCGGGCGACAGGCGCGCATGGTAGATCGCGGCGGGCGGCGAAAAGGTGCGATAGGCGCCGCCGGCGGTGCTCTCGAACACCACGCGGCCGTGCAGGCGGTCAAGCGCCAGGCCGTAGAAATGCAGGTGCGCGCCGGGCGCGTCGCCCACCAGTTCGATGGTGTGCACGTCGGCCGGTCCCAGCACGATGGAATTGCCCGCCGCCACGTCCACTCGTCGCACGTGGGTCAGCACGTCGCGCCCCGGCTCATTGCCGGCGCTGCGCGCATAGACCTCGTTGCGCTCGTTGCCGGAGACGCCGGCGATGATGGCCCAGGTGGTGTGGTCGTGCGGCGGCTGCGCCTTGCCGGGCTCGCCCAGCGACAGGTACAACGCGTAGCCGCCGTCGGCGTCCTCGGCCAGGCGGTAGATCGAGGTGGGCCGTCCGGGCACGACGGCAAAGGCCTCGGCGGGAAACAATTCCGCGCGGCGTCCGAGCGCTTCGAGCAGGCGGGCCACCGGCGCCAGTTGTTCGGGCGTGGCGCGCGCGGGGTCCGGCACCAGCGCCTTGACCTGCGCGATGAAGTCGCGCACGGCGCGGGCGCGTTCGGTATCGTGGCGGAAAGCGGCGGCGGCCGCGTCGGGATGGGTGCTCATGGGATCCGGAATTCCTGGGGTTGAAGAACCGGATCAGCCTACGTCCGCGACCGGGCGCGGACAACGTAGAAATGCGTCTATGGTTATGCGGACGGCGATGCGCGCATGCCCGCCGGCCGGCACGGCGCGGCATCGCGCCAGGCGCGCAGGCCACGCAGCCGCGCGCCCGCGCCTGGTCTCAGGCTTCGCCCTTGAGCGCCTGGTCCACCACCGCGCGCGTCAATGTCGGCACGAACATCTCGATGAAGTGGAAGGCATACCCGCGCAGCCACGCCCCGCGGCGGATCGCCAGGCGCGTCAGGTTGATCTCGAACAGGTGGCGCGCGTCGATGGCGCACAGCCGCGTATCGCGCTCGGCGTCCCAGGCCACCGCGGCCACGATGCCCACGCCCAGTTCCAGCTCGACGTAGGTCTTGATGACGTCGGCGTCCATCGCGGTCATGACGATGTCGGGCGTGATGCCGGCGCGGGCGAAGGCCTCGTCGATGTGGGCGCGGCCGGTGTAGCCGCGCCCGTAGGTGATGATGGGATAGCGCGACAGCTGCGACAGGCTGATGCCGCCGTCCATCGCGGCGAGCGGATGGCCCTTGGGCACGATGATGCTGTGGCTCCAGCGGTAGCACGGCAGGTTCAGCAGGCCGGGATAGTCGGCCACCGCCTCGGTCGCCACGCCGATATCGGCCTCGCCTTCCAGCAACATCTCGGAGACCTGCTTGGGCGAGCCCTGGTGCAGGTGCAGCACCACCTCGGGATAGCGCTGGCGGAATTCCTTGATCACCGGCGGCAAGGCGTAGCGCGCCTGCGAATGCGTGGCCGCGATCGACAGCACGCCCTTGCGGCTGTCGGCGTACTCAGCGCCGGCATGACGGATGTTGTCGGCGCATTGCAGGATCTGCTCGACCAGCGGCAGGATCTGCTCGCCCGGCGGCGTCAGGCCGATCAGGCGCTTGCCCGAGCGCACGAAGATGTCGACGCCGACCTCCTCCTCCAGCTCGCGGATCTGGCGGCTGACGCCGGGCTGCGAGGTATGCAGGCTTTCCGACACGTCGGTCAGGTTGAAGTCGCGGCGCACCGTTTCGCGCACGGAACGCAATTGCTGGAAGTTCATGGGATCGCCTGGGGCCTGTGGATGCCGGAAGGAGCCTTGCCGGCGCTAGCCGAGAAAAGCCAATTGATTGCCGGAGGGGTCTTTGACGTACATGACGCGCTGGCCGGCATCGGGCAGCGAACAGACGGGGTGATAGCCCGCATTGCGCAGGCGCAGCAGAATGTCGTCGTAGGCGTGGGTCTTGATGGTCAGGTAGTCGGGCTTGACCTCGCGGCTGACCTCGTCCACCGGCGACAGCGACAGGGTCGCGTCGCCCAGGGCGAACAGTAGCCGCCCGCCCGGCGCCGGCACTTCGTCCAGCCCCACGGTGCGCAAGTAGAACTCGCGCACCGCGTCCAGTCGCCGCGCCAAAAAGGAAAGCTGTACCGAACCGATCGAAGAAATAGTAGACATGCCCTGCCGCCAACCGTGGAACAAGGCAAATTCTAGTACCCGGGGGTACAACCGGACAAAGAGGTTGTAATTGCTTCTACATAATCAGAAACCCTAAACACATGGAGTCATTTGCATATGCGTCAGGCGCTGCGCCGCAGCCCGTCGCGCACCACGCCAAAGGCCCGGTCCAGGTCGCCGACCAGGTCCAGCGGATGCTCCAGGCCGATGTGCAGGCGCACCACTTCGCCGGCCCCATCCCAGACGCTATGCTCGGCCAGCCGCTCGGGTGCGGCTTGCAGCGCCAGGCTTTCATAGCCGCCCCAGGACGCGCCAATCGAGAAGTAGCGCAGCGCGTCGATAAAGCGCGCCGCCGCGCCCGGCTGACCTGCCGGGAAGGCAAACGACACCAGCCCGCTGGCGCCGCTGAAATCGCGCTGCCAGAGCGCATGGCCGGGGTCTTGCGGCAACGCCGGGTAGAACACCCGCGCCACGTCGGCATGGCGCGACAGGTATTCGGCCACGCTCAACGCGTTCTGGTGGTGGCGCGCCAGGCGCACGTCCAGCGTGCGGATGCCGCGCAGCGTCAGGTAGGCATCGTCCGCGCCCACCGCCAGGCCCAGCGCGTCGTAGGTCGCGCCGATGCGCTGCGCCAGTTCGGCGCTGTCCACCGTTACCACGCCCATCATCACGTCCGAATGGCCGGCCAGGTACTTGGTGGCCGCCTGGATCGAGATGTGCGCGCCCAGGGCCAACGGCTGGTAGTACAGCCCGCCGCTCCAGGTGTTGTCGGTGGCCACCAGCACGCCGTGGCGCCGTGCCGTGGCGGCCAGCGCCGGCAGGTCCAGCACTTCGTACAGCAGCGAGCTGGGCGATTCCAGGTACAACAGCCGCGTGTTGGGGCGGATCAACGCTTCCAGGTCGTCCTGGCCCGGCGAGAAATATTCGAGCTCGATGCCATAGCGCTGCAGCAGCGCCTTGTCGACCCGCCGCACCGGCGAATAGACGCTGTCCGACACCAGCGCGTGTTCGCCCGGGGCCAGCGTCGCCAGCAGCACCAGCACAATCGCCGACAGGCCCGACGGCGCCAGGATGCTGCGGTAGCCGCCTTCCAGCGACGCCACCGCGGCTTCCAACGCCTGGTGCGTGTCCAGGCCATGGCGGCCATAGGTGGCCACGCGGTCGCCCGCGGCGCGCTGGCCGTTCAGCGCGGCTTGGGTGGCGGTATCGGCAAAGCGCACGGTGCTGGTGCGCACCACCGGCACGTTGACCGGGCCGGCGCCGGCCTTCAGCTCCGGCGTGCCGGCGTGCACCAGGCGGGTCTGCACATGGGCTTGGTCCAGGCTGCTCATGCGCGCTGCTCCTGGCTGGGCTTCATCTGGGTGGCGTTGTAGTTCACGATTTCGCCCGTGGCCAGGTCGATGCCGATGCGGCCCGACAGGGTCTCCAGCGGCTGGCCATACAGATGGAAATGCAGCGTCGGCTCGTCGCCGGTCACATGGATGCTGTGGATGTCGTCCGGCAGGAACGACACCGACTGGCCGGGCTGCACCACCACTTCGCGCACTTGCTCCAGGGTGGCGCGGCCGGCCTGCGAGCCGTCGTCGCTGCGGCGATAGACGCGGTTCAGTTCCTGCCCCGACAGGGCCACGATGGTGGCCCAGGTGGTGTGGTTGTGCGGCAAGGTGGTCTTGCCCGGGTTGATCGAATTCAGGTACAGCGCGGGCTCGCCGTCGCCGTCATCGGGGTTCAGGCGATAGCGGGTCGACGCGCCCACGCCCTGCCCGGGCGCCGGCGGCGGAAACTCAGCAACGGGAAACAGCGCCCGCAACTCGGCCAGTTGCTCCAGGCGTTCGGTCACACTGGCCAGCAGTTCACGCGTCAGCGGCGCGGCGGCCAGCAGGCCGCGGATATCGGCCAGGGCATCCTGCACCTGGCGGCGGCGTTCTTGGGAAACGGAAGTATCGGTGGTCATAGCGGCTCCGGAAATCGGCAAAGGTCACACTGCAAGGCGCAGCGGATCGAAAGTCAGGTAGGCGTCGATGGGGTCGGGTTGGGCGCGGCGCACCGGCGGTTCTGCCGAAGTGCGCTGCAAGAAGGCGCGGGTGCGTTCGCTTTCGGGATGGCCGAAAATGCGGGCCGGCGATCCGTATTCCACGATGCGGCCGGCCTCGGTGAAATACACCGTATCGCTCACCTCTTGGGCGAAGCGCATCTCGTGCGTCACGAGCACGCAGGTCAGGCCGTCGTTCACCAGGTCGCGGATCACGGTCAGCACCTCGCCCACCATTTCCGGGTCCAGCGCGGACGTGACCTCGTCGAACAGAATCAGTTCGGGCAGCAGCGCCAGTGCGCGGGCGATCGCCACGCGTTGTTGCTGCCCGCCCGAGAGTTCGCCGGGATAAGCGTTTTCCTTGTGGTCCATGCGTACCTTGGCCAGTAGCTCGCGCGCCAGGGCCTGCGCCTGGGCCCGCGGCTGGCCGCTGACCTTGATGGGCGAGATCACCAGGTTTTCCAGCACGCTCAGGTGCGGAAACAGGTTGTACTGCTGGAACACGAAGCCGACCCGCTTGCGCAGCGCGATCAGTTCGCTTTCGGATTTCAGCGTATCCACCCGGACTCCGCCCACCTCGATCTCGCCGCGCTGCGGCCGAAGCAAGCCGGTGATGCAGCGCAGGATGGTGGACTTGCCCGAACCCGAGGGGCCGATGATGGAGACGGCGTTGCCCGGCCGGACCTCGACGTCGATGCCTTTGAGCACTTCGGTCTGGCCGAATGCCAGGTGGACGTCCCGCAGGCTGACCAGCGGGGTATCGGTGGCGGCACGCAGGCCGGTATCAGTAGTGCGCATGGCGTCGTTCCAGATAGCGCGTCCAGCGCGAGATGGGATAGCAATAGGCGAAGAAAAGCGCCAATAGCGTGAAATAAACCAGAATGGTGAAATCGCTTCGCGATACGGTATTGCTGGCCACGGTGGCGGTGTCGACCAAGTCATGGACCCCCACCAGCGAGGCCAGCGAGGTGCTCATGGTGATGCTGGCGTACAGGTTCATCCACGACGGCAACATGCGCCGCACGCACTGCGGCAGCACGATCATCCGCAGCACCTGGGTGCGGCGAAACGCCAGTGATTGCGCCGCTTCCCACTGGGCCTCGGGAATCGACTGGATCGCGCCGCGGAAGATCTCGGCCACATTGGCGCTGGCCGGCAGGCCCAGCCCGATCACCACCTTGATCCAATCCGGAAACGGCAGGTTCCAGCCGCTCAGGTTCAGTTCAAACGGAAACACGTAGGTCGTGAAATACACCAGTACCAGGATGGGCGCGTTGCGAAACACCAGCACGTAGGCCCGCGTCAAGCGTCGCATCAGCGGCGACGGCGACAGCGACAAGGCCCCCACCACCAGGCCCAGCAACGTGCCCAGCGCCATGGCCAATACGCTGATCTGCACATTCATGCCCAGGCCGCGCAACAGCGCGGGCGACCATTGCCACAAGTACTGCACCGCCGTCGGCGTGGTGCCCGTCAGCGCCCACCCCGCGCCCAGCGCCACCAGCGCCAGCAGCAGCACGAACCAGGGGTCGCGCAGCAGCGTCTGAAGCCCGCCGCCCGCGCGGCGCGACGTCGCCGCGTTCAATACCAGTTCATTGGCCATAGCCGGGCATCCTCAAGCGCGCTTCCAGCCAGCGTCCGCCCACGCTCACCAGCCAGGTCAGCAGGCCGAAATACAGCAGGATCAAGAGCAGCAGCTCCAGCACGTTGTCGCGGTGCGACCAGATCATGATGGACTCGTAGGTCACATCGCCCACCGCGATCGCGGACGCAATGGCGGTCATCTTCACCAGGTCCACCAGGTTGTTGACCAGTGCCGGCAAGGCGAAGCGCAGCGCCAGCGGCAACTGCACCTGCGTCAGGATCTGGCGCCGCGAAAACGCCAACGATCGGGCGGCTTCCAGCGTCACGGAAGGCACCGCCTCGATGCCGGCGCGCAGCGCCTCGGCATGGAACACGCCCTTGTGCAGCGCCACCACGATCACCACCCACATGAATGGGGTGACCGGACTGCCGCCGCCCAGCTTCTGCGTGATCAGCATGTTCAGCACCAGGAAGGCGCAATACAGCTGCACCAGCGTCGGCGTATTGCGGGTCAGTTCGACGAAGGCCTGCAGCGGCCGCGCCAGCCAGGGCCGGCCGCTGGTGAGCCCGGCCGCGATCAGCACGCCGAACAGCAGGCTGACGGGAATGGTCCAGGCGCACAATTGCAGCGTCACCAGCAGGCCGTGGCCGAAGGCGGACAGCTCGCCCGGATCCAGCACGAAGCCGTAGTTCAGGCCCAGGGGCTTGAAGAAATGCACCCAGGCCTGCAATGCCTGTTCGATCATGCGGCCGCCTCCAGCGCCGCCGGCCGCAGCGCCGCGACCGCGCGGGCGATGCGCGCGACGGCCTCCGCCACCTTGGCGTCCGAGGCGGCGAACGACAGCCGCAGGTACGGCGACAAGCCATAGGCCGCGCCCCGCACCACCGCCACGCCCTCGGCCTCCAGCAGCCAGTCGGCCACGTCGCCATCGTCGGCGATCACGGCGCCATCGGGCCTGACCTGGCCGATCAGGCCGGCCACGCCGATCCAGGCGAAGAACGAGCCGCGCGGCGCCGCCACGCTCAGGCCCGGCACCGCGCCCAGGCCGTCGACGATCACGCGCGCCCGGCGCGCATAGGCCAGCCGCGCGTTCTCGACGAAGTCGTCGGCCACGCCCTGCAACGCCACCAGCGCGGCGGCCTGGCCCAGCGAACTGGGGCCCGACGACACCTGCGACTGCACCGCCTCCAGCACGCCGATCAGCGCCGCCGGCCCCACGCCCCAGCCGATGCGCCAGCCGGTCATGGCGTAGGCCTTGGACACGCCGTTGACCGCCAGCGTGCGCCCCGCCAGGTCCGGCGCGGCGCGCAGCAGGTGCGTGGGCGCCTCGTCGAACCAGATCTGTTCGTACATCTCGTCCCACAGCACCAGCACCGACGGATGTTCGCGCAGCACCGCGGCCAAGGCCGCCAGCTCGGCCTCGCTGTAGACCGCGCCTGACGGATTGCCGGGGGAATTCAGGATCAGCCACTTGGTGCGCGGCGTCAGCGCCTGGCGCAGGCCCTGCGGCGTGAGCTTGAAGCCATCGGCCTGGGCGGTCGGCGCCAGCACCGGCGTGCCGCCGTTGACCCGCACCGAATCCAGGAAGGTGGGCCAGTACGGCGTCGGCACCACCACCTCGTCGCCCTCGTCCAATGTCGCGGCCAGGGCCAGGTAGATCACTTGCTTGCCGCCGTTGGAGATGATGACGTTGCCGGCATCGACCGGCAGATCGTGACGCTGGCGGTAGCGGTCGGCCACCGCGCGGCGCAACGCCGCGGTGCCGGCGGTGGGGGTGTATTTGGTCTGGCCTTGCGCCAGCGCCGCCGCGGCGGCGTCCTTGATCGCCTGCGGCGTATCGAAATCGGGCTCGCCCGACGTCACCACCACAATCGAGCGGCCCTCGGCCGCCAATCGCGCGGCGCGCGCGCCGGCCGCCGCGATGGGCGACAGTTCCACGCCGCGGGCACGGCGCGACAACACGCCAGGAAACAGGGATTCAGTCATGACAGGACCTTTCCAGGATTCATCAGGTTCAGGGGATCCAGCGCCTGCTTGACGCGGCGCATCAGCGCCAGCTCCAGCGGGCTCTTGAAATGGGGCAAGGCGTCGCGCTTGATCTGGCCGATGCCATGCTCGGCGCTGATCGAGCCGCCCTGCGCATGGGCCTGGGCGTGCACCACGTCGTGAATGCGCGCCTCCAGTTCGAACAGGCGCGCTACGGGGCCGGCCGGGTTGTGCGACACGTTGTAGTGCAGGTTGCCATCGCCCAGGTGGCCAAACGGCATGGGCCGCAGGCCCGGGTCCAGCGCGGCCAGCGCCTGCGCCGCGCCTTGCAGAAACGCCGGCACCCGCGACACGGGCACCGAGATATCGTGTTTGACATTGCCACCGTCGCGCGCCTGCGCCAGGCCGATGCCCTCGTCGCGCAAGCGCCAGAAGGCCGCGGTCTGTTGCAGGCTGTGCGCGATCGCCGCGTCTTCCAGCACGCCGTCCTGCAACGCCACTTCGGCCAGGCGCTGCAAGGCATCGGCTGCGCCGGCCTCGTTGGCCGACACTTCCAACAGCGCATACCAGGGTTGCGCCAGCGCCGGCAGCGGCTGCACCAGCTCGGGCACGCGCCGCGCCACCAGGTCCAGGACCGGATGGCTGATCACTTCGAACGCGGTCAACTGCGCGCCCAGGCGCCGCCGCGCCAACGACAGGAACGCCAGCGCCGCCTCGATCGAGGGCAGCCCCACCAGCGCGCTGCCCTGCTCCGCCGGCTTGGGATACAGCTTCAGCGTGGCGGCGGTGATCACGCCCAGCGTGCCCTCGCTGCCGATGTACAGGTCGCGCAGCGAATAGCCGGTATTGTCCTTGCGCAGGCCGCGCAGGCCGTTCCAGACCTCGCCTTCGGCCGTCACCACTTCCAGCCCCAGTGTCAGCTCGCGCGCGTTGCCGTAGCGCAGCACCTGCGTGCCGCCGGCATTGGTCGAAAGATTGCCGCCGATGGTGCAACTGCCCTCGGACCCCAGGCTTAGCGGAAACAGCCGGTCGGCCTGGCTGGCCGCTTCCTGCACCTGCGCCAGCACACAGCCGGCTTGCACCGTGATGGTGTCGTTGTCGGTATCGATGCCAAGCACCCGGTTCAGCCGTCCTAGCGACAGCACCACCGCCTGCCCGCTGGCGTCCGGGGTCGCGCCGCCCATCAGGCCGGTATTGCCGCCCTGCGGCACCACCGGCACGTGCGCGGCGCGGCACAGCCGCAGCACCGCCGCCACGCCTTGCGCATCGGCAGGCCGGACCACGGCCAGCGCCTGGCCGTGCAGCACCCGGCGATGGTCCGTCAGGAACGGCGCGGCGTCCGCGCCGGTCAACACCCATTCCTGCCCCAACCGCGCCCGCAACGCGGCCAGCAACGAGGTTTCGCCGCCGACCGTCATGGCTTGGCCTCCGCCTCGGGCGGCGCGCTGTCGAACTTGCCGTTCTGCGCGTCGGCCTGGGCTTGCTTCAGGTAATCGGCGGGCACGCCGAACTTGTCGGCCTGCTGCACCAGCAAGCCGGACTTATGCCAGTCGCGAATCACGCCATCCACGAAGGCTCGCGTATCGGCCTCGTTGCGGCGGGTCCAGATCACGGTCGGCGACGGGATCAACTGGTCGGAGGTCGCCAGCTCGAAGCCGTCCCATTCCTTGCCGTTGGGGCCGTGCAGGGTTTCATACAGCGCGGGCTGGATGTGCACCGACGCATCGCAGGTGCCGCCCTTGAGCGCCAGCAACGATTCCGGGATGCTTCTCAGCCCCTTGACCACCGCGCCGTAGGTGTCCTGCAAGGGCTTGGCAAAATTGCTGCCTTGCGACACACAGGCCACCTTGCCCTTCAGGTCTTCCCAACGCTTGATGCCGCTGCGCTTGGACACCATGGCCGCGCCGCCCACCAGGTTGTAGGGCGTGGGCGCGTAGCTCAGGATCTCGCTGCGTTCCTGGGTCCACTGAATGTTGGCGATCAGCAGGTCCACCTTGCCCGCTTGCAGGAACTGCACCCGGGTGGCGGCGGTGACGGGCACCGTTTCCAACTCCACGCCCAGCCGTCGGGCGATGTCACGGCCCAGTTCGGTCTGGAACCCGCCCACCTTGCCGGTGGCCGGGTCCAGCAAACCAAACGGCGGGCTGGCGCCATCCACGCCCACCACCAGCTTGCCGCGCTGCTTGACGCGGTCCAGCGTGGCGTCGGCATGCGCCGTCGCCGTGGCCAGGGCCGCCAGCGCCAGCGCGGCGGCCCACTTCATTGCTTGTCGATTCATCGTCTTATCCAACACGTGCGTGGGTCGCTGGCCTCAGGTGCCCTGCTTGTACTTGTCGTGCAGTTCCTGCAGCAGCGGCTGCGCCGGCTGGATGCCCAGGCGCTTCTCGGTGGCGATCAGCCAGCCGCTGCGGTGCCAGCCCTGGATCACCTTGTCGACGGCGGCGATGGTGTCGGCCTCGCCCTTGCGGGTCCAGACCACCGAATTGGCCGGCAGCACTTCCGTGGCGATGGGCGCGTGGTAGTCGGCCCATTCGGGATTGGTGCGCAGCAGCGGATGGATCAGGGTCGAATCGTGCACCGCCGCCACGCACTGGCCGCCGCGCAGCGCCAGCAGCGAGTCCGAAGAACTCTTGTAGCCCTTGACCACGGCGCCGTAGTCGGCCTGCAGGGGACGCGCAAAACTGCTGCCCTGCGACACGCAGACCGGCTTGCCGCGCAGGTCTTCCCACTTGGCGATGCCGCTGTCCTTGCGCGTGGCGGCCGCGCCGCCCACGCGGAAGAACGGCGTCGGCGCGTAGCCGAGGATCTCGGCGCGTTCGGGGTTCAGCTCCATCGATGCGATCAGCAGGTCGACCTTGCCCGAGATCAGGAACTGCGTGCGGGTGGCCGTCTGCACCTGCACCAGCTCGGCCTTCACGCCCAGGCCCTTGGCCAGTTCGCGCGCCAGGTCGGGGTTCCAGCCGACGAGCTGCTGCGTGGCCGGGTCGATCGAGCCGAACACGCCGCCGTTGGCCAATACGCCGATGGTGACGGTGCCGCGTTCCTTGATCTTGTCCAGCGTGGCGTCGGCATGGGCGCCGGTGGCGCCGGCCGCCAGGGCCAGCGCGACGGCCGCCTGCAGGATACGGCCGGAGATATTGCGAGTCTTCATGTTGTTGTGTCGTAGGCATTGAACGAAGTTCTATGCTGCGGTCCGGCGCCGCACAACACAAAGAAGACTTTCAGATATGAATATGAAACCGCTGTTGCGGCGCGCCTACTGGAGCTTGACGTCGGCCGTGGCGATCACGCGCCGGTAGGTGGCGATGTCGTCGCGCACGGTCTGGTCCACGGCTTCCGGCGTGCTGGCGGCGATGGCGAAGCCCAGGTTCTCCAGCAGCGTGGCGGTCTCCGGTTCGCGCAGCACGGCCACCACGTCGCGATGGATGCGCTCGACCAACGCCGCCGGGGTCGAGGCCGGCACCACGAAGCCCTGCCAGCTCTCGACCGCGTAGTCGGCCAGCCCCGCCTCCTGCATGGTCGGCACCTCGGGCAGCGCCTTGGAGCGGTATGGCGTGGTCACCGCCAGCGCCACCAGCTTGCCCGAGCGCACGTTCTCGGTGGCGGCGGCCAGCGTGATCAGCATGGCGTCCACGTGGCCGCCCAGCACATCCAGCGTGGCCGGCCCGCCGCCCGGATAGGGAATCTGGTTGGTCTTGGCGCCGATGCGTTCGTTGAGCAGTTCCACCGCCAAGTGCTGCAGGCTGCCGTTGCCGCCGGGCAGCGCCAGCGAGATCTCGCCGGGCCGGCTGCGCACCAGCGCCACGAATTCCTGGAAGGTCTTCACGCCCAGGCCCGGGCGCACCACCAGCAACTGCGGATTGACCACCGCCTTGGTCACGCCGCGCAGATCGCGCAACGGGTCGTACAACGGCTTGCCGGGTTGCAGCGCGTTCAGCGACAAGGCGTCGCCGCCCAGCAGCAGCGTGTAGCCATCGCCGCGCGCATGCGCCACCGCGGCATTGCCGATGGCGCTGCTGGCGCCGGGCTGGTTCTCCACCACCACGCTCTGCCCCCACTTCTCGCTCAGCTTCTGCGCCACGGTGCGCGCCAGCTTGTCGGCGCTGCCGCCGGCCGCGATCGGCACGATCAGCTTGACCGGCCGGCTCGGATAGCGCGTGGCGTCGTCGGTGGCGGCCGGCGCGGCGCCGGTCATGTTGCTCAACAAGCCCGCGCCCACCACCACGCCGCCGGCCAGGCCGAGCGCGGCCTTCAGTACGGATCTGCGTCGATTGCCCATCATCCTGCTCCCTGCGGAAATTCCGAGCAGGCCAGGATAGGAGCGCGCCGTGCGCCGGACAAATACCGATGCGCAATGTGGAAATGCCGGGGCGGCCCTTTGCCGGGGCGGCCCCTTGCCGGGGCGGCCCTTCGCCGGGACGCTCGCGCCCGGCTACGCCAGGAACGCCAGCATGCGCCGCGCCAGTTCGCGCGGCTGCTCCTCCGGCAGATAGTGGCCGCAATCGGCCAGCACCCCGCCGCGCAGGTCGCGCGCCAGCGGCCCCAGCGCCTCGTACAGATCGGGCGCGCTGCCATGCTCGCCGCCCAGCGCCAGCACCGGCAGCGTCAACGGCGTCTCGCGCAGCGCCCGGTTCTGCTCGGCCGACTGGTGCGCCGCGCGGTAATAGCCCAGCATGCCGCGCAAGCCGCCCAGCGTCTGGTAGACGCGCTCGTACTCATCCAGGTCGGCGCGGCTGAACACGCCCGGCTTGTTGGCGGTCTTGCGGCTGAAGAACCACTCGATCAGCACCCGCTCGCGTCCCTGCAGCAGCGCTTCGGGCAGGTCCGGCACGGTGTTGAAGAGGAAATGCCAGCGCTTCCAGTTGTCCGGTCCCAGCTCGAAGCTGGCGGGCAGCGTCACGCCGGGGATGTTGGCGTCCAGCAGCACCAGGCGCTCGACCTCGTCGGCGTGGCGCGCCGCGTAGGGATAGGCGATCCAGGCGCCGATGTCGTGCCCGGCCAGCGCGTAGCGCGTCAGCCCCAGCGTGTGGAACAGCGCCCGCAGGCGCTCGCCCGCCGTCTGGGTGTCATAGCCGTCCAGCGGCTTGTCCGAATCGCCCTGCCCCGGCAGATCCACCGCGTACAGGCGAAAGTGCGGCGCCAGCAGCGGCATCACCCGGCGCCACGCGTACCAGCTCTGCGGAAAGCC
The DNA here is from genome assembly GCA_040396375.1 of Achromobacter xylosoxidans. Classification (GTDB taxonomy): domain Bacteria; phylum Pseudomonadota; class Gammaproteobacteria; order Burkholderiales; family Burkholderiaceae_B; genus Achromobacter; species Achromobacter xylosoxidans_D. Next base: position 77,150 of record JBEBOQ010000006.1, read on the forward strand.
CGCCAGCAGGATCAGCGCCGGCCCGGCGCCGCCCTCGACCACGTGGTAGCCCAGGCCGTCCACGATCACCCGGCGGTGCTGGAACGGCACGCCGTCCAGCGCGAACACATCGGCGCTCTTGAAGGTATCCATGTCTGGCGTTCCGCTCAATGCAGGGCGCCGCCGCCGGCCTTGATGTCCGCCGTCACCGCCAGCGTCGTCGCCACCATGACCTTCACGCCTTCGATCAGCGTGTCCAGCGCCAGGCTGGGCTGGCCGGGGTGGCGCGCCGCCATTTCCGGCAAGTACGGCACATGCACGAAGCCGCCCCGCAGCGCCGGTTGCTCGGTGGCGATGTAGTGCGCCAGGCCGTAGAAGATCGTGTTGCAGTTATAGGTGCCCGCCGTCGACGATACCGACGCGGGGACGCCCGCGGCCCGCAGGTCACGCACGATGGCCTTGATCGGCAATGTCGAGAAATACGCCGCCGGGCCGCCTTCCACCACCGGCTCGTCGATGGGCTGGCGGCCTTCGTTGTCGGGAATGCGTGCGTCCACCACATTGATGGCCACGCGCTCGACCGAAATATCGCTGCGGCCGCCGGCCTGCCCCAGGCAAATCACCACGTCGGGCCGCGTCTCTGCGATGGCCTGGCGCAGCACACCCACCACCTTGCCGATCACGCACGGCAACTGGCGCGCTACCAGCGTCGCACCCGCGACCTGCGTGCCGTCCAGCCGCCTGACGGCTTCCCACGACGGGTTCAGCGTTTCGCCGTCAAAGGGTTCGATTCCGGTAATCAATACAGTGGGCATTGCCGCTTCCTTGGGTTTCAGTCCTGCCTGCCATCGTAGGGCCGCGCCAAAGAATTGTTGAAATCGATAATCGCTATTCGTACTATTGATGGCATGAATCTATCCGCCGTCGACCTGAACCTGCTGGTCGCCTTCGAAGCCCTCTACGACACCCGCAACGTCACCCTGGCCGGCCAGCGCATCAACCGCGCCCAGCCGTCGGTCAGCAGCGCACTGGGCCGCCTGCGCCTGCTGTTCCAGGACGAGCTTTTTCTGCGCACCGCCGACGGCATGCAGCCCACCCCCAAGGCCGTGGCGCTGATGCCGGCCGTGAGCGCGGCGCTGGACCAGATCCGCCTGGCGCTGACGCAGGGCGCGGGATTCGATCCCCGGGCCGCCTCGGGGCGGCGCTTCACCCTGGCCGCCAGCGACTATGCCGATGTCGTCATCGTGCCGCATATCGTCGCCGCCCTGCGGCAAGGCGCGCCTGACATCGACCTGCGCGTAGCGCGGCTGGACCGCGCCGCCCTCTACGAACAGTTGGACAACGGCAGCGTGGACGTGGCCATCGGCGGACATCTGGCGCCGCCGAAGCGCATGCTGCAAGAAACGCTGTATCAGGAAGACTTCGTCTGCATCGCCGACAAGCGCCATCCGGGGTTGCGCGGCCGCAAGCTGGACCTGGCGCGCTACCTGGCGCTGCCCCACGCCCTGTTCACCCCCAGCGACGACGGCTCGGCGCGCGGCGTGGTGGACGCGACCCTGGCGCGGCTGGGGCAGCGGCGCCGGGTGGCTTGCACTTTTGCCCATATCGTGGCCCTGCCCCACGCGGTGCAAGGCACCGACCTGGTCGCCACGCTGGCGCGGCGCGCCGCCTTGCGGCTGGCGGGCGGCGGCCTGACCCTGCGTGCGCTGCCGCCCGAGGTGGACCCCGGTCCCTTCGACATCGACATGGTGTGCAGCCGCCGCGCACCGGGCGATGCGGCATTGGCGTGGCTGCAGGACGTTGTCCGAGAGGCGGCGCGGCAGGTCAAGGCCCAGGGCTGACCCGGCCGGTCCCCTGCCCGACCGCAGTCGCTACGCGGTGGCTGGCACCAGATGATCCGCGTGCACGGCGGCCAGGTCGACCGCGCCCAGCAACCCCATGTTGCGCCGCACCTCGCTCACGATCAGATGGATCGCATGCGCAACGCCCGGCTGGCCGGCGACGGCCGCCGCGTAGTTGAACGGCCGGCCCACGAAGACGCAGCGCGCGCCCAGCGCCAAGGCCTTGATCACGTCCGACCCGCGCCGCACGCCGCTATCCAGCATCACATCCATGCCGCCCGCCGCGTCCGCCACGTCGGGCAAGGCCTGCAGCGGCGTCATGCAGCCGTCCAGTTGCCGGCCACCGTGGTTGGACACGATCACGCCATCCATGCCCAACGCACGGGCCCGCCGCGCATCATCGGGATGCAAAATGCCCTTGATGACCATGCGCCCGGCCCAGCGCCGCCGGATCGCCGCCGCATGCTCCCAGTTCAAATGCCCGCGATCGGAAAAATCGCGCAGCACGCGGGCCGACAAGATCGGCGCGCCGCGGGTGGCGTAGTTGTTTTCGAAATGCGGCATGCCATGGCGCCACAGCGTGCGCAGGAAGGTGCCGAACAACCAGCGCGGATGCGTCGCGCCTTGCCAGGCCAACCCCAGGCTGGGCCGTAGCGGCGTCGAAAAGCCGGCGCGCACATTGTTCTCGCGGTTTGCCGCCACCGGCGTGTCCACGGTCAGCACCAGCGTGCCCACGCCCGCCGCCGCGACCCGGTCGATCAAGGCGTCGATCTGGGCGCCATTGCCGGGCAGGTACGCCTGGAACCAGGTCCCGGGCGCCTCGTGCATGACTTCCTCCAACCGGATCAGCGACGACCCGCTCATGATGCAAGGCACCTGCGCCGCCTGCGCGGCCCGCGCCAGCACCAGATCGCCGCGGTAGCTCGACAGCGCAGAAATGCCCATGGGTGCGATGCCCACCGGGGCCGCATAGGGCGCGCCCAACACCGTGGCCTGCGTATTGCAGCCGGACACGTCCACCAACACCCTCGGGCGGAACGCGTAACGCTCGAAACTGCGGCGGTTGGCGCGTTCGGACACGCCATCCTCGACCGCGCCGGACACATAGGCGAACAGGGGTTTGGGCAGCACGCGGCGGGCTGCGGCCTCGAAATCATGCAGGCTGAGCAGATGACGCAAGCGGTTGGACATGCGGGCGGGCTCCTGGCGCGGGCGGCCAACGCAGGCCGCGGGGTGTCGTGGGCAATGGCGCACGACTATAGGCGCGGCCGCACTTTGAATAAAGCGACTTTATCGATATTCTTTATTACTCTTTTGTTCACTCTCGATTCCAGCGAAGGGCCCGGGCGCGCCATGACACTCAAACAACTCGAAGCCTTCTACTGGGCCGCAACCTGCAAGAACTTCGCCATCGCGGCCAACCGGCTCAATATCTCGGTGTCGTCGCTGTCCAAGCGCATCGGCGAACTTGAATCGGCCATCGGCGCCGACCTGTTCAGCCGCACGGCGCGCAGCGCGGCGCTGACGGCGCTGGGCGAACAACTGGTGCCGCACGCCAAGGACCTGCTGCGCAACGCCGACCAGTTCATGCAGCAGGCCAGCGACAACCTGGCCTACTCCGGCCGCTGCCGCTTCGGCGCCGGCGAACTGACCTCGCTGACCTGGATGCCCCAGCTGATCGACGTGATCCAGCAGGCCCATCCCAACCTGCTGGTCGAACCCTTCGTGGGCGTGGGCGAATTGGTCGAACGCGGCCTGGAAGATGGCGAACTCGACTTCGCCGTGATCGCCGGCCCGTCTTCGCGCGCCTCGATCGCCTCCAGCCTCATCGGCAGCGCCGAATTCGAATGGGTCGCCACCGCGCGCGCCGTGCCCGATCCAGCGGCGCTGACGCCCGCAGACCTGCCCGGCCAGACGCTCATCACCTTGCCGCAAAGCTCCGGCGCCATCCGCATGCTGGACGACTGGTTGACCGAGCAGCACGTCTCGCCCGGGCGCAACCTGTGCTGCAACAGCTGGGGCGCCATCGCCGGCATGCTGCGCCAGGGCCTGGGGCTGGGCTTTCTGCCGCGGGCCTGGGCGCAGATACTGATCGCGCGCGGCGACCTGCTGCCGTTGCCCGGCTTTCCGCCCTTGAGGCCGTTGCCCTACACCTTTCAATGGCGGCGCGACGACACCCGGCCGCTGCTGAAAAAGCTGCGCACCCTGGCGCAAAGCACCCTGGATTTCCACGCTCCCACCGGACTGGTCTGAGCGCGGCGCCTCGCAAACACTTTCCAAAAAGCATCTTATAAGCTAGCAAATTATTCGCTTTATCTCGCGATATCCGCTGGGTAGAGTCGCCCCTGGCACTCATCCCCGACGGAGACACCGCGACATGCCGGACTTTGGCTTCACCCTGCACGACTGCCCGCCCGGGCCCGACCGCGACACGCTGCTCGCCTATCGCGACCTGGCGGTCGCCAATATCAGCGACGCCATGAGCCGCACGGTGGGCACGTCCGCCCTGCGCCCGCTGCACCGCACCCGCCGCATCCTGGGCCGGGCCTTCACCGTGCAGACCCGGCCGGGCGACAACCTGATGGTGCACAAGGCCATCGACATGGCCGAACCCGGCGACGTCATCGTGGTGGACGCCGGCGGCGACACCCACAACGCCATCATCGGCGAGATCATGGCGGGATGGGCCGCCAAACGCGGCCTGGCCGGCTTCGTCATCGACGGCGCCGTCCGCGACAGCGACACGCTGGCGGCCGGCGATCTGCCCGTGTTTGCCCGTGGCATCGCGCATCGCGGTCCCTACAAGGACGGCCCCGGCGCCATCAACGTGCCCGTCACGGTCGACGGCATGGTCGTGCTGCCGGGCGACCTGCTGGTCGGCGACGCCGACGGCCTGTTGGCCATCCGGCCGGACCAGGCGCCGGCCATCGCCGAGCGGGTGCGCGCCATTGCCGCCGCCGAAGCCAGCATCCTGCAGGACGTCGAACGCGGTGCGCTGGACCGCCGCTGGGTCGATGCCGCGCTTAAAGCGCGAGGCGTGCTGTGAAGGCGCCAACCGCTGCCCCCGCCACCGCGCGGCTCTGCCGCCTGGATCTGTGGTTGGACCCCGCGTTCGACCAGATCATCGGCGCCGCGCCCGGCGTCGCGCTCTCGGTGCTGCCCGCCCGAGGCGACGACAGCCGTACGCTGGCCGGCCTGCGCGCCGCCCACGCCTATCACGTGTCGGCCGCCAAGGACGAATTGCCACGCCAATGGTTTGTCGGCCCGGAGCTGATCGCCCAATGCCCCGACTTGGTCGTCGTGTCCTCGGGCGGCGCGGGCTACGACACGGTCGACGTTGCCGCCTGCACCCGGGCGGGCATCGCCGTGGTCAACCAGGCCGGCGCCAACGCCGCGTCGGTGGCCGAGCACACCTACGCCCTATTGCTGGCCGTGCAGCGCCGCGTGGTCGAATCGCACCAGCGCTTGCAGCGCGACACGGACTTCTCGCGCGAAGACCTGATGGGCCATGAAATCCACGGCAGCACCATCGGCCTGGTGGGGCTGGGCCAGATCGGCACGCGGGTCGCGCAAATCGCACGCGGCTTCGGCCTGCACGTCCTGGCGCACGACCCGCTGCTGGACGACGACGTCATCCGCAGCCGCGGGGCGCAGCCGGCCAGCCTGTCCGATCTGTTGGCCCAGTCCGACATCGTGTCGCTGCATTGCCCGCTGGACGCGTCCACGCGCGGCTTGTTCGATGCTCGCGCCTTTGCCGCGATGAGGCCGGATGCCGTGTTCCTGTCCACCGCGCGCGGCGGCATCCACGACGAAAACGCCTTGCTGGACGCCCTGCGCGGCGGCCATCTGCGCGGCGCCGGGCTGGACGTGTGGCAACACGAACCACCGCCGCGCGACGCGCCGCTGCTGGCCCTGCCCAACGTCGTGGCCACCTTCCACACCGCCGGCGTCACCCACGAAGCCCGCCGCAACGTGGCGCGCTCATCGGCCAACCAACTGCTGGCCATGCTACGCGGCGAACGGCCGCCGCAATTGATCAACCCTGAAGTGTGGCCGAGCGCACGAGAACGCATCGCCGCCCTGACATAGAAAAAATCGCGGCGATCCCGCCGACGATTCGCACCGCGAGGAGACAACCATGCAACACCGCAACACACGCCAGGCCCTACGCAGGCTGGCGGGCGCCGCCCTGGCCTGCGCCAGCCTTTACGCCACTGCCGTCCCGGCCGCCGGCTACCCGGAACGCCCCATCAACCTGATCGTGGCCTACGGCCCTGGCGGCGGCACCGACCTGGTGGCGCGCATGCTGGCGCCTTATCTGCAAAAGTACCTGGGCAATGACGCCCGCATCGTGGTGCTGAACCGCCCCGGCGCGGGCGGCGCCATCGGCTTTACCGAACTGGCGCGCGCCCAGCCCGACGGCTACACCATCGGCTTCATCAACACGCCCAACCTGCTGACCATCCCGATCGAGCGCAAGTCCAGCTTCACCTGGAAAAGCTACGACCTGCTGGGCAACCTGATCGACGACCCGGGCGCATTCAGCGTGCTCAAGGACAATCCGATGAAGACGCTGGCCGATCTGTCGGCCTATGCCAAGCAGAACCCCGGCAAGGTCACGGTCGGCACCACCGGCACCGGCTCTGACGACCACCTGGCCATGCTCAAATTCGAACGCGCTTCGTCCACCCAGCTCAGCCATATCCCGTACAAGGGCGCCGGCGAAGTGCGCGGCGCGCTGGCCGGCGGCGAAATCACCATCGGCGCCATCAATGTGGGCGAGGCATTGCAGTACCAGAAAGGCGGCACGCCGCTGCGCTTCCTGGGGCAGATGGGCAAGACCCGCTCGGCCGCGCTGCCCGACGTACCCACGTTCAAGGAACAGGGCTACGACTTCGAGCTGGCTTCGTTGCGCGGCCTGGCCGCCCCCAAGGGTCTACCAGCCGACGTACGCGACAAGCTCGTGCAAGCCGTCAAGCGCAGCGTGGACGACCCGGAGTTCCAGGCCAAGGCAAAGGACATGTTCGCGCCGCTGCGCTATCTGGCGCCGGCTGATTACGCCAAGGAATTGGCGGCGGGCGAAGCGGAATTCCAGCAGTTGTGGCAGCAAGCGCCCTGGCTGGATAAGTAGACGCGGCAGCAGCCCGGTCAGGGCCGCCTGATACTGAAAGATTCGCATAGGCCCAGAGGGCTTATGGGCGCGGCAAATGATTTGCCGCGCCAGCGACAGCGCAAGCCGAACCTCAGTTGGGCTTTTCGTCCTCGCCGGCATAGCCGTCGATATAGGCGCGACCCGAGCAGCGCACCATCGCCACGCAGTTCGGCGCGCCGGTCTTGCTGCTGCAAGTATCGCGGGCCGCGTCGCGCGCGCCCTTCGGGTCCGCATTCAGCGCCGTGAAGCTGGTGCCGCGGCCCTTGCTGCCCTTGGCCCACGCCAGGCCCACGCAGCTGTCCTTGTACGTCAGCACCTTGGTGCAGCCCGTGCAGTCTTCCCACTCCAAGAGCTTGTTGATCGCGTCCTTCTCGTTCGGATAGCCGTCCGAATAGGTCAGGTCGCCCGTATCCTTCTCGGCGATGGCGCCCCAGTATTCCCGGTCGTTCAGCTTGGCCGACAGCGCTTCCAGTTCGGCCGGCTTGGCGGTCTTGGGCGCCTGCATATCCTCTGCGCTGTAGCCCGGGCCCACGCACAACGGCATGGTGGTCAGCCGGCACTTGCCGTCCGGGCTGCTTGCCGTGCAGCGGCGCATCGCCTTCTTGGCCGCCATCTCGGGCGACACGCTGTTGCCAGGGAACAGGTCGTTCGTTGACGTATTGCGCGCATACACCATGCAGCTGTCCGAAAACCAGCTCAGCTGCTTGCAGTCCTTGCCGCCGGCGCGCCGGCATTGCGCAACCGCCGCCGCTTCGGCTTGTTTACCCGTGTCCTCGGGCAGCGCCCAGTAGATCTTGGCGTGCTTTCCATCGGTGGCGATACCGCCATACAACGTATCCGCCTGCGCGGCGGGAGAAAATAAACCGGCCATCAACGCCAGCGCGGCGACTGCGGTGCGGATTATCGAAAAGCATCGGGCAGGCATCATCGTCGGTTTCCGGATCGAATGGGTTTGGCGGGCACGATCTTAGCAAAGCGATTACCTCGCTCCGTCCCCTTGTGAACGCCGCGCAGGCATATTGAGTAACAAATTTCACACCTCTCTGAACGAAGCCGGCCCCGTTTTCCGGTAAAAATGGCGGACTTTTCTTAAGCGGGCTGTCAGCCCTTGGCGCATCGCCCCCCGCCTCGGCGGTCGAAGCGCCTGTCACGAAGAGAAACAAAACGCGTTGAGCGCCCGGCCAGCCCCCCTGCCAGCCGCCCGACCGCCACGGAGCATTGACTGCACACCATGACGTCGCCTTTGCACTCCCGCGCCCGCCGCCCGCTTCTGTTGGCCGCCGGCCTGATCGCCGCCGCCAGCCTGGCCGGCTGCGCCCCCATGCCCACCGGCGGCAGTTCGTCCCTGCCCTCATTGGGCAGGGTTTTCTCGGAAGGCCTGTCGTTCTCGCCCAGCGTCAATGTGGCGCGCAACATGGAAGGCCGCTCCATCAACGACGCCATCGCCGCGCTGGGCGAACCGTCCACGAAACGCGCCGTCGGCAACACGATGGAATTGGAATGGTCCGACTACCAGACCGCGCCCTACCAGGAATGGGTGGTCACCGGCACCAGCCAGCAGGTGGTCGGCATGATCCCCGCCACCAACACCACCGCGGCCACGCCGGTCTTCCAGCAGAACAGCACCGGCTACATGCAGAGCCGTTCGCGCGTTTATGAATGCAAGGTGCTGATGCGCATGAAAGACAGCGTCATCGTCGGCTCCACCGTCGATGGCAACGTCTGCCCTGAATTCATCGCCGCGCTGCGTAAATGGGCCGGTGAAAACGAAGCCCGCAATTACGTCGTCAAATAATCCCGGGGCAATGCCCCGTAATCGCTGCGGACCACGCCGGATCTACACGCCGGCGTCCGCGGCTTTTAATTTGTCGACATTATTTCGTCGCCAAAAAGGCGTTGCCGGCTTATTTTTGGCCACGCCAGGAAAAACCACAATAAGCCGTCGGACCCATTAATTTTCCGCTGGGCCTGCCGTTAGTCATCCTGAATATCCCCGGCACGATCACTGGGCAGTTGTTGCCCGCCAGGAATACCGCAGACATGACCACGATTTCCTCTTCCCTGCCACCGCTCCTGATCGCGCCCCAGGCGCCCGCGAGCAGCACTTCCCGCGTGACACAGGTCAACCGCAGCCCCGAGCCCCCCGCGTCCACCACGGTCACGCTGGGCCAGACGGCAAACGTCCTGACGTACTCCCCCAACGGGAATGCCGCCAACCCGGTGCAGGAACCCGACGCCCTGTCGTCGCTGATGTCCGACAACGTCCGTTCGTCGTCGCTGACCGGCCAATTCAAGGGCCTGGCCGCCGCGCTGTTGTCGCGCTTCCAGACCGACGGCGGCAATTATTCGCAATCGATCGCCTCGCCCCGCGCGCCCGCCGCGCTGGACGGTCTGGCCGGCCCGCAAGCCCAGGCCCAGGCGGACAACTCGGTCGCGCTGCGCATCACCACGGCCAGCGGCGCCAAAGTCAACATCACCCTCGACAGCAATGACAAGGGCCTGGCCGTGCAGATCGACGTGGGCGACGCCAAGCTCACCGAAACCGAACGCAACGCCATCGCCGGACTGTCCAAATCGTTCCAGGACGCCGTCGACGGCCTGGCGTCAGTGCCGCCCAAGCTGACCCTGGGCGCCCTGTCCAAGATCAACTCCAACGTCCTGTCGTCGGTCTCCCTGGAAGCCACGGTTGGCGCCGAAGGGCCGGACCGGGTCAGCTTCAAGTTCCAGGCCGACGCCGGCCAGCGCTCGCTGACCGTCAAGACCCTGGCCGGCTCCGCCCAGCTCAGCGTCGACGTCAGCAACCCCAGCCAGTTCGGCAGCGCGCAGCAGCAATCCGCCGCTATCGACAGCTACCTGAGCAAATTCGACAGCGCCCAGAAACGCGGCGAAGGGGATGCGGCCCTGATGTCGTACTTCAAGCAGGGTTTCTCGGACCTGCATCGCAGCTATGGCGCGTGGTCGCCGCAGGGCACCACGACCACCCGCTTGGGCATGCCCGCCGAAGTCCATCGCACCATGTTGTCCGGCCTGGCCGACTTCTCCGCCTCGATCAACCAGGCGCCGGTCGCGTCCAACCCGGCTCAAGCGCGCGAACTCGATGCGTTCTCGTACGAGAGCTCGCAAAACACCAGCAGCAGCGGCAGTGCGCGGTTGGACCTGGCGATCACGCAACAGCAGCAGTCGTCGTTAAGCGCGAGCTTTCACCGCGCGCTGACGCCGGACCAGAAGCTGAACCTGACCACGGACCCCGAGACGCAGAACTACGCCTTCTACCAGATCCGCGACAACTACGAGAACAAAACCGAGATCGGCTATGAAGACGGCGAGCTGGCCAAGGCCTCGTTCACCGAAACCAGCACGCTGTCGACCCTGGTCTCCAAGTTCATCAAGGGCAAACTGGTTGACCAAAGCTCGATTCCGTCCACCGAGACCCGCAGCCGCGACCTGATGGAACTGCTGCGCGCCGCGGACCTGAAGGCCCCGCTCAAGGACACCACGACGCCGCGTGACCAGATCGAAGCCGCGTTGATCCGCAAGCAGGAAGGTCTGGCGCAGGCCGTGGCGCGCGCTCGCGGTTAACGGCCAGCCCCGGTCCCGCGTTGGGGCCGACCAGTCTCTCCCACGGCAGGGCCCTCCTGCCGCCACCGAGCCTCGGTCTCAGCGCAACAACAAAGGCGCCCTCTTGGGGCGCCTTTGTTGTTGCGCCGAGACGTGCTACGCGCCTTCCGGCACCTTCGCGATCACCTTGATCTCGAAATCGAAGCCATACAACCACGTCACCCCCACCGCCGTCAGCGTCGGGTGCGGCGCCTGGCCCCAGTATTCCGGCACCACCTGCCAGATCGTCTCGAACTTGGACGCCGGATCCACCATGAACACCGTCACATCCACCACGTCATCAAACGTGCAGCCCGCGGCCTTCAGGATCGCGTTCAGGTTGTCGAACGCCTGCCGCACCTGGGTTTCCAGGTCCGGCTCGGGTGAACCGTCCTCGCGGCTGCCCACCTGCCCCGACACGAACAGGAAGCCATTGGACCGGATCGCCGGCGAATAGCGATTGCGCTCGTAGAGCGCCTGACGCCCGGCCGGAAAAACCACATCACGCGTTGCCATTCAAATACCTCCAAGGGCCTCGGCCCGCATTAACCATGCAGGCACTTTACGGACCCCGCCCACCCCGATAAACGGGCAAACCTGCCCATCACTGTTTGTAAAATGCAAACAATCCCCAAGATCCTGGAGTGGCGATGGACCGTTTCGATGCGATGCAGGCATTCGCCCGCGTAGTGGAAACCGGCAGCTTCACCAAAGCGGCCGACACCCTGCACATGAGCAAGACGAGCGTCACCCAGTTGGTACAACAACTTGAAGCGCGGTTGCGCGTGCGGCTGTTGAATCGCACCACCCGCAAGGTCAATGTCACCGCGGACGGCGCCGTCTATTACGAACGCGTGCTGCGCCTGTTGGCCGACATGGACGACGCCGAGACCAGCCTGTCCAGCGCCGCAGCCGTGCCGCGCGGCCGGCTGCGGGTCGACGTGCCCAGCCCGCTGGCCCGCATGATCCTCGCGCCCGCCCTGCCCGCCTTCCATGCGCGCTATCCCGACATCCAGCTGGACATGGGCGTCAGCGACCGGATCGTGGACATCATTGGCGAAAACGTCGACTGCGTCGTACGCGGCGGCGAGCTTACCGACCAGTCGCTGATCGCCCGCCGCGTCGGCGACCTGCAACTGCGCGTCTACGCCGCGCCCAGCTACCTGCAACGCGCCGGCACGCCCGCCCACCCGAGCGACCTGGAAGACTCCCACCACCGCATCGTCGGATTCCTCTGGTCGCGCACCGGCAAGCCGCTGCCCTACGCCATGCGCCGCGGCGAAGAAAGCGTACACGCGCAGGGCCGCTATATCGTGGCGATGGACGACGGCAACGCCTACCTGGCGGCCGGCCTGGCCGGCATGGGCGTGCTATGGCTACCCGACTACATGGCGCGCGAGCATGCGGCCCGTGGGGAATTGACACCATTGTTCGCAGACTGGCGGCTGGACCCCATGCCGCTCTACATCGCGTACCCGCCCAACCGGCACGTCAGCGCCAAGCTGCGGGTGTTCATTGAGTGGGTGGCGGAGTTAATGGCGGAACATGCACCTGTGGCGGGGCCGCGCGCGGCCTAACGCTGGCGGACTAAAGACAATGCCTATCCGAACCACGGAACGGTGTCGACGTCAGCCACAGCCTCGCCCGCCTGCGCCGGTTCGATAACGATTTCCGCCGCCGGCTCCTGGTCGTCCTCGTACGACACCGCGAACTGCCGTAGCGTGACCCGGTAAAGGCCAGGCTCGATGGGCAACTGCAGTTGCTCGTCGCGGGTCGGCAGTTCGTCGCTGAACTGCGCCGCCATGGTCAGTTGCGTGTAGTCGGTCAACCATAGCCCGCCCTCGCCCACGCGCAGCAAGCCGGACACCGTGCGCCAAGCCGCGCCCGATGACGGCTTATCAGACAGGCGTAGCGACGCATCGGCCAGGTCCGGGCCGGGAAAGGCGGCGAACAGCGTCCCCGCGTTGATCTGCTGAACAAACCGCTCGAGCACCTGCTCGAACGTCCACTCTTCATCCACATACCCCGCATAAGCGTCGGGGCAAACGAACGCGACAAAGCCGTCTTCGTCCACATGGGCATGCAATTCGAACGGGGTCAGGCTCATGAGCGGGGTTCCTGGGAAAAGGGGTGGCAAACGAGTATCCGCCATCTATCGGCCCCACGACAAGCCCGTACCCACCGCAAGGCGCCCTGCCTACATCCGCTCGCCCGGCAGCTTGCTGGCCTGCTTCACCCAGGCCAGGAACTGGGCCTCGTCCAGCGCCTCGCCTTCGCGGATATCCAGATAGCGCGTGTCCTGGCTTTTCGACGTTCCCGGCGGCACGGGTTGCAGCGACGTTCCGCGAAAGAATGCCACCTTGATGTACTTGGTGAAGCAATGCACCCCGAGAAACCAGCCCTGGTCCGCAATGCCGTACAAAGGCGAATTCCATTTCACCGCCTTATGCGCGCCAGGGACCGCCTGGCCGATCAGCACATCCAGGCGGCGGCCAACCTCGCGCTTCCAACCCGGCATGGCATCGATATACGCCTGCACCGGTGCATCGCCCTCGCCTTTGGGGATTTGCGGATTGCCGCCGGATAGCAGCCGGGGAGTCGCCGGGGCGACCGCTTCTGACGACTGCGTGGGCTTCTTGCTGGCCATGCTTTGGCACTCCCGGTATGGATTGGCCCCTGTCTGAAGGCGCGGGCCTGAATGATGGAATATAGAGCCGCTGCCAGAATTAATCAGGTGTTCCTTGATCAGGTCTTTCCTTATCCGCCGGATTTTGAAACATCGGAAAACCTTATGTTTATCAATCTCCACATCGCACGACGGGAAATTGGGTAGCATTCACCCGCAAAAATACAAAGAGAACAAACGCCTCCATGAACGAATGGACCCACCTGCCCAAGGGCGCCTTCAAACTGCTGAAATTCGCGGCAGCCGCCACGTTCGTGTTGGGATTCATGGCCTACGGCCAGTTCGGCGTCGCCAGGAAGGCCTGGATCGGCGCGGACCCCGCATCCTTGCTTACCGTCGTCGTGCAAGGCGACCAAAGAACCGCCAGTTGCCCTTTTTCCTACGGCAACGGCAACTACCGCAACCAGAGCCACACGCCCACCTGCCTGTATACGAACGACTACCCGGGCGTGGCCTTCGAGTTGTCTGGCGCGTCCCGCACGGTTACCTTCACGCCCCAGCAACGCGTGGAGCTGCTGGCCAACCGCGATCCGGCCGAACTGGTGGGCAGGCAGCAAGGCGAGCTGTTCAGCGTGATTTCTCCGGTCAAGGTCGAAGGCGTGCGCCGGGACGGCAAGCTGCTGGCGGACCCCGAGCCTATCTATAAGCGGGCGGTGGCCTACAAGCAGCGCCAGCAGCTTTACGCCTGGGCGTTGCTGCTGGCAACGTTGGGCGCCGCCGCATTCGCGATCCGCGAGATCCGAAAAATAATGCGCGATCCGCGCCTGTGATTGCCCGGCACGCCGCACCCGCTATAGTCGAGCCGGCCAATGGATGATTGGCCCCCCGATTGCACCACAAGGACCGACATGAGCAAGATCGACCGCCTGCGCCTGCCCGACAACGACCCGACCTTCGGCGGCAACCGCATTTTCGACCTGTTCCAGTATTCCCCGGCCGTCACGGCCAACGGCATGGTCTTCATCGCAGGCCAGATCGGCCTGCGCGCCGACGGCACGATTCCCGAGTCCGCCGCCGAACAGGCCGACCTGGCGTTCCAGCGCATTCAAGCCATCCTCACGCATCTAGGGCTGGATTTCACCGATGTGCTCGAGCTGGTGACCTATCACGTCGACCTTGGCGCGCACCTGACGGACTTTCGCGCCGTGAAGGAAAAGTACATCCGCTCGGATTTTCCCGCCTGGACGATACTCGGCGTCGCGGGGTTGGCGCGTCCTGAACTGGTGATTGAAATCAAAGTTGTCGCGGCGACCCGCGAAGGGAAAGACACCCCATGACGCTGACTTCCGTGCTTGCCCGCGCCTGCCTGGTCGGGCTTTTCGTCCATGCGGCAGCCCTGGCGCATCCATCGGGTGAAGCGGAGCAAATCGCACCCCCGGCCAGCTGGAACGATCGGGTGGAACAGCATCGCGCCGAAGTCGACACCTTGCTGGGCGAAGCGCGGCAGAACGGGATGGCGCTACTCGTGATCCCCACCCTGAATCTTGACGCCCAGGGCAAGCGCGATTTTCATAACGAGGCGACGCGCGTCCGATTCACGCAGCAAAGCAGCACCATGATGCGTTGGAACCACAAGACCGATGAAGGTTTTGCGATCACGGTCGGGCATGGGGAACACAAACTGAACTTTCCCGACCTGGGGCCGGTGTTTCAGACCCCGCACGGCAAGCTCACGTACCAAGTGATTCCGGTCTGGCCCGGTGAATACCGGCTTAACCGCATTGTCTATCACCAGACGCGGGCCACGCCCCCTGCGGCAGGCAAGCCGGTGCCTGTGGCAGACATCCTGGCCAAGATCGGCATCGCCGAGCTCACCCCGACCACGGACCGCGATTTCAAGAAAACCGGCCCTTGGCCGCAAAAGACCGAGCAAGGCGAAGACGGCCTGGGCAATGGCTGCGGGCTGCTGCTGCGCCTGGGCGGCGGCTGCGACGAACTGGTTCGCGTGTTCCGCTGGGACGCCAGCGCGCGCATCGCCATCCAGGACCGCAACGCCGAACCCGTGCTGGTGCCCGGCGTCGACGTGCAACTGAGCTTTTCCCCTATCGCCGACATCACGCTGGAAAAAGGCGAAGTGATACTGACCGACGGGTTCGTGCTATTGGACGACCAGCCGGTGCTGGCCAAGAACCTGTGCGAGAAATCCATGGACTTCGTGCGCTGCGCGATGCAGTCCATCACCGTGGAACGCCTGCCCGCCAGCATCGAGGACTTCCGCCTGGCGCCGGGCGCCGATACGTTCAATCTGCCCCAGGTGCATACGGCATTGCGCGATCTGGTCTACCGGGCGCCCAATGTGCACGCCAAGCCCGTTGCGGGGGGTTCGCCGAACCTGCTGCGGGCTCAATAGCGCGCCGCGACGAATGGCGACCGATCAAACGCTCATGTCCAGGACCAGTTTCCCCCTGGCGTGACCGCCCATGCTGCGCGCCAAGGCTTGGCCAGCCTGTGCCAGCGGCATGACCGCATCGATCTGAACGCGCATCTCCCCCCTGGCGTACAGGGCCGCCAATGCGGCGAGTTGGGCGCCGTCAGATCGGGTGGCGAAGTGTTTACCGGTTGCACGTGCCTCGCGTCCGCGGACGGCGTCCGGTTTGCTGACGGTGGACACCAGCAGGCCGCCAGGCTTGAGCACGGACCAGGAACGCGCTTGCGTCTCCCCGCCCACCAGGTCCAGCACCAGGTCGACATCCGCGACCTGCCGCGCAAAATCGCCCGCGCGGTAGTCGATCACCTGGGTCGCCCCCAAATGGCGCACATAGTCATGATTGGACGAAGACGCCGTCGCGACCACCTGCGCGCCTGCCAGCCGGGCCAGCTGCACCGCCGCACTGCCGACCCCGCCCGCTGCAGCGTGGATCAGCACCTTCTGGCCCGAATGCAGCTCGCCGTGTTCGTACAGGGCCTGCCATGCGGTCAACGTGGCCGCGAGAATCGAGCCGGCTTCCCGGAAACTCAGGCCATCCGGCTTGCGCGCCAGGCGGCTGGGGTCGACAACGACCCGACTGGCGTACGCGCCAACGATACCAATGAACCCCAGCACCTTGTCGCCTGGCGCCCACCCCGTGACATTACGCCCCACTGCGACGATGGTGCCGGCGGCGTCCACGCCCGGCGTGAACGGCAGGGGCAGCGGAATGAAGGCTTGCATGGCGCCGCTCACGATCTTCCAATCGATCGGATTGACCGACGAAGCGGCCACCTCCACCAACACCTGGTCATCGCCAGGCACGGGATCGTCGAGTTCGGCCAGGGTCAGGGCTTCGGGACTGCCGTAGGCAGCAACACGGATGGCTTTCATTAAATGCTCCTTGAAGAAACGCCGACTATCGCGGCGTCAAAGGCCAACGCGGCCTGGACAGGATCGAAGTACTCGCGCAAATGGCTGATGCGGCCGTCACGCGCGGTCAGGAAGACGACATACTCTTGCTGATAGGTGCGCCCCGTGGCGGGGACCAGCCCCTGGGCACGGACACGCGCCACGGCGTGTTGCGCATCCCCGGCCGCCGCAATCTGCGCATCGAAAAAACGGAAGTCCTTCACCGCGCCGATGAACCAGCCCACGTGTTTCAACACGGCCTGGCGCCCTTCGAGTTTCAGGGGATGGCCCAGGCTCGGCGCATAGGGCAAGTCCCAGACGATGTCCTCGGCGATCAGGCTTTGCCATTGCGCGTTGTCGTGAACCAACCATTGAAGATGGCGCTGCAGCAGTTCGGTTGCGGGGTTCATGAAAAGTCCTTGGAAAGGAAGCGATGAGCCCAGATTAGGCGCTTGACATGTATCGCGGTAGCCTATATTTCTAGATTCAATCCATCTACCGGATAGATACATGCTTGACGCCATGTCGCTGGACCAGCTCCGCACCTTCATCGCCGCCGCCGACGAGGGCAGCTTCTCCGCGGCCGGGCGCAAGCTGCGGCGCGCCCAATCGGTCGTCAGCCATACGCTGGCCAATCTCGAGAACCAGATCGACGTGCAATTGTTCGACCGCAGCGGCCGCTACCCTCGCCTGACCGAGGCCGGGACAGCGCTGCTGGCGCAGGCCCGCCTGGTCGTCAGTGGGATGGATGGCTTCAAATCCAAGGCGCGCGCCATCGCGGACGGCTTGGAGCCCGAACTCTCGGTCGTGGTGGATGTGATGTATCCCATGGCGTCGTTGACCACGGCGGTCGACGCCTTTCGCAAGGCGTTCCCCCACACGCCGCTACGGCTCTATGTCGAGGCGCTGGGCGCCGTCATGCAGCCGGTCATCGGCCAGGCTTGCCGCCTGGGCATCAGCGGTTCGATGCCCGCCGTGCCCGAGATACTCGATGCGGAAAAGCTGCTGGACGTGCAAATGGTGACCGTCGCGGCACCTTCGCACCCCCTGGCGCGACGCAAAGGCATCATCCGCGCAGGCGCGTTGAAAGACCACGTGCAACTGGTCCTGACCGACCGCACGACGTTGACCGACGGCGCCACGTTCGGCGTCTTCTCGCCTCAGATCTGGCGGCTGGCCGATCTGGGCGCCAAGCACGCATTCCTGCGTGCCGGTTTTGGCTGGGGCCATATGCCAGCGGAGATGGTGCAGGACGACCTCAAGGCTGGCCAGCTCGTCCCCTTGCGGATCGAGCATTTCCAACCGCGCACGCCGCCCATCGCAATGTTCGCCATTTACCGCAAGGACTCGCCACCGGGGCCGGCCGGACAGTGGTTTCTGGAGCGGCTCAAGGGCGTATGAGCGCGTCAGTCTGCGGCTCCAGCGTCAACTGCCGCGCTTGTCCCGCAACACCGCTGCCCCCGTGCGCGGATTCGTCAGGGTGACGTTTTCCAGCGCCTTGATCCGCCACTGTCCCGCCTGCCGCGTCAACACCGCCAGAATCAGCGTATCGACGGCGTGCACGCCCGCCGGATGCGCGCTGCCTGCCGCCAGGCGGCTCCAGAAATGGATGACCACCGCGTCCTGGCCGATCGCAACTACATCGATCAGCTCGTTCTCGAGGGTGGAATCGCGGTAGATCGTGGCATGGATGGGCGCATGCAACTCGACGATCTCGTCAACGCCCCGGACGTAATGGCCGAATCGGTTCATGAATGTCGCGTCCTCATGGAACAGCGCCCCAAGGGCTTGCATGTCGTGCTGGTTCCAGGCGGCTTGGAAAGCGTGGGGCGCGTCTTCGGGTTGGTTGATGGGCGTCATGGGACTCCCTTTGCGAGCAAGCGATTCAGGTGAGGGTTCCCGCCAGCGCGTAGACCTTGGATCGAACTTTCGAATAGATAGTGCATGCAAGTGTCGCGACGGCTCGATATCGTGGGCTCTTATTTAAATACTTTTGACGACCGCACGCCATCGGCCATCGTGGACACCCCGCATCTTGCCCACGAGGATGTGGCCATTTACTTATCCAGCCCCCCCATCAACACATACTTGACCTCCACATACTCCTCGATGCCGTAATAACTCCCCTCGCGCCCATACCCCGAGTGCTTGACTCCGCCAAACGGCACCGATGCGGTCCCCACCGAGCCGGAATTCAAAATCACCATGCCGGATTCAATGTTGCGGGATAGCCGGAAAGCCCGCGCCAGATCGCGGGTGTAGGCGTAAGCCACCAGGCCATATTCGGAATGATTGGCGCGCTGGACGACTTCGTCTTCGGTGTGGAAGCGGTAGATCGGGAACACCGGGCCAAAGATCTCGGTGTGGGCGATGCGCATGCTGTCGTCCAGGCCGGCCAGCACGGTGGGTTCGTAGAACAGGCCGCCGTTGGCGTGCGGCTTGCCGCCCAGGACGACGTGGGCGCCGGCTGCCTTGGAATCCTCGACCAGCGCGGCGACCTTGTCGATGCCCAACTGGTTGATCAACGGCCCCACCACGAAGCCTTCCTGCAAGCCCTGGTCCACCCGGATGCAGGCGACTTTCTCGGCCACGGCGTCAACGAAGCGGTCGTGGATGGCGTCCTGCACGTAGATCCGGTTGGGCGAAATGCAGACCTGGCCGGAGTTGCGCAGCTTGGCCGCAACCAGGGCCGTGGCGGCGTCTTCGATGCTGGCGTCGTCAAACACGATGAACGGGGCGTTGCCGCCCAGCTCCAGCGTCATCTTCTTCAGGTCCTTGCCGCACGCGGCGGCCAGCATTTTGCCGACGGCGGTCGAACCCGTGAACGAAATCTTGCGGATGCGCGAGTCGCTGGTGAACCGTTCGCCAATGTCTTGGGGGTTGCCGGTCACCATCTCGAACACGCCTTCTGGAATGCCGGCCTGACGGGCGTATTCCAGCATTTTGTAGGCGGTCAGCGGAGTCAATTCCGACGGCTTGATGATCATGGTGCAACCGGCCGCCAAGGCGGTGGAAATCTTGCGCGCGATCATCATGAAGGGGAAGTTCCACGGCGTAATGGCCGCGGTCGGGCCTGCGGGTTCGTTGAACACCAGGATTTGCGCGTTGCCGGCATGCGACGGAATGGTGTCACCATAGACCCGCTTGGCTTCCTCGGCATACCACTCGATAAAGCCCAGGCCGTAGTCGATTTCGCCCAGGGCTTCGGCCAGGCACTTGCCGTTTTCCTTGACCATGATTTCGGCAAAAACCATTTTGTCGGCGCGGATCCGCTCAAACCAGCCGCGCAGCAGGTCGCCGCGCTCTCGGGCAAGTTTGCGCGACCACGCCGGAAACGCGGCGCAGCAGCGGTCGATGGCGGCCTGGACTTCGGCCGTGTTCATGTCGGGCGCGACGCCGACGACGGAACCATCCGCGGGGTTCAGTACTTGGATCATGATGTTTGCAGTCCTAGGGAGGTGAAAGGCACGGATTGAATGTTAGGATTGCAAGACGCAATGATCGATGGCCTGTAGTCTCGTTTTATTGCCTAAAACTATTGACCCAGATATCTTCAAACACTGGCACACCGGATGCACCGGTTGCCCGCAAGTGCGCCCATGGCCGACCGCCCCACTCCCGATTCCGCTTCCCTGGCGGCCCAACGCCAGCGCATGGCCGCCCTGCTGCAACACCTGGCGCCGCAAGAGGGCTACAACCTGACGGTGCTGCCGGACGTCCGCTTCCTGCGGTCGAACCGCCCGCTCACCTCTGTGCCGGTGCTGTACGACCCCGGCATCGTCATCGTGTGCCAGGGCCGCAAACGCGGTTTTTTCGGCGGCCAGACCTATCTGTACGACGAACGGCAATGCCTGGTGGTGTCCGTGCCGGTGCCGTTCACGATGGAAACCGACGCCAGTGAAGACGAACCGTTGCTGGCCATCTATATGCATCTGGACTTCAAGCTGGCCGCCGATCTGATGCTGCAGATCGACCAGGCCGGCGGCTTCAAGGCGGCCGACCCCAAGGGCATGATGTCCAGCCCGATGGACGGCCCGCTCAGCGCGTCGGTGCTACGGTTTCTGGAAGCGATGGGTTCACCGATGGACGCGCCGATTCTGGGCCCGGCGCTGGTGCGCGAGATCTATTTCCGCATCCTGACCGGCGACCAGGGCCCCTCGATGCGCGCCGCACTGGCGATGCAGGGGCAATTCGGCAAGGTCGTGCGGGCGCTGCGCCGCATTCACGCGTCATTCAAGGACGACCTCAGCGTGGACCAACTGGCCAGCGAAGCGGGCATGAGCGTGCCGGCCTTTCATGTGCACTTCAAGGCCGTGACCCACACGTCGCCGATGCAATACCTGAAATCCACACGGCTACATCAAGCCCGGCTGCTGATGGTGCGCAACGCCATCACGGCGGCCGCGGCCAGCGCCGACGTCGGCTACGACAGCCCGTCGCAGTTCAGCCGGGAATTCAAGCGCCTGTTCGGCCGCAGCCCGGTGCAAGAGGTCAAGCGGATGCGGGCCGAATTCGCCGTGCCGCCAGCTTTCGCGGCATCGGCGTATGTGTCGTCGCACTGAATCCGCTACGACGATTCAGCAAAGGGCGCTCGCCAGCCTCTGGCCAAGCGACAAGCATTTTCCGGGCCACACGCACGCGCCAAAAAAATGACATTCCAATGACAGTTTTATCGCCAAGCCGACAAATCGCTTAAAGCTGTTATTAAGGCCACGTCACTACAATTTACCTATTCGCAAAACGGCGGTTTCCCTATGAAGAATTCGGGGAAACGCCGTTCCTGAAATAGTTATTCACGCCCTCTTTCAGCTTGACGGGAACTCTGCCCGCTTGGCGCCTATCCATATTCATTCCTGCCGCTTTCCCGATTCGTATTTCATGCCGTCTTCTCAGCAGTCGCCGAATCACCCTGCCCCTGGCGGGATTCGCATTGAAGGTTCCGATTCACGCCAGGCAGCCGCCGCGCAAGACGCGATGGAACAGTTCCTGTCCGACCTGGGGTTGCGCGCTGCGTCGCACTGCGATGTGTTGGTCGGCGCCACGCCCGGCGTGCATGCCGCGCTGAACCCGGGATTTGCCGCCACCTACCTGCCCGACCACGACACCACGGGCGTCGCGCGGGCGCTAAGCCTGCGAACCGACGCCAACGAGGCCGACCTGGACCGCGAGATCGTGCTGACCATGCTGGCCAGCCCGGTCGCCTTCACTTTTCCCTCCGTGGCGGAACTGGCGTCTGCCGTGCGTATCCGGCGATACATCGTGCAGGCGGCCAGCAAGACGGCGTTGGCCTTCGACACCGATCACGCCGAGCGGCCCGAAGACTACTGGACCTATGACGAAGCACGCGGGTTCACGGTGCTGCCCGGCCGCTCGCTGGTCGATGGCCTGCGCAAGGCGACGCAGCCCGAGGCCTCGGGCCAGCTGTATTCGTTCTCGTGCTACCGGGCGACGGAATACGTGACCGTGCTGGGTATCGCACAGGAGCTGCATAGCGCCAACCCCGACCTGGCGCGCCGCCTGCAGCGCCAGTGGGAAACCCGCGCGGTCATGTCCGGCAGCTTCCACGAAACATTCCTGCACGAATATGGTTCGTTGGCCGAGCCCCTGCCGCAACGCTTTTACGTGCCTGGCGACCGGCTGTGGTTCCGCAATCCGGATGCCGAGTCGTCGGACGTCGAGGGGTACGAGGGATCCTGGGTGTTCTACCTGGGCGGGGGCCACTTCAATAATTTCTGGGAACGCGGCGTGCCCTACACGCTGACGTCCAAGTGCGTCGAGATCTTCCATTGGCGCGACGGTCTGCGCACCGACGCGGCCGGCAAACGCTATATGGATGAAGACGTCGTGAAGGCGCGCGTGCACGACACGCTGGCCGATCCCGAGGCCACGGCAGCCATTCTGGCGCGCATGATGCGAATCCGCGATCCGCAGGGCGTCTACGATGAAGGCGGCTGCATCGACGCGACGCGCGAGCGGGTGCGCTGGGTGCGGCCCGGTCATAGCGACATTGTGTTGCCTGATTTCCCGGGTTCGGCGCAGCCGTTGTCCATCGCGGCCTGATCAGACCACTATCCCTGCCGCATGACCCGCTGCGGCCCATGCCGGTTTAGCCACGCTGCCGGCCCCGGCGGCTGGCCGTGATCGACGGCCGTTGCCGGCAATAAGCGGCTTGACGTTCGACTTATCATGCAACATCATATGTTATATGATGGGCGCAACGCTTCTGCCCCCCCTTTTCCCGGAGTTCCCATGTCCTTTTCCAACGCGCCCGGCGCCTCGGACGACTACGCCGAACGCGTCGCACGCCATGTGCCCGGCCTGCGCGACCTGCATCGCATGGTGGGCTTGCTGATGGCCGAACAGGTGCCGGCCGACGGTCGCATCCTGGTGCTGGGCGCCGGTGGCGGACTGGAACTGAAAGCCCTGGCCGAGACACGGGCAGGCTGGCGGCTGGATGGGGTGGACCCGTCCGCGCAGATGCTGCGCCAAGCCACGACCACGCTGGGCCAGTTGGCGCCGCGCGCGGCATTGCACCAGGGCTATATCGACGACGCGCCCGACGGGCCGTTCGACGGCGCCACGTGCCTGTTGACGCTGCACTTCCTGCCGCAAGACGAACGACTGAGAACGGTCCGGGAAATCGCCCGCCGGCTCAAACCGGGCGCTCCGTTCATTGCCGTGCATCACAGCTTTCCCCCCGATCAGCAGGACAAATGGCTGGCCCGCAATGCCGCGTTTGTAGTCGCGGCGGGTGTGCCGGCCGAGCAGGCGCAAAACAGCATTCGGACGATGAAGGAAAAGCTGCCCGTGCTGGCGCCGGACACGGACGAGGCCGTGCTGCGCGATGCGGGATTTCGCGACATTGAACTGTTCTACGCCGCGTTTACGTTCAAAGGCTGGATTTGCCGCATGGCCGATATTTAGGCCCGTGTTGACGGCAATTGCACGACGATTAATCGCGCGCCTGACAATCAGTATCACGGGGCATTAACTACTCACGCGTTGGCTTGACACGATCTGAAGCCAACCTCTAACGTCGGTCCCTTCGGCGATGCGCCACTATTAAATCAAAACATGATTTGGCTTTCGCTTTTGCAGCATTCCGACGGCAAGGTGTCCCGCGCATGAAAACGACCAAAACGCTCGGCCCGATCGTTCACCGCCTGTCGTGCCGGCTGACCGTCGTCGGCCTGTTCACCGTGGCCCTTGCCGTCATGGCAGGCCCCGCTGCCGCGCATTCCCCGTCGCACGACACCGCCCCGCCTCCCGTGGTCAAAGACGTCTCCGCCATCACGCCGCCCGCCGCCGCCGCGGTGCTGCAATCCATTTATCAGGTCGACAGCCAGGGCGCCGATTCGTACGAAATTGCCAACGGCGCCATCGCCACCTACTGGTATGGCCATGCCTTCGAGCTCGGTGGCACGCATTACTTCACGGGGTTCGCCTGGGAAACGGGCGAACGCTACGGCAAACAGGGCGAAGACAACCCTGCCCCCGACACTCAGGTCAACGTGACCGAGGCCACCTACACCCTGACCGACCCGGCTTCCCCCAAGCCCTGGAAATTCCGTGGCATGACCAACGCGGTCGGTAAATTCGGCGCTTTCGAGAAACCCGAAGACATCGATACCAGTCGCAAGCCGCTGGAATACCGCACCCCGGCCGGCAAGCTGGTGCTGGCGGTGCCGACCGTGGCGTTCGCCAACGGTGTCAGCTTGAGCGGCTACGCCCTGTTCCGCTTCAACCCGACCCCGTTCCAAGACAATGACCTGAAGGACAAAGCCTGGCTCTATCTGGGCAGGATCGATACCGGCGAAGACAACGCCGCGGCCTGTGACGGCGGCGAAGTCATGCCCTGCGTGGGCAGCGACGGCGCACTGAGTTTCGCCGCGCAGGGCAATAGCGACATGCCGCAAGTGACCGTGAAATTCACGGGCACCGCCATCTCCGGCCCCGACAAGACCCGCCAACTCGGCGCGGCCGATAACGCGGTCTATGCGTATGACGCCAACAGCATGACTTACCAGGCTAAATAAGGCCCATCCGTTCGTGGCAGGCGCCGAGGGAATCAGCCGCAATGCGGGGAATATTCGCGCCTCATTACAAATGCGATACGTCCGTGTTAATGTCGGTTGATTCCCTCTCATAATCCTATCGCCGGGCAATTCCATGCACCGGAGCCTGCTGGCCGATTTCGACCTGCTTGCCCGGCAGCGGTACCCCGAGCCGCCGCCATCCTCATGCTGCCAAATCTGTTGTTCGCCCGATCGGGCAGGTGCACCGCGCCATGACGCTTTCTCCCGAATTTCCTATCGTCGGGGTCGGCGCATCCGCCGGCGGTGTCGAGGCGCTTGAAGGCTTCTTTCGCGGTGTGCCGCCCTCGCCTGGCGCGGCCTTTGTCGTGGTCACGCACCTCAGCCCTTCCCGCGAAAGCCATCTGCCCGAAGTCCTGGCGCGCTACACCTCGCTACCGGTGGTGGCCGCCGTCGACAACCAGCAGGTGGAAATCAACACTGTCTACGTGCTGCCGCGCGATGCGCTCATGTCCATCAGCCAGCGCCGCTTGCGGGTGCTCAAGCGGCCGCCGGACTTGCCCGGACGCAGGCCCATCGACCTGTTCTTTTCCGCCCTGGCGCGCGATTGCGGTGACTTCGCTGCCGGCGTGATTCTGTCAGGCGGCAATTCCGACGGCACCTTGGGCATCAAAACCATCAAGGAGCACGGCGGCTTGACCCTGGCGCAAGCGGCCGACGGGTATGGACCCAATAACCCCGAAATGCCCGACAGCGCCATTGCCAGTGGCCTGATCGACTTTGCGCTGCCGGCCGACCAAATGGGGCCGCGGCTGGTGGAATTCGCCAAAGGGCTGCCGGCGCTGAGCGACCCCGCCACCGACCTGCAACCCAGCGGCGTGGTCCGCCTGGATGCCGCCGGCCTGGAAATCTGCAACCTGCTGCGCACCCGCATCGGTCACGATTTCAGCGGCTACAAGAACAAGACCTTCATGCGCCGCGTACAGCGTCGCATGCATGTGAACCAGATCGAAACCATCGAAGCCTACATCGATTTCCTGAAACAGAGCCCCCAAGAGGCGGGCGCGTTGTTCCGGGATCTGCTGATCAGCGTGACCAATTTCTTCCGTGACGCGGATGCGTTTGAGTCGCTGCAACGCCTGGTCATTCCGAAGTTGCTTGAAGGCCGCGGCGCGGCCGAATCGGTGCGCATCTGGGTCCCCGGCTGTGCGACCGGCGAAGAGGTCTATTCCCTGGCCATCCTGCTGCGCGAACACATGGACAGCATGGCGGTCGCGCCGCAAGTGCAGCTGTTCGCCACGGATATCGACGACCGCGCGCTGGCCGTGGCTCGGGCCGCGCGCTATCCCGGCCAGTTGCTCGAAGGCATGTCGCAAGAACGCCGAGACCGCCACTTCTTCGCCGATGGCGACGGCTATGTGGTCAACAAGCAAGTGCGCGAGCTGTGCATTTTCTCGCCCCATAGCGTGCTGCGCGATCCGCCGTTTTCC
Source organism: Achromobacter xylosoxidans (assembly GCA_040396375.1). GTDB lineage: Bacteria > Pseudomonadota > Gammaproteobacteria > Burkholderiales > Burkholderiaceae_B > Achromobacter > Achromobacter xylosoxidans_D. The sequence continues at coordinate 103,247 of JBEBOQ010000006.1, forward strand.
CGCATCGACCTGATTTCCTGCCGCAACCTGCTGATCTATTTCGGCGGCGAAATCCAGAAGCAGGTCATCCCGACGTTCCATTATTCCTTGCGCCCCGGCGGCTATCTATTCCTGGGCATGTCCGAGAATGTCAGCCAATTCAGCGAGCTGTTCAGCCCCATCGAGAAAAAGCACCGCATCTTCCAGCGCCGCGCCGACATCGCCGCGCCGCCCCGCCCCACGCTGCCGCTGACCTCCGTGCAGTCCCGCGGACAGCCCACCGCCGGCGTGCCCCGCGTGCAGACCGGCACCGTCGCGATACGGCAGGCCGTCGATACCCAGGTGCTGGCGCAGCACGCCCCGGCGCATGTGCTGGTCAGCCGGGAAGGCGACATCGTGTATTACTCCAGCCGCACCGGAAAATACCTGGAGGCGGCGGCCGGCGTGCCGACCCGCCAAGTACTGACACTGGCCCGCAAAGGCCTGCGCCTGGATCTGCGCACGCTGCTGCACGAAGCCGTCGAGACCGGCCTGCCCGCCGTGCGCAAGGACGTCGTGGTGGAAGACGACGAAGGACGCGTGCAGCGCGTGTCGCTCACCGTCGAACCCTTGGCGGCGCGCCACGAGGCCGAGCCCCTGTACCTGATCCTGTTCGACGACCAGGGGCCGATCCTGGCCCGCGAAGAAGCCCAGGCCCACGCTCAGGCGGCGCGCCAGGGTGCGGCGCAGCAAATGGAAACCGAGCTGCGCGACACCCGCGAACGCCTGCAATCCATGATCGAGGAGTACGAGACCGCTCTCGAAGAGCTGAAGTCCTCGAACGAAGAGCTGCTGTCCGTCAACGAAGAACTGCAATCCACCAACGAGGAACTGGAAGCCTCCAAGGAAGAACTGGTCTCGCTTAACGAAGAACTGCATACGGTCAATGCCGAACTGCACGGCAAGGTCGACGAACTGGACCGCAGCAACAGCGATCTGCACAACCTGTTCGAAAGCACGGCCATCGCCACGCTGTTCCTGGACAAGGACTTGATCATCCGCAGCTTCACCCCGGCGGTCAGCGACGTGTTCAACATATTGCCCGGCGATTGCGGCCGTCCGATCACCGACCTGGCCAGCCGCTTCGACCTGCCCTCGTTCGCCAAGGACATCCAGCAGGTCTACAGCCGATACCAGCCGATCGAGCGCCGCATTGCCGGCACGCTGGACGGCAAGCACTACCTGCTGCGCCTGGTGCCTTACCGCGGCAGCGACAGCCGGGTGGACGGCGTGGTGGTGACGTTTATCGACATCACCCAGATCACCCGGGCCGAGCGGCGGCACCGTATCCTGATATCCGAATTGCAGCACCGCACCCGCAACCTGCTCGCGCTGGTGAAAAACGTGGCGCGGCGCACGCTGGGCGAAGGCGAACCCTTCAAGCGCCTGGACACGCGCCTGGCCGCACTGGACCGGGTGCAAGGCCTGCTGGGCGAAAGCGGCAACGAGAAAATCGAATTCGGCGGCATGTTGCGCCGCGAACTGGAGGCTGTCGGCAACGAACAGCAAATCACGCTGACGGGGCCGCAGGTGCAGGTGCTGCCTGACCGCATCCAGACCCTGGCGCTGGCCATCCACGAACTGGCCACCAATGCGGTCAAGTACGGCGCGCTAAGCCACGAATCCGGCAACCTGGACATCACCTGGCGCGTGCAACGCCAGGATGACAAGGATCACCTCGTGATCGACTGGGAGGAAACCGGCCTGCCGGTGGCGCCCGATGCCACCCACCGAGGCTATGGTCGCGAGCTGATCGAAAACGCGCTGGCCTTGACCCTGCGCGCCAAGACCACCTTGGAATTCAGGCAGGACGGTATCGCTTGCCATATCGACGTGCCGCTGGAGAACGACGCCAGCGCCGCAGCGCCCGCCAGCGCGGCTTGACGCCGTCAGACGCACGCCGCGCCGCAGTGTCGGCGTGCGTTTTTCTCGTCAGGTGTTATCCAAGAACACCTGCGCGTCGCCCCCCGCGCACTTCCAGTCAGCGAATACGCCGACCAGATGGCAGTTCAGGCACCGGCAGCCGATGTAGTACCAATGGACATCATTGCTGCCTGCGTCCAAGGACACGCCTGACATCAGTTCGAAGTCGTCTGCGCCGCACAGGCATTCGTGGCCCTGGAGCTGTGCGGCGTCAGCGTATGCGGCGCTGTCTCCCATGAAATGGGCCGCGCCGCAATAGCAGCACGTGCGCTTGGCCACGCCTTCATTTTCGTCCGTCTCCAGCGCGAATGACCGGTTGCCGCAAGAACACACCGATTGAGAAAATTGGGTGGCGCGGCAGGTATTGAGCTGGCTGAACCTTACGACCTCGCCCTGGATATCTTTCGGTGAGGTGCCATACCAATACCTGCCTATCTTCTTCAATGTCATGTCGTTCCAAAGGCAGGACTACGCCTGATTGCGATTTGCGGAAGCGACACACTATCGTCGCGATCCAGACACGCCCATTGGAACTTTCTGATTATTTCGATCCGCCCCAATTGCTACCCGTGGGTGGCGAGTGGCGCGGGCACGCGGCACATGGTTAGCTTGCCGCCCAGCGTCATCGCCGATAAGCCGGCGCGGGCAATGCCACCGCCGCCGGGTTCAGCGCTACCCATTCCACCGCCATTTCGCACAGCACGGTCGGGTCGCCGGATTTTCGCTTGATCTCGGCGGTAGTGGCGGCGGCCTGTTGCCGTCGGGGGCCAGGCAAGGCCGTACCGGATTCCAGGTGCTGCAGCAGCGCGTCGGCCATGCGCTTGAAATCGGCGTCCCAATTGACCCCGCCGTTGCCGTCCAATTCATTGGCGATGCGGCCGGACAGGCGGATGACTTCGCCTTGGACGGTAGCGGCAGCGCCGCTGGAAGGCACCAGCAGTTCCCACAATTCAGCGTGCCGGTCTTGCCAGGACGCGGCCTTGGCGAGGATGGGCGAGCGGCCGTCGTGCATGGCACGCCGCGCCACCGGCGCCACGTCGAACAGGGCATAAAGACGGTCCAGCGCCGCGCTGTGCTCGTCAACCGAATCCGGGTTGAAGCCGGCGCGGTGGAATTCGAACTGGGTGCCGATCTGCGTGACGAAGTCCGCCATCCGCGGCGTCTTGCGTGCGCCGGCTTCCAGCAGCACGGGCGCCACCCTTGCCAGGCCGGGAATGCCGGTGTTGCCGCCACGTTGCAGCGCGTATTCCAGCGGCGTCAGGCCGTCGGCGGTCAGGGCATCAGGGTGGGCGCCGTGTTGCAGCAGCAGGCGCACGTTGTCCGCCTGGCCGACGCCAGCTGCCTTGTGCAGCGGCGTGCCACGTGCGCCCTCGCCGCTGTTCACCTGCGCGCCCAGCTCCAGCAAAATGCCCACACGGCCCTGCCAATGGCCGGCCCGCGCGTGCAGAGGCGTTTCACCGTAGGAATCAGGCGCCGAGACATCGGCGCCTTGCTCCACCAGCCAACGGCACACGTCGTCCGGCAGTTCGTTGAAGGCCAGGGCCGATCGCTTGGAATACCCCCCGCGCGCATCCACGCTGCAGGTCTCGAACACGGCTTTCAGCGCGTCGATATCGCCCTGCGCCAACAGGTCGTCAAAATTCTTGGGCAGGAGTTTCTTCAGTTTCATGAATTGTCAGGGCGTCGAGATGATTGCACCTGATGGCCACCCATCAGACCTTGGCCAGGAATGCGTCCGCGTCGCCGGCTTCGCACTTCCAATCCGCGAAGACGCCCACCAGGTCACAACCGACGCAGCGGCAGCCGATGTAGTACCAGCGCACGTCGTTGCTGTCGGCATATAACGCCACACCCGAGACCAGTTCGAAGGTGTCCTCGTCGCACACGCAGACATGCCCGCCCACGTCTGCATCGTCGACGTATTCGGCGCTGTCGCCCATGAAATGGACGACCCCGCATTCGGCGCAGGTGCGCTGTGCGACGCCCGCGTCTTCGTCGGACTCAAGGTTGAAAGTCCGGTTGCCGCAGGTACATACCGACTGCGCATAGCGGACCGCGGGATATTCGTCGTGGCTGAACTTGGCGATCTCGGTCTGGATGTCTTCTGGCGAGGTGCCGTACCAGTAGTCGCCCTTTTTCTTCAGTGTCATAGCGTTCCAGGAAAATTGATGGATCCCAAGATCCGATTTGAAAAAATGCAGTCCGTTCCTAACGCTTGCCGAAGTCCTTCTGCTTGAAATCGGTCTCGCCGCCGTAGCCATACATTTGCGAAACCTTCTGGAAGTCCTCGGGTGAAAAACCCGTCCACGAATAGTTGCGGATGTTGCGCTGGGTTTTAGCATCGCGCACGTAGAACGACAGGGCTGCCTTTTTCTCGGGCAGGCTCAGCACCTTGTGCAGCGACGGCACGAATTCGTATTGCGCCGTCGAATAGGTCTTCTTCACGCCAAGCAGCGTGCTGACCGTGATCTCGGCATCGCTGAATGCGTAGCGGTTCACGAACACGTAGTCTTTGCGGATGATGAGAAAAGCGATCAGCCCAAGCGCCACGGTGACCACATAAAAAACCGGGGTATTGATATAGCGATCGAAGGTATAGCGGTAGCCGTAATTGAAGACCAGGGAAAGCAGGCCAACGGCGATAACCAGTTGTCCCAATTGGGAAAACAGCCATTTGGCTTTGTTCTGGATATTGACGATCATCATTGACCTCTGTGCGGGCATTTCAGTGATGGATTCGGAAGGCGCAGTCCGGTTTTCGCGCCGGGCGTAGTTTGCCCCAAGCCGGCGTGCCGTGAACGCGCCATAAACGCTTTGTTACCCCTTGGCCAATGCCTCGGCCAAGCCCAGCGCATGGGCCAGGAACGGCGAACGGTCGTCCTTGCGGTTGCTGGCGATCACCGGGGATACGAAGGTGTCGGCCTCGATGGCGACATGGGCCACGTCGCGCCGTTGCAGCCGTTGCACCGAGGCCGGCACCACGGTCACGCCCAGGCCGGCGGCGACCAGGCCGATGGCGGTTTGCAGTTCGTTGGCTTCCTGCACCACCTGGGGCGCGTGGCCCGCGGCACGAAACAAGCCCAGTACGTGGTCGGCGAAGTTGGGCCGCGGCCGGGCGGGATACAGCACGAACGGCTCTTGGGCCAGACGATCGACCGAGACGCTGGCGCTGCCGGCCAGCGGGTGCTGCAGCGGCACCGCGGCCATCAAGGGTTCGGTCATCAGCACCCGCCGTTCAATGGCAGGGTCGTCCAGCAGGATGCGACCGATGCCCAGGTCGATGCGGCCGGCCTTCAGGGCCTCCAGCTGCGGCAGCGTGGTCATTTCGGTCAGGCCCACTTCCACCTGCGCATCGGCGCCGCGCAGTTGCCGGATCAGCTCGGGCACAAATCCATACAGTGTGGACGGCACGAAGCCGATGCCGAACCAGCGACGCTGGGTCTGGCCCAGGCGGCGCGTGCCTTCCAGCACTTCGTCCAGCCGCGCCGTGAGCAGGCGCGATTGTTCCAGCAGGAAGCGGCCGGCTTCGGTCAGGCGCAGGGCGCGGGTGGTGCGTTCGAACAGCGCCACGCCCAGTTCTTCTTCGAACTGGCGGATTTGGCGGCTGAGCGGCGGCTGGGCCATGTGCAGGTTTTCGGCGGCGCGGGTGAAGCTGCCGGCTTCGGCCACTGCCTGGAAGTACCGCAGGTGTCTGAGTTGCATGGCTTATTCAGACCTTAAAGGTATCAATAGAGACCGATATAGTCTTGGACTTCGCTGTGCAGCGCAAGCGATACTGCGCTTCATTGTTCAATCTGGCTGCAAAAAGTATGAATCCGGTAAGCATAGTCTCGGTCGAGGCGGTCCTGGTGGATCTGCCGACCATCCGCGCCCACCAATTGGCCATGGCGGTGATGCAGCGCCAGACGCTGGTGATCGTACGGCTGCGCTGCAGCGACGGCATCGAGGGCATCGGCGAAGCCACCACCATCGGCGGCCTGTCGTATGGCGAGGAAAGCCCGGAAGGCATCAAGCTGGCCATCGACACCTACCTGGCGCCGGCGCTGGCCGGGCTGGACGCGGCCAACATCCACGCCGCCATGCGGCGCCTGGAAACCGTGGCGCGCGGCAACCGCTTCGCCAAGTCGGCGCTGGAAAGCGCGCTGCTCGATGCCCAGGGCAAGCGCCTGGGCGTGTCGGTCTCGACCCTGCTGGGCGGCGCCGTGCGCGCCAGCCTGCCGGTGCTGTGGACCCTGGCCAGCGGCGACACCGCGCGTGACATCGAGGAAGCCGAGTCGCTGCTCGCCAGCCGCCGCCACAACACCTTCAAGCTCAAGGTCGGCCGCCGCGCCGTGGCCGACGACGTGGCCCACGTGTCGCGCATCAAGCAGGCGCTGGGCGAGCGCGCCCGCGTCACGGTGGACGTCAACCAGGCCTGGAACGAGGCCGACGCGGCCGGCGCCATCGCGCGCCTGGAAGCGGCCGGCGTCGACCTGATCGAACAACCCATCCCGCGCGCCAACCTGGCCGGCATGGCGCGGCTGGCGGCGCGCTTCGTGGTGCCCATCATGGCCGACGAAGCCATCAATGGCCCCGAGGACGCGCTGGCCATCGCCCGCCTGGGCGCGGCCGACGTGCTGGCGCTGAAGATCGCCAAGTCGGGCGGCATCCACGAAATGCTGCGCACCGCCGCGGTCGGCGACGCCGCCGGCATGTCGCTGTACGGCGGCACCATGCTGGAAGGCTCGGTCGGCTCGATCGCCTCGGCCCACGGCTTTGCCTGCCTGCCGCGGCTGTCGTGGGGCACCGAACTGTTCGGCCCGCTGCTGCTCAAGGACGACATCGTCGCCAACCCGCCGCGCTACGCCGATTTCGAGATGGAGATCCCCACCGGTCCGGGCCTGGGCCTGGAACTGGACGAAGACAAACTGGCTTTCTACCGCAGGGACCGCTGACGCGCCCTGCCCCACGGTTGTTCCCGCGCGCCGGCCACGCATCGGCGCGCGGAAAAATAATTCAAGCACACGGAGACACGACATGGTTTTGCGCCACGCTTTCAAACACCTCGCCCGGGCCTGCATGGGCCTGGCCCTGCTCGGCGCCGCCAGCGGCGCGATGGCCGACGGCTACCCCGACCGGCCGGTCAAGTGGATCGTGCCGTTCCCGCCGGGCGGCGCCATGGACAGCATCGCCCGCACCCTGGGCGAGTCGATGGGCAAGCAACTGAACACCTCGTTCATCGTCGAGAACCGCGCCGGCGCCGGCGGCAACATCGGCGCGGCCAGCGTGGCGCGTTCCAAGCCGGACGGCTACACCATCCTGATCGTGGCCAACGGCATGGCCGTGAACCCGGCGCTGTACGCCGACCTGAACTACGACCCGATCAAGGACTTCGCGCCGATCTCGCTGCTGGCGGTGGTGCCGAACGTGCTGGTCACCAACCCCGCGCGCAACGACGTCAAGAGCGTGGACGAAGTGATATCCAAGGCCAAGGCGCAGCCCAACCACTACACCTACGCCTCGGCCGGCGTCGGCACCTCGATCCACCTGGCGGGCGAGCTGTTCGTGTCGATGGCCAAGATCGACATGCTGCACGTGCCGTACAAGGGGAGCGGTCCGGCCATCGCCGACCTGCTGGGCGGCCAGGTCGACTACATGTTCGACAGCGTCACGTCGGCCAAGCCGCACATCGAAGCGGGCAAGCTGCGTGCGCTGGCGGTCACGACCAGCAAGCGCTCGGCCGCGCTGCCCAACGTGCCCACGGTGGCCGAAAGCGGCCTGCCGGGCTATGAACTGATGCCCTGGTTCGCGGCCTTTGCGCCGGCCGGCACGCCGCCGGAAGTCGTGGCCAAGCTGAACGCCGCCATGCGTCAGGCGCTGAACGAGCCCAAGGTAAAGGCGACGCTGGATTCGATCGGCGCGGAATCCATCGGCGGCTCGCCCGACGAGCTGCGCGACCACCTGGCCAAGGAAACGGCGCAGTGGAAGGTGCTGGTCAAGGAACGCAACATCAAGATCAACTGAGCCGTTTGATGGCTTGAAAGAAAGCCCACGGGCTTTCTTGTACGCGCCGGCCGGGCTGTTTCGCGCCGGCGTTGTTGTTTTCAGCGCGCATGCTTGCGTGGTTGATGCAGCGTCCCGCGCGGCGTGCCACGCGGCGTGCCACGCGGCGGATTTGGCGTCATACGGCGTGCCGGGGGGCACAACTGCGCGCCAGCCCCTACGCCGGCGCCGTCGCATCCAGCAGATGATCGACGATGGCCAGGATCTGGTCGGCGGCCTGGGCGATGTGGCGCGCCAAAGCGGCCTCGGCTTTGTCGGCCTGGCCCTGGCGGCTGAGCGCGATCAGTTCGGTGTGCTCGTCGTGGGCCTGCTGGCGGATGGGCGCGTTGACGATCTGGAAGCGGAAATAGCGTTCGGATTTTTCGTGCAGCGCGCGCACCATCGCCAGGGCGGCGGGCCGCTGGGCGGCGCGGTACAGCAGCTCGTGCAACTGCCAGTTCAGCCGGCCCCACTGCTCGGGTTCGGCGCTGTCCATCTGCGCCACGACCTGCGCGGCGCGATCCAGATCGCCCGTGTCGTGCTGCTGCACGGCCAGGCGAAACAGCCAGGGCTCCAGCCGCAGGCGGATGTCGAAGAACTCCTGCACTTCGGCGCGCGACAGCATCGATACATAGGCGCCGCGGTGCGCGATCATGTCGACCAGCCCTTCGGCGCTGAGCTGGCGGATGGCTTCGCGCACCGGCAACCGGCTGACGCCGAGTTCTTCGGCCAGCAGTTCCTGGCGCAGGGCCGAACCGGGCGGGATCGTGCCCGACAGGATGCGGTCGCGCAGGTCGTCGACCACCAGGTCGACGGCAGTCTTGCGCACGAGGCGGCCGGCTGGGCCGTTGGAGGAAGGGGCAGAGGAAACGGGTGAAGTCCGGGTCACGTGATACCTGATGCGTTGGGCCGCCCGGCGGACGCCGCGTGGCAATGGGCTGGCAGGAATGCCTGCCGCGGCACTGGCGCCCCATGCCCAGGAAAACCCCGAGAGACAGCCGGTGCCTGCAGCCCGTTTAATGCGAAGTATATTGGATCCATGATCCACTTGAAACCGGCAGCCCACGCTGATCGGAACCGAGGCCCCGAGCCTCTTTTTTCAAGCCCTTTTATTTTGGATCCAATATCCAATTACAACCCGTCCGACGGGAGCGGCCCGGCGGACCACGCAACAGGAGCAGCAGCATGAGCATTCAATGGAAAGGCGTTTTTCCTGCAGTCACCACCAAGCTGAAACCCGATTTCTCGCTGGACCTGGACGCCATCCGCCAAGGGTTGGAACGGCTGATCGCCAATGGCGTGGGCGGCGTCGTGATGATGGGCATGGTGGGCGAAAACGCCCAGCTGTCGCCCGATGAAAAGCTGACGGTGCTGCGCACGGCGGTGGATACGGTGCGCGGCCGGGTGCCGGTGGTGTCCGGCGTGGCCGAGACCGGCACCGCTCGCGCCGGGGCCTTCGCACAGGAAGCGGCCAAGATCGGCGTGGACGGCCTGATGGTGTTCCCGGGCCTGACATACAAGTCGGACGACCGCGAGACCATTGCCTTTTACCGCAGCGTGGCGCAGGCCAGCCCGCTGCCCATCCTGCTGTACAACAATCCGCGCGGCTACGGCGTGGACCTGACGCCGGACGTGGTGGCCCAGTTGCTGCAAGAGCCCACCATCGTCGCCATCAAGGAAGAGTCGTACGACACGACCCGCGTCACCGACCTGATCACGCGTTTCGGCGACCGCCTGGCGGTGGTCTGCGGGGTCGACGACCTGGTGCTGGAAAGCGCCGCGCTGGGCGTGACCGCCTGGGTCTCGGGCATGGCCAACGCCGTGCCGAAAGCGTCGGTGGACCTGCTGCGGCTGGCGGTCGAAGGCGACTTCAAGCGCGCCCGCAAGCTGTACGCGGCGCTGACGCCGCTGTTCCACCTGGACACCGTGGTCAAGCTGGTGCAGCACATCAAGCTGGCCGAGCACCTGATCACCGGCAGCGCCGAAACCGTCAAGCCGCCGCGCCTGGACCTGGCCGGCGCCGAACGCGAACGCACCCTTGCCATCACCCGCCAGACATTGGCGGATCTTTCAGCCCTGGGCTACTGATACCGGAGCCACCATGACCCGCACCCGCCTGCCCGCGCTGGCCTTCAGCGCCCTGTCCTTCCTGGCCTGCGCCACCGCCGCTCCCGCCGCGATGGCGGCCGACTATCCCAGCCGCTCGATGGAACTGGTGGTCGCCTACCAGCCCGGCGGCGGCAGCGACAACACCGCCCGCGCCATCGCCGAAGCGGTGCGCCCGCCGCTGCTGGCGCAGCCCACCGTGGTGATCAACAAGCCCGGCGCCAGCGGTTCGATCGGCTGGTCGTATGTGGCCAACGCGCAGCCCGACGGCTACAGGCTGGTGCTGATGACGCCCGAGATGCTGGTGGTGCCGCTGATGGGCATCGGCAAGACGACGGTCAACGACTTCCTGCCGATTGCCCGCTTCACCGATGATCCGTCGTCGGTCACGGTGCGCGCCGACGCGCCCTGGAAGACGGTGGAGGAATTCCTGGAATACGCCAAGAAGAATCCCGAGCGGGTGGCGGTGTCCAACGCCGGCATCGGCACCGTGCCGCACATGGCCGCCGCCGCGCTGGGCGACCAGACCGGCGTGAAGTTCGTGCATGTGCCTTACCAGGGATCGGCCCCGGCCATCATGGGCCTGCTGTCCGGCGACGTGCAGGCCACCACGGTGGCCTATGCGGAATTGCAGCAGCACGTGGACACCGGCAAGCTGCGCACGCTGGCCGTGATGGCGCCCAAGCGGCTGGACACCCTGCCCGACGTGCCGACCATGAAGGAACGCGGCGCCGACCTGCAGTTCAGCGTGTGGCGCGGCATCGGCCTGCCGAAAGCGGCGCCCGCCGAGGTAGCCGAAAAGTGGCGCGCCGCCGCCCGTCAGGTGGCGCAATCGAAGGACTTCCAGGCCTTGATGCGCAAACAAAACCTGACCCCGTCGTACGCCGACCAACCGCAGTTCGCCGCGGACGTGGCCCGGCAGGAGCAGGCATTCAATGCGCTGGTGCCGAAGCTGAATTTGAAGCCTTGAGGGGTCACACAAAAAATGCCCCGGCCCCACGCCGGGGTGAAAAATCCATTCATGCATTCACGCCGAGCCCCGTTCGGCACGATGTATGACGTTATCTGCACCAGACGCCAGGCCACACTATGGCTTACGTGCTGAAAGAGCGAGCTTTCCGCCGAATTCAAGCTGGCGCCTTGTGGCGTCCAGCTCTTTCTGCAGCAATTCGGCGTCTGGCAACACGGTGCGGTAATTGGCCGCCATGACTTTGGTCGGCAGGCCGTCCAGTGCATACCGCGCCAGCGCGTGCCCCTTGTCGGCGCACAGGATCAAACCCACGGGCGGATTCTCGTCGGCATATGCCCAGTGTTCCTTGGCATAGTTGCAGTACAAATGCATCTGCCCCACATCGGCATGGGTCAGACTACCGAGTTTCAAGTCAACGATGACCAGACAGCGCAACTCGCGGTGGAAGAACAGCAAATCCACCCGGTACCATGTCTGATCGATGCGGAGGCGGCGTTGCCTCCCCACAAAGGTAAACCCCTCGCCCAGTTCCAGCAGGAAGTCCTCCAGGCGCCGGATCAAGGCCTCTTCCAGATCGGACTCAGAATATTCATCCTTGAGATCCAGAAATTCCAATACATAGGGATCTTTGATCGCGTCGCCAGGAGAGGCTACATCTTCGGGCTTCGGAATTGCGCCCTTGACGAGCATGCTGGATTTGTCTTTCGACAACGCCGTACGCTCATAGAACTGGCTACCAATCTGCCGATCGAGCTGGCGCACACTCCAGCCCCCGCGCAGCGCTTCCACCTCGTAGAACTGACGAGCGTGGGCGTCTTTGACTGACAATAGTCGAACATAGGCCGACCACGGCAGCGTGAAAGCCTGTGCAGGGTTGGAGGGGATGGAAATACCCGATGTGGTCTGAAATTGCTCTACGGCGACATCGTTTCCCAATTTCCCAGACAGTGTCTGGGAAATCTCGGCCCGGGGATATGCGAGAAAGAAGCGTCGCATGTTCTCCAGGTTGTTGACGCCGAAACCACGCCCGAATCGCGCGCTCAAGTCGGCAGACAGCCGCTCGATCAACTGTTCGCCATAGCCGGCCCGCCGCCTGCCCTTTTGTTCCGCCTCGACGATCCGGCGGCCAATTTCCCAGTAGCTGGTTGTCATGAGGGAGTTGACACTACGCGCCGCCGCTTGGCGTGCAGTGTCCAGCAGCACCACGATACCGTCGTGGATGTCGACATAACCTGGGGGAATGGCGGCGAACTTACCCGCCGCAGGAGACGCCTTTCTAATCATGCTGCCACCTTCACAAACAGGATGCGTCAGTAATCGTGGCGCGCCAGCTGACGCCCGATTATGCGACGCGAATCTTGGCATCGCGCTGTGAGTCGCGTTACCACCAACCTGTCACTAGACTACGCGGGGTCTTGGCCGGCGTCACCGGTGAATCGGTCCGCTATCAGTGGCCGATTCACCGACCGGCCTATACCCCTACTCCACCGTCGCCCCCGATTTCTTCACCACTTCCGCCCAGCGCGGAATCTCGGTGGCCATCAGGGCGCGCAGTTCGTCGGGGGTGCTACCCACCAGTTCCATGCCCATGGTCTTGCCCAACTTTTCCTGTACGTCGGGCTCTTTCAGGATGACGGCGATCTCCGCAGCGAGCTTGTCCAGGATCGGTTTGGGCGTGCCCTTGGGCGCGTAGACGGCCTGCCACGACGCCATCTGGAAGCCAGGCACGCCCGCTTCCTGCATGGTGGGCACGTCGGGCGCGAGCGAGATGCGGTCCTTGGTGGTGACGGCCAGCAGCTTGAGCTTGCCGGTCTGCAAAAGCGGCAGCGCCGCGGTCATCTGGTCGAACATGAAGGTCACGGACCCCGAGGACACGTCGACCATGGCGGGCGGCGTACCCTTGTAGGGCACGTGCGTCAGCGGCACGCCGATCATGCTGGCAAACAGCTCGCCGGCCAAGTGGGTGGACGTGCCGGCGCCGGACGAGGCGAAGGTACGCTTGGACGGGTCGCGCTTGAGCAGCGCGATCAGGTCGGCCACGGAATTGACGCCCAGGTTAGGGTCGACCAGCAGCACGTTGGGCAGGTAGGCGATCAGCGAGACGGGCTCGAAATCCTTGACCGGGTCGTACTTCAGGTTCTTGTACAGGCTGGCGTTGATGGCGTGCGTGCTGATGGTGCCGCCGAACAGCGTGTAGCCGTCGGGCGCGGCCTTGGCCACGTAGGTGGCGCCGATGCCGCCGGCGGCGCCGGGCTTGTTCTCGACGATGACGTTCTGGTGCAGCCGGTCGCCCAGCTTCTGCGCCAGCACGCGGCCGACCACGTCGGTGGAGCCGCCCACGGTGAACGGCACCACGTAGGAAATCGGCTTCTGCGCCGGCCACTCGGCGGCCGTGGCCGGCAGCGCCCAGGCGCCCAGCAGCGGTCCTGCCAGCAGCGCGGCCAGCGCGCTGCGACGTTGCTTGTTCATGCTTGTCTCCTGCCCTCTGTGTTTTATAGGCATGGGTCGCCGGCCGGACGGCCGGCGCCAGGGCTCAACGGCCCTGTTCTTTGCGCCAGGCGGCGAACTTGTCCTTGGTGGCCGGGTCGGTGGGCGGATACAGGCCCAGGATCGACGCGCCGGCCTGCACCTGGCTGGTGACGAAGTCCTCGAACGCGGTCATCTCCACCGCTTCGTCCGCGATCTCGTCGGCCAGGTGCGCGGGGATCACCACCACGCCCTCGCGGTCGCCCACCACGATGTCGCCGGGAAACACGGCCACGTCGCCGCAGCCGATGGGCGCATTGATATCCAGCGCCTGGTGCAGCGTCAGGTTGGTCGGCGCGGACGGCCGGTTGTGGTACGCGGGAAAGCCGAGTTCGGCGATCTCGGGCGAGTCGCGAAAGCCGCCGTCGGTGACCACGCCGGCCACGCCGCGCTTCATCAGGCGCGTCACCAGGATCGAGCCGGCCGAGGCCGCACGCGGGTCCTTGCGGCTGTCCATGACCAGCACCGCACCGGGCGGGCAGGTTTCCACTGCGACGCGCTGCGGGTGGGCGCGGTCTTCGAACACCTTGATGGTGTTCAGGTCTTCACGCGCCGGGATGTAGCGCAGCGTGAAGGCGGGGCCGACCATGTTGGGCAGCGTGGCGTTCAGCGGACGCACGTCCTGGATGAACTGGTTGCGCAGGCCGCGCTTGAACAAGGCCGTGCATAGCGTGGCGGTGCTGATGCCGGCCAACCGGGCGCGGGTTTCGGGATTCATGTCGGACACAGGAGGCTCCAGGGATCGGATGCGGGAAGGCGGTTCAGAAGATTTCGGGTTCGGGCACGGGCGCGCCGAAGCTGGTTTCCAGGAAGTCGAAGTCGCAGCCCTCGTTGGCCTGCAGGATGTGTTGCGAATACATCCACCCGTAGCCGCGCTCGTAGCGCTTGGGCGGCGGGGTCCAGGCGGCGCGGCGCGCGGCCAGTTCTTCGTCGCTGACGTTCAGGTGGATCGTGCGGGCCGGCACGTCGACGGTGATCAGGTCGCCGGTCTTGACCAGCGCGAGCGGGCCGCCGATATAGGCCTCGGGCGCGGCGTGCAGGATGCAGGCGCCGTAGCTGGTGCCGCTCATGCGGGCGTCGGACAGGCGCAGCATGTCGCGCACGCCCTGTTTGACCAGCTTGGTGGGAATCGGCAGCATGCCCCATTCCGGCATGCCCGGCCCGCCCTGCGGCCCGGCGTTGCGCAGGATCATGATGTGGTCGGCGGTGACGTCCAGGTTCTCGTCATCGACCGCGGCCTTCATGCTGGGATAGTCGTCGAACACCAGCGCCGGGCCGGTGTGCTGCAGGTATTGCGGCGCGCAGGCGCTGGGCTTGATGACGCAGCCGTCCGGCGCGATGTTGCCGCGCAGGACCGCCAGCGCGCCCTCGTCGTAGATGGCGGTGTCGAGCTTGCGGATGACGTCGTCGTTGTAGACCTCGGCGCCGGCGATGTTCTCGCCCAGCGTCTTGCCGGTGACGGTCATGGCGGACAGGTCCAGGTGGCCTTCCAGGCGCGACATCAGCGCCGGCAGGCCGCCGGCGTAGAAGAAGTCTTCCATCAGGTACTTGTCGCCGCTGGGCCGGATGTTGGCGATGACCGGCACCTTGCGGCTGGCGGCGTCGAAGTCGTCCAGGCCCACCGGATGGCCGGCGCGGCGCGACATGGCCACCAGGTGGATGATGGCGTTGGTGGAGCAGCCCATGGCCATGGCCACGTTGATGGCGTTCTTGAACGAGGCCAGCGTCAGGATGCGCTGCGGCGTCAGGTCGTCCCACACCATCTCGACCACGCGGCGGCCGCATTCGGCCGACATGCGCATGTGGTTGACGTCGGCCGCCGGGATCGACGAGGCCCCCGGCAGCGTCATGCCGATGGCCTCGGCGATGGCGGTCATGGTGCTGGCCGTGCCCATCGTCATGCAGGTGCCGTAGCTGCGGGCGATGCCGCCTTCGACCTCGGTCCATTGTTCCTGCGTGATCTTGCCGGCGCGGCGCTCGTCCCACAGCTTCCAGGCATCCGAGCCGGAGCCCAGGATCTTGCCCTTCCAGTTGCCGCGCAGCATCGGGCCGGCGGGCACGTAGACACAGGGCAGCCCGGCGCTGATGGCGCCCATCAAGAGGCCCGGCGTGGTCTTGTCGCAGCCGCCCAGCAGCACCGCGCCGTCCACCGGGTGGCTGCGCAGCAGTTCCTCGGCCTCCATCGCCAGCATGTTCCGGTACAGCATGGTGGTGGGCTTGACGAACGATTCGGACACCGAGATGGCCGGCAGTTCCACCGGGAAGCCGCCGGCCTGGAACACGCCGCGCTTGACGTCCTCGACGCGCTGCTTGAAGTGGCTGTGGCAGGGGTTCAGGTCGGACCACGTATTGATGATGGCGATGATGGGGCGGCCGGCCCAGTCGTCGGGGCCATAGCCCATCTGCATCATGCGCGAGCGGTGGCCAAACGAGCGCAGGTCGTCCTTGGCCATCCAGGCGGCGCTGCGCAGGCTTTCGTAGGTGCGTTTCATAGGCGGGTGCGGTCCAGGGATGCGAAAAGAGAAAGAGAAGAAATCGTTGACCGGACCATTTAAACACTAATACATTAGTGCGTCAGCTAGGTGAAAACCCGCTACACTCCGCTTCCACGACTGCCCCTTGCGATCGACCTTGACGACCGACGCTTCCGACCGACCTACCGAGAATTTCCCGGATTCCGCTCCGATGCCCAGCCCCAAGCTCAGACTGGACCGCTCGCGGCATGCCGCGCCCCAGGTCTTCGAACATCTGCGCGAACAGATCATGTCGCTGGCGCTGGCGCCGGGCGCGCCGCTGTCGCGCGTGGAGCTGGCCGAGGCCTACGGCCTGAGCCAGACGCCGATCCGCGACGCGCTCATGAAGCTGGCAGAGGAAGCGCTGGTCGAGATCTATCCGCAGCACACCACCGTGGTCAGCCGCATCGACATCGCGGCGGCGCGCCAGGCCCATTTCCTGCGCCGTTCACTGGAATTGGAGATCGCGCACATCCTGGCGCAGCGGCCCGATCCGCTGCTGGTCCAGCGGCTGCAAGCCAGTATCGACCGCCAGCGGGTCAGCCACGCCAATGGCCAGCCGCAGCAGTTCATGGATGCCGACCAGGCGTTTCACCGCGATATGCACGAGGCCGCCGGCATGATCGGGCTGTGGCAGATGGCACAGCGCTACAGCGGCCACCTGGACCGCCTGCGGCGCCTGCACCTGCCGGAAGCCGGCAAGGCCGAACGCATCATGGACGATCACCAGCGGGTGCTGGACGCGATTGCCGCGCAGGACGCACCGCGCGCCCAGCAGGCGCTGCGCGAACACCTGTCGGGCACGCTCAGCCAGGTGGCCGAGATCTGCAAACGGTATCCGGATTACGTGCTGGCTGAATAAGGCCGGGAGCCGCCCGCGGCCGGTCTACCGTTGCCCTGTCGGGCGCATCGCCCCGGTCATGGCGCCCGCCCCGCGTCATCCAGGGCATAACGCAGGATGACGGTCTTGCCGCCCTGCTCGGCATGCACCAGCAGCCCCTCGCCCGCCGCGTCCAGGCCGAGCAGGCCGCGCTCCTGGTCGGGCGACAACTGGAACGGACGCCAGGTCCGGCCCAGGTCGGGCGTGTAGAAATAGGTGCGGGTGTAGTCGCCGAACGAGAACAGCGAATCGGCATAGGTCTTGACCACCCAGCCGTTGCGGCCGAACCAGGCCTGGCCGATCCAGGTGCG
Source organism: Achromobacter xylosoxidans (assembly GCA_040396375.1). Lineage (GTDB taxonomy): Bacteria > Pseudomonadota > Gammaproteobacteria > Burkholderiales > Burkholderiaceae_B > Achromobacter > Achromobacter xylosoxidans_D. The sequence continues at coordinate 120,515 of JBEBOQ010000006.1, forward strand.
CTGGCCGCGCACGGCGGGCGTGACGGCCCGCTCGCGCCAACCCTGCTCCGACGGCTCCAGTTGATAGATGCGGTTGCCGGCGGTCTCGAAGACCGGTTGCCCCACCGCCGTTTGCGTATCGGGGTCTTGCAACGGCGCTTGCGGCGCTCCCGGGGTGATGCGAAACGCGGGCGATGCGCCGTCCTGCAAACGGACCTCGAAGCGGCGGGTTTCAATGCGGTGGATCGACGTGGCCGTCACGCGGTCGCGCCAGCTCCAGCCCACGGCCTGATCGGCCGCCAGGGGGTATAGCGACCAGCCGTAGACCAGCTCGTCATTGCCGCCCGCGTCACGCGCCTTGCCGGCCTGATCCGCAAACGCCTTGGCATAGCGGTCGGCGTCGGGCCAGACCTGTTCGCGCAGCGACACCGCCGCCCAGTGGCGCGCACCATCTTCGCTATGCACCAGGCGTTCGCCGTCGGGGCTGTCTTCCAGCGCCACGACCCGGTCCTGCGTCAGAAATACCGTGTGCTGCTGCGGCGCGCCCAGCACCACGTCGGGTTCGTAACGCCAACTGGCGCCCTGGTCGTCGGAACGCAGGATATCCGAGGCGGCGGGCGGGTCCCCGGGCCGCGCGCCGCGCGGGGGGCCGGCGATCAGGTACAGGGTCTGGCCTTGGGGGGTGGAGATCAGCGTCACGCCGGTATCGCCGTCGATGGAGCCCAGCAGCGCATAGCGGCCGTTGTCGCGGCCGCCATAGATCAGGTTACGCACCTCGCCGGCGGCCGCCGCGGCCAGCAGCGGGCGGTCTCCTTGCTTGGGCAGCAACGCGTCCAGCAAGGGGGCCTGGAGCAGTCCGCCGACGTCGCGAGGGCCCGCGATAAGTTGCCCGGTCAGGAACTGGTGGGGGCCGTAGCGGTACAGCCGGGTTCGCGAATAGCCGGCCAACGGCGGGCCGTCGAGTTCGCCAATGACCTCGCTGCGGGCCAAGGGCTGCCCTTCGGGGAGCAACTGGTAAAAGCCGTAGGCCAGCACCCCGGTCACGGCGATGGCGGCCGCGCCGGCGAGCACCCTGATGTTCATTGCTATCGCCTTTCTCCCCGGAACCCGGACGGCGCCCGGCCGCGCCACGTCTTGTCTTGAACGGACGAGACTATAACAAGAGAAGGTGTGGACCCCCACGCCGCGCACTGCGTGCTGGCTGCCCCCGAGGCGGCCGGGCGCACTCTTCTCTATACTGGGCCACTACACATTGACGTCGCATAGGGAATGCCCCCATGACAGCAAGGCAAGCGCATCTCACCCTGGTCCTGGCCTTGCTGGCGGGGTCGGCCTGGGCTCAGGACACGGCGAAACCGGCCCAGCCGGTCGATGTGTGCGAGGCCGTGACGGTGCGCGAGGGCGACCCGATTCCGCCCAACGCCTGCGCGGTCAATATCGTGCCGCGCCAGCCCAGCGTGGAAGGCATTGTGTTCGGCAGCGGACCGGACTGGCAGCCGGTGGATTCGCAAGCCATGCCGGGCGTGTTCTACGACAAGGAATCGGTTGCGCAGATGTCCGAGCGGCCGGTGGTGATGTTGGTGACCGTGGCGTGGTTCTATGCCCAGCCTCGGGTGTCCGAAGCCAACGGCCAGCCCTATGGCTCGGTCACGCAGCCCGTGGTCATGAATTGCAGCAACAACACCTATACCGTGACCGAGACCCAGCACTACGCCGGCCCCAATGCGACGGGCGGCCTGGTGGAATCGATTCCGGTGGCCGGTATTTCCAACGCGCCGGTGGCGCGCGACCCGGTGCAGCGCAAGCTGCGCGGCGTGATCTGCCCGGCTGGCGGCAAGAGCGCCCGTAAGTAAGGGCAGCGCGAATCCGGGCCCGCCCTGCGCGTCGGCGGCAGCGGCCACCCCGCCGATCCGGGCGCAGCCCTTCGCATCCGATCGAGGCCAGCCCCGCCCTACCCGCGCCAATAGCGGTAAAGCCCGCGCGCCGCGGCATCCAGCAAGAAGCCCAGCACCCCGATCAGCAACACCATCGCCATCAGCTCGGAATAGGCCAGGCGATCCCGCGTGTCCAGGATGAAATAGCCCATGCCGGCCGACACGCCCAGCATTTCGCAGGGCACCAGCACAATCCACAGAATGCCGATAGCCAGCCGCACGCCGGTCAGGATATGGCCCAGCACGCCCGGCAGGATCACGTGGCGCAGCGTTTCCCAGCGGGTGGCGGCCACGCTTTGCGCCAATTGCAGCCAGCGCGCGTCCAACTGCTGCACGCCCGCCGCGGTGTTCAGCACGATGGGCCAGACCGCGGCGAAAGTCAGCAGGAAATAGACGGGGTCGTCGCCCACCCCGAACACCATCACGGCGATCGGCATCCAGGATAGCGGCGAGATCATGCGCAGAAACTGCATGGCCGGCGACAAGGCGGATTCCAACCGCCGATAGCTGCCAATGGCCAGGCCCAACGGCACGCCGATGGCCAGCGCCAGCCCCAACCCCACCGCGATGCGGCGCAGGCTGACCCACACGTGCATGGGCAGATCGGACCCGGTCAGCAATTGGCCCAGGCTGACGAACGTGGCGCCGGGCGCGAAGCGCCGCGCCATACCACCCGCCGGCGCCAGCACGTCGGTGCCCAGCCACCACAGCGCGAGCAGCGCCGCCAGGCCGGCCAGGCCGAGGCCGCAACGCGCGGCCAGGCCCTGCCGGGGCGACTGGGTTCCGCCAGCGCCCGACGCCGCAGCAGCACTGGCCGCCGCCGAATGCGCGGCAAGCGGCTCGCCGCGCGCCGCGGCCAGGGACTCGCGCGCCGTCACGCCTGCACCGTCTCGGTCCGGCGATACGAATCCGGAAAGCCAAAACGCTGCAAGCCCCCCGCCGCTTCGATGGCGCGCTTCACAAAGCGGTCGTCAACCAATTCCGCCGCGGCGCGAGCCGGGTCCAGGTCAGCCAGGAAGCCCCGATCCGCCTCGATCAGCGTGTCGCGCAGGCGACGCACCAGTTCTTCGGTGTAGCTGGGGAACGGATACGGTTGGAAGTCGATGCGGCGCTCGTCCCAGTCGGCGTGGCGGATCGCGCCGCTGGCCAGGTATTGCTCGCGGTCGGACGGCGGCGGCGCCAGCACCTTGCTCAACGCCGGCAAGGCGTGGGGGGTGTAGCGGTTGATGCCTTCCTTGGACAGCAGCTTGGCGGTCTCTTCGCGGTTATCGCGAATCCACAGTTGGGCCTGGACGATGGCGTCCACCACCTTTTGCGACCATTCGGGGCGCTGCTGCAGGTCGCGCTCGTGCATGAAGACGACGCAGCAGGCGTGGTTGCGCCAGATGTCGCCGGTAAAACGCAGCACCTTGCCCACGCCCAGCGTCTCGGCCACGGCGTTGAAGGGTTCGGCCACGATATAGCCGGCGATGCGGTTCTGCGCCAGCGCGGGCGGCATGTCGGATGGCGCCATCACGACCAGGTTGACCTCGTTGGCGGCCACGCCGGTGTCCTTGCGTGACACGGGCGTCAAGCCGTTTTCGCGCAGCAGGTACTGCAGCATGACGTTGTGGATGGAATACCAGAACGGGATCGCGACGGTCTTGCCGCCCAGTTCCTTGACGCTGTTGATGGCCGGCGCCACGGTCAGGCCCGAGCCGCCCACGTGGTTCCAGGCCACCACCTTGGCCGGCACCTGGCTGCCGAAACGCGCCCACACCGTCATGGGCGACAGCAGGTGCACCACGTTCACCTGGCCGGAAATGAAGGCTTCGATCACCTGCGCCCAACTGCGCAGCAGCGTCGGCTTTTCAGCCTTGACGCCGGCCTTGTCGAACAGGCCGTTGTTGTGCGCCACCAGCAGCGGCGCTGCATCGGTGATGGGCAGGTAGCCGATGCGCACGGGGGCATCGGGCTCGCTCTGCGCCCGCGCATTGAAGGCGGACAGCAACGGCGCTGCGCCGCCGACGGTCAGCAAGGCCGACAGTTTCAACCAGTCGCGACGCGACATGTGTTCAAGGCACATCGATAGACTCCTTGGCGCTTTCAGTGTTGACAGGCCCTAGGCCGCGTACAGCCCGCAGCGCATCGCGCAGACGGGTCAGGATTTCCAGGCGCAATGCGCCCATTTCCGGCAACAGGTCGGCGCGCGGCTGCGGCAGGTCCACCGGCCATACGCCCAGAATGCGTCCTGGCGCGCCGCCCAGCAGCACGATGCGGTCGGCCAGCAACAGCGCTTCGTCGATATCGTGGGTGATCAGGACCGCGGCAGTATGGAAGTCCGCCACCACTTTGCGCAGCAGGGCCTGCATCTCGCCACGCGTCACTTCGTCCAAGGCGCCAAAGGGTTCGTCCATCAGCAGGACCGACGGTTGGCGCGCCAGGCAGCGCGCCAGCGCGGCGCGCTGGGCCATGCCGCCGGACAACTGCGCGGGGCGCAACTGCCGCGCGTGCGACAAGCCGACCTCGTCGATGGCCTGGTCGACACGCAGGCGGCGTTCGGCGGCGGTCAGCGCCGGCTGGTGCTTGAAATCCAAGCCAAAGGCCACATTGCGTTCCAGCGACAGCCACGGCAACAGGCTGGGATCCTGGAATGCCACCGCCACGCGCGGATGCACACCGGTCAGCGGCGTGCCTTCCATCAACAGCGAGCCCGCGCTGGCCGGCTGCAACCCCGCCAGCACGCGCAGCAGGCTGGATTTGCCCGCGCCGCTGGCGCCCAGCACCGCCACCACTTCGCCGCGGTCCAGCGCCAGGTCCACGCCCTGGAACACGTCGGCAGGCGCACCGGCATAGCGCAACGCCAGCCCGCTGGCCTGCAACACGGGGCGCGGCGGCGCGCTCATGCGGCGCCCTCGGCCGCCAGCCGCGCCTGGCGCTTGGCCAGTTCGGTTTTCAGTTGCACCAGGCTGGGCGTGACGATGGGCAGGAAGGCCGCCTCGCGCCACCGCCGCGCGAAACCATCGCCCGCGGGCTTCAAGTAGGCCGCGCCGCCGCTGGCCTGCAGTTCCAGCTGCACCGCCTGGCTGGCGATGTCGGCCAGCCCGATGCGCAGTTCGAACAAGGCCCAAGGTTGCGCCACGAAGCGTTCGCTGCGCACGCCGGCGATGAGCCGCGCGGTCAGGTCGTCGAGCTGCGCCGCCAGGGCTTGCAGCGGCTGGCCCAGGATGCCGCGCGAGGCCTGGCCCTGCCCGGCTTGCCGCGCCGCTCGCAGCGCGCGCCGTGCCAGGCCGATGGACAGACCGCATTGCAGGCCGGCGAAGGCGGGCCGCGCCTGCGGCAGGTACTGGCGCGCGTCCGGGTGGATCAGCCATTCGGGGCCGATGCGCACGCCGTGCACCTCCAGCGCCGCGGTATTGCTGGACTGCAAGGCCAGCAGGTCCAGGTCGGCGCTGCGCGCCAGGCCGTCAATATCGTGCGGCAAGGCGACCACGGCGGGTGTGCCATCCGGCGCCGACACCGCGGCGGCCACCAGGAAGCCCTGCTTGCGCAGGTTGGTGACCCACGGCATGCGGCCGTCCAGCAGCCACTGCCCGCCGTCCTGACGGGCGCTGATCTGCAGCGATTCAATGCCGCTCAGGAATTTCATGGCGTTGGACAGCGCGGTGGCGCCGGCCTGTTCACCCGCCAAGAGCGGCGCCAGCCAGGTTTGCGCCAGCGCGGTGTTGGGGCTGCGCAGCAGGTATTCGATGAAGACCCGCTGGCCCCAGGCCACGAAGGCGCTGGCGACAGAATGCTCGGCCACTTGCGAGACCGCTTCGATGGCGTCGCCGATATCGGTGCCCGGCAGGCCGCCCAGCGCCTGCGGTACGCCCTGGCGGAACACACCGGCTGCGGCCAGGCGCGGCAGCACGCTGGCCGCGTCCTGGCTGCCGTCGTCCAGCGCAGCCGCATGCTGGTCGAGCCAGGCCACCAGCTCGGCCGTCAGCAGGTCAGGTTGCCGCGCCGTCATTGGGCGCCGCTCCAGGCGTAGGCGCTCAGTTGTTCGTTCAGCGGCGTCTGCGCCAGGTTGTTGGCGAAATTGCAGATCGTGGCCAGGCCCACGCCCACGATTACCTCCAGCGCGTTGCCGTCGGTGTAGCCCGCCGCGCGCAGGGCCTGCAAGGCCTCGTCGCTGACGCGGCCGCGGGTCTGGATGACGGCTTCGGTAAAGGCGGCCAGCGCCTGCAGGCGGGCATCGGGCAGCACGCCCTGGGCGCGCAGCGCGTCCACCACTTCGGGCGACAGCTTGGCCTTGTTGCGCGCCAGCGCCGTGTGGCCGGCCACGCAGAAGGTGCAGCCGTGCCGGGTACCGGCGACCAGTTGCACGACTTCGCGCTCTTGCAGGGTCAGCCCGGCGCGGGCGTTGATCTGCGACAGGGTTTGATAGGCCTCGAGCGCCACCGGCGCATTGGCCAGCACGCCCAGCAGGTTCGACACGTAGCCGGCGCCCTGCTCGGCGGCGGCCAGCGCCGCGCGGGTGGGTTCGGGAGCGCTTTGCGCGGTATGGATGGGCAAACGGGCCATGAGAGTCTCCTGAAAGACGATCAATGAAAACACGATTGTGCGGGCGCCCTGCCCCGCGCGACAATGCACGGGGATCGCAAGCTGATGCTCGATCTTATCGACTTTCAGCTATGCCTATATAACCCAAGCGCCAGCCAAATCATCCCGCCAAACTGATCCGGTCGTCGCGCCATATCAGACCGCGCCGCCGACGCCATGTCCTGACACCGCCATGCTGCCTGCCCCCAACACCGACCAAGCCGCCGTCGACGCCCTGCTGCTATCCAGCCTGGAGGTCCAGTCCAGCTTGTATCACCTGGGGCAGTATTGCGGCAATTGGTCCGCCAGCACCAGTGGCCGGGCACGCGCCAGCTTCCACCTGATCCTGCACGGGCGCTGCCGGGTCGACCTGGGTGCGGACCACCCCCCGCTGACGCTGTCGGCCGGCGATGGCGTGTTTTTCCTGCGCGACCTGCCGCATGCGCTGACACCCCTGGATGCGCCCGAGGCGGGCACGGCGGCCTGCACCGCCATGCAGCCGCTATTGCCGCTCCAACCCGACAGCACCGGACTGGCCTGCGGCTTTTTCCAGTTTCGTCCGGGCCTGGCCGACCTGCTGGCCGACACCCTGCCCGACATGCTGGTGCTGCGCGCGGACGATACTCGCTATGCCAGCGCGCGCGGCGTGTTCGACCTGATCCTGGGCGAGACCGCGCGGGGCGGCGGCGCGTCGACCGTGGTGCTGGAACGCCTGACGGACATGCTGATTTTCTTCATGCTGCGCCACCTGGCGATTCACGACCGCCAGGCCTATGGCCTGTTCGTGCTGGCGCGCGACCCGGCCATGGCGGGGTTGCTACAGGCGATCCTGGCGCGGCCGGCGGACCCCTGGAGCATGGACGACATGGCGCGCCACGTGCACATGTCCAAGGCCACCTTCCATCGCCGCTTCACGCTGCATAGCGGCACGACGCCCGCGCAATTGCTGCAACTGCTGCGCATGCGCGTGGCGCGGCGCCTGCTGTCGCAGGGCGTGAGCATCCAGGATGCCGCCGAACAAGTGGGGTACCGCTCGCAGGCGGCATTCAGCCGGGTGTTCCAGCGTACCGAAGGCATGGCGCCGTCGGCCTGGCGCCGTGGGCGTCCCTGGCCGGACGCCCAACCCTGAGCCCGCTGCGCCCACCACGGCGCAGCCGGCCCAGGCGCCGATCCGCTTAGGACAAGCCCAGCAGCAGATCCGCCAGCAGCGCGGGGTGGGTGATGTGGGCTTCGTGCGGGGCCGCGATGTCGACCCAGTTCCAGCCCTGCTGCGACTTCACCAGCTTGCGCGATTCCTCCAGCACGGGCAATTCGGGCTGCGTGCAGTGGATATAGGTGCGCGGACGACCATTGCCGATGGGGTGCTTGAGCGTCAGGGGCGTGGTGTAGCTGGCCAGCGGATGCGCCGTCAGGCGCCGCTTGACCCAGGCCTCGTCGGCGCTGCCGGGCTTGAATCCCCAGGCCGCGGGCAGCGGATCGGGAATCGGCACGGCCAGGCCGTTGGTGGCCTTGGAAGCCGCCGCGATGCGGGCGTCGGCATCCGCCTTGGGGTACACCGAGAACGCATTCTGGCCGCTTTGCAGCACGATGGAATCGAAGTACACCAGGTGCGCCAGGCGCTCGGGAATGCGATCGGCCACGCCCGAGATGGGAATGCCGCCGAAGCTATGGCCGACCAGGATCACGTCATTCAGTTCTTCGGACTGGATCACCTGCACCAGGTCTTCCACGAAGGTGTCGATGGTGATGGCCGGGTTCAGCAAGTGGGCACGGTCGCCCATGCCGGTAAAGCTGGGTGCGTAAACGCGGTGGCCAGCGGCTTGCAGCCGGTCGGCCACGGGGCGCCAGCACCAGCCGCCATGCCACGAGCCGTGCGCCAGCACGTAGGTCTTGGCGCGGCCGGCTTGCGGCTTGGCCGCGATGGCGGGCGCGGCCGCCAGGGCGGGCAGGCCCGCGGCCAGTTTCAACAGGGTTCTGCGGTGAATCATCGACATGCCTATCACACCTGCGCCAGGGCCTGGTCCAGATCGGCCAGCAAGTCGTCAATGTGCTCGATGCCGATGGACAAGCGCACGGTTTCTTCGCGCACGCCGGCCTTTTGCAGTTCTTCGGGGTTGAGCTGACGGTGGGTGGTGGACGCCGGGTGGGTCGCCAGCGACTTGGCGTCGCCGATGTTGACCAGGCGGGTGAACAGTTGCAGCGCGTCCTGGAAGCGCGCGCCGGCTTCGCGGCCGCCCTTCACGCCAAACGTGAACAGGCCCGGGGCCTTGCCGCCCAGGTACTTCTGCACCAGGGCGTGGTCGGGGTGATCCGCCAGGCCGGCGTAATTGACCCATTCCACCTTGGGGTGCTCGCGCAGGTAGCTGGCCACCTTGACCGCGTTTTCGACGATGCGATCTACGCGCAGCGCCAGCGTTTCGATGCCTTGCAGGATCTGGAACGAGTTGAACGGCGAAATCGCCGCGCCGGTATTGCGCAGCGGCACGACGCGCGCGCGGCCGATGTAGGCGGCCGGGCCGAACGCTTCGGTGTAGACCACGCCGTGGTAGCTCACGTCCGGTTCGTTCAGGCGCGCGAAGCGGGCCTTGTGCTCGGCCCAGGGGAACTTGCCCGAGTCGATGATGGCGCCGCCCAGGCTGGTGCCGTGGCCGCCCAGGTACTTGGTCAGCGATTGCACCACGATGTCGGCACCGTGCTCGATGGGACGCAGCAGGTACGGCGACGGCACGGTGTTGTCGACGATCAGCGGCAGGCCATGGCGGTGGGCCAGTTCGGCCAGCGCGGCGATGTCGGTGATGTTGCCCAGCGGGTTGCCCACGGACTCGGCGAAGATGGCCTTGGTGCGGTCATCGATCTGCGCCTCGAAGGCGGCCAGGTCGCTGGGGTTGGCAAAGCGCGTGGTGATGCCGTATTGCGGCAGCGTGTGGGCAAACAGGTTGTAGGTGCCGCCGTACAGCGTGCTGGACGAGATGATGTTGTCGCCGGCTTCGGCGATGGTCAGGATCGCGTAGGTCACCGCGGCCTGGCCCGAGGCCAGCGCCAGCGCGGCGATGCCGCCTTCCAGGGCTGCCACGCGCTGTTCCAGCACGTCGGTCGTCGGGTTCATGATGCGGGTGTAGATGTTGCCCGCGACCTTCAGGTCGAACAGGTCCGCGCCATGCTGGGTGTCGTCAAAGGCGTAAGCCACGGTCTGGTAGATCGGCACGGCCACGGCGCGCGTGGTCGGGTCGGGACGGTAGCCGCCATGCACGGCAATGGTTTCCAGCCGCCAATCGGGCTTTTTCGCTTCAGTCATGTGTCTCTCCTGGAGATGCGTTGTCAGTGATGAGGATCAAGCGGCGAACCCGCGCGCGGCGCGCAGGATGCGTTCGATGTCCTCGTGATTGTTGTAGGCGCCGACGGACAGGCGCAGGTAACCATACTCCACGATGCTGGCCACCACGCCCTCGCGGGCCAGGTGCGCGAGCGCCGCGGCCGGATCGGCCACGCGCAATGCCGTGGTGGTGCTGCGCAGCTCGGCGTCGGCCGGGGATACTACCTGCAGCCCCTGCGCGCGCAAACCATCGCTCAATGCCGTGGAAAGCTCCTGCACCCATGGCTCGATGCGGTCAGGTTGCGCCCATTCGATCAGGTCCATTGCGCCTGCCCAGCCGGCGATGCCGGGATAGTTCAGGTTGCCGGTTTCGAGCCGGCGGGCATCGGTGGCGTCCGACACGCCCACCTGCCATTGCAGGCCGGACTTGTCCAACGTGGTTACGCCCGACGGGCCGATGTACAGCGGGTCAAGCACATCCAGCAGTTCAGGCGATACGTGCAAAAAGCCTACGCCCAGCGGGCCTAGAAACCCTTTGTGTGCGCCGCTGGCGAAAGCGTCCACGCCCCAGGCATCGACTTGCGCGCGCAACAGGCCCGCGCCCTGGATGCCGTCGACCACCAGCCAGATATCGCGTTCGGCGCAGCGCCGGCCGAGTTCCGCGATGTCGGTGCGCAGGCCCGTGCCGTACTGCACCCACGACACGGCGATGAGGCGCGTGCGCGCATCCACGTGCTGCCACAGGTCATCCACCGTATAGCGATGCGAACGCGATTGCGGCACGCGCACCTGCACGCCGCGGCGGCGCAGGTTCAGCCAGGGCAAGGCATTGGTGGGATGTTCCTGGTCGTCAACGATGAGGTTGTCGCCGTCTTGCCAGGCCAGGCCCTGCGCCACGGTGTTCAAGCCTTCGGTCGTGTTCTTGGTGAAAGCCAGCCGGTGCGCGTCGCCGCCGATCAGGCGGGCCAGGCGCACGCGCAGCGCGTCGGCATCGCGCAGCCATTGAGGCTTGTCGCTGCGGGCATACGTGATGCTGTCGAAGAAGCCTGCCACCGCGTCGGCCACCTTGGGCGACAAGGGACTGGTATAGGCGATGTTGGCGTAGGCCTTATCGCGTGTGATGGGAAATAACTGCCTGAATTCGTCCTGCCAGCTCATGCGCGACCTTCTTGATCAATCCAACTTGGTATGGACGGATTCTAGGTATATGACGCGAATATGGATAAGGCTAAGTTCTTATATCCATATGACCATATAGTCGCTCGCGTTAACGGTGCCCAGCCATAGAATTCATGCCTTTCTTGCATACAACGAATACGGGAACGGCATGCGGTTGATCTCTATCCTCAAGACCGCCGGCGTGGCGGCGGCGCTGGCTTATGCGGGCGCGTCCACGGCAGGCGTCACGGTTGACGCGATCAAGAAGCGCGGCGAATTAGTGTGCGGCGTCAGCCAAGGCTCGGCCGGCCTGTCCATCGCCGACAAGCAAGGCCGCTGGACCGGCCTGGACGCCGACCTGTGCCGCGCGCTGGCCGCCGCCGTGCTGGGCGACCCCGAGAAAACCCGCTTCGTGCCGCTGAGTTCGCAGCAGCGTTTCCCCGCCCTGCAAGGCGGCGAGATCGACGTGCTCAACCGCAACACCACCATTACGTCGGGCCGCGACGCCGGGCTGGGCATCGTGTCCGCCGGCATCGTGTTCTACGACGGCCAGGGCTTCCTGGTGCCGCGCAAGCTGGGCGTAAAAAGCGCCACCGAGCTGGACGGCGCGCAAGTCTGCGTGCAGCCCGGCACCGTCAACGAACAGAACCTGGTGGACTACTTCAAGAAGAACAAGCTCACCTATCGCCCGGTCGTGATCGAGAACCTGGTGGAGCTGGAGCAGGCCTTCTACGCCGGCCGTTGCGACGTGTACCTGTCCGACGCCTCGACGCTGGCCGCCAGCCGTGCCGCACGCGCCGCCAATCCGGACGACTTCATCATCCTGCCCGAACGCATCAACAAGTCGCCCCTGGGCCCCTTCGTGCGCCAGGATGATCCGAACTGGACCGCGATCGTGCGCTGGACAGTGAACACGCTGGTGGCCGCCGAGGAATTGGGCATCACGTCCAAGAACGTCGACAGCCAGGCGCAAAGCACCGACGCCCAGGTGCGCCGCTTGCTTGGCCTGGACCCGGGCATCGGCAAGAGCTTCGGGCTGGATGAAAGCTGGGCCAAGAACGTCATCAAGGCCGTGGGCAACTACGGCGAAGTGTGGGACCGCAACCTGGGCGCCGCCACCCCGCTGAAACTGGAACGCGGCCTGAACGCGCAATGGAACAAGGGCGGGCTGCTGTATTCGCCGCCGTTCCAATAAGCATCGGTTCGACGATGTGAATCCGCCAGGCGGGCCTAGGGCCCGCCTGATCCTTTTTGGCAAGACCGCCGGCTCACGCCCCGGCCAACAGCAAGAACGGTAAGACCGATATGATCGCCACCCTTCCCCTGCCCTGGGGCCCCGCCCTGCGGCGCTGGCTGCCCGCCCTGGCCTGGACGCTGGCGCTGGGCGGCATGGCCGCCGTGCTGCTGCTGCACATTGAATCGGTGCAGGCGGCGCGCGGCATCCGTGGCGGCTTCGGCTTCCTGTTCCAGCCAGCGGGCTTTCGCATTTCGGAAAGCCTGCTGCCCGTCACGCCCGACGATCCCTACTGGATGTCGATCGCCGCCGGGCTGGTCAACACGCTGACCGTGGCGCTGGTAGCCATTCCCATCGCGACGGTGCTGGGGATCGGGCTGGGGCTGCTGCGACTGTCGGCCAATCCGCTGGCCGCGCGTGGCGCCGCCGCTCTCATCGCGCCGCTGCGCAACACGCCGGTGCTGCTGCAACTGTTTGTCTGGTATGGCCTGTTGCTGCGCCTGCCGGACGCGCGCCAGGCCTGGTCGCCGCTGCCGTCGGTGCTGCTGTCCAACCGCGGATTGGCGCTGCCCGCGCTGCATGGCTGGCTGCCGTATGTCGCAGTGGCGGCGGGCGCCCTGCTTATCGGCTGGCAGGCGCATCGCCGCTGGGGCAGCGGTTCGCGTCGTAACGCCAGCCGTGCCGCCCGCTGGGCCACGCTTGTGCTCCCGCTGGCGCTGGCCGGGGCGGCCTGGGCGCTGCTGCCGCCCGTGCAGGTGGACCTGCCCGTCAAGCGCGGGCTGGGCCTGCAAGGCGGCTGGCAACCCAGCATCGAATTCGCCGCGCTGGCGATCGGCCTGATCGTGTTCCATGCCGCCTACATCGCCGACATCGTGCGCGCCTCGGTGCGCGCGGTGCCGGTGGGCCTGGTCGAAGCCGGCCAGGCCATGGCCCTGACACCCTGGAGCGTGCTGCGCCGGGTGATCGCGCCCTATGCCGCACGCGTGGCGCTGCCGCCCTACGCCAACCAGTGCCTGGCGCTGGTCAAGAACAGCACGCTGGCCATCGCCATCGGCTACCAGGAACTGATGGCCGTCATCAACACGGCGATCACCCAAACCGGGCTGGCGCTGGAAGGCATCGCGCTGGCCGTGGCCGTGTACCTGGGCCTGGCGCTGGCGCTTGGCGGCGCGCTGTCCGCCTGGAACGCGCGCCATGCCCGCCATGGCCCCGGCGACAGCCACGGCGCCCGCCTGGGCGACCGGCCGAGCATGCCCGTGCTGGGCGGCGATGCCCGCCACGCGAGCCCCTGGCGGCGCTGGCTGGGGTCCGCGCTGGTTGCACTGGCGCTGGCCGCCGCTGGCTGGGCAGTGCTGGACTGGGCCGTGCTGCGCGCGGTGTGGCATGGCGCCCCGGCCGAGTGCGCGGCGGCCGCCGGCGCCTGCTGGGCCGCGGTGGGCGACAACGTGCCGCTGCTGCTGTTTGGCGCCATGGCCCCCAGCGACCGGCCCCAGGCCCTGGTCGCCTGCGCCGCGCTGCTGGCAGGCGTGGCGGTCGCGTTGGGCATCGGCCGTCTGCCAGCCCGCCCGCGCCTGGCGCTGATCGCGCTGGCCCTGGTCGTGACCGTGGGTGCACTGAGCGGCTGGCCCTGGGGCGGCGCGGCCATCGGCCCGTTGCGCTGGGGCGGTCTGCTGGTGACGCTGATCCTGGCGATCTCGGCGCTGCTGGCCGCCGTGCCGCTGGCTTTCGGCCTGGCGCTGTTGCGCCGCTCCGGCAGCCGCAGCGGTTCGCTCGCGGCCGCGGCCCTGATCGAGGCCGTGCGCGGCGTGCCGCTGGTGACCCAGTTGCTGTTCGCCTCGTTCGTGTTGCCGCTGCTGCTGGGCGGCGGCGTCTCAAAATTCAGCATGGCGCTGGCCGCGCTGACGCTGCACACCGCCTGCCTGCTGGCCGAGGTGCTGCGCGGCGCGCTGCAAGCCATTCCCCCCGGCCAGATGATGGCGGCGCGCGCGCTGGGCATGCGCCCCGCCACGGCCTACTGGACGGTGATCTGGCCGCAGGCCCGCCGCATCGCCGCGCCGGCCGCGCTGGGCGTGTTCGTCGGTGCGGTGAAAGACACCTCGCTCGTCAGCATCATCGGTGTGTTCGACGTGCTGGGCGCGGCCAAGTCCGTGGTCGCCGGCACCGACTGGCGGCCCTACCACGTCGAGGTCTACCTCGCCGTGGCGTTGCTGTATTTCGCGGCCAGCCTGGCGCTGTCGCGGGTGGCGCGCGCCATGGAGGGACGGCGCGCCTGAGCGGCATTATGCTTGCCTCGGGCGGCGCGCCTGTTCCTCTGCACAGGCGCTAGCGCGCCGCGCCCAACCCCTGCAACCACGCCGGGCGCGGGGCTGCGTCCAGCCAGTTCTTCACGATCAGGCCCAATTCCGTATCTCCCGAGATCCGCAGCCGGCGCTGGAAGAACAGCGTGTCGGCGTCGGTCTCGGCCCGCATCAGCGCCAGCAGGTCCGCCAGGCGGGCACCCAGTTCCAGTTCGCAAGGCGACCGCTCCCAACATGGCCGAAACGCCCCGCCCCGCACCAAGAAGCTGCTGCGCAAACCCAGGTCTTCAACCGTGATGGCAAAGCTGCGGCCATCCAGTTCCGGCGGCGGGGATAGCCATTTCAGGCGCCGCGCCAGTTCCAGCCCGGCCGCGACGTGCAGCGATACCAGCGGCGCGGGCAGCCGCCGGCCCAGGCGGGCGACGGCCCCAGGCAACACCCATCCGGCGCCACTCATACGCGCTCCTGCCAGGCGATGCCTGATTGGCCATGGAAATAGCCATTGCAGCGACCGATACCGACCGGCGGCGCCACCTCGGCCTGCACCCGGCCATGCCGTACCGCGTCCAGTGCGGCGATCGCTTCCAGCGTGCCGGTCGATTGCGGACTGACGCGCAGCACCTCGGCCCCCAGGTCTGCCAGGTACGCGGCTTGGTCCAGCAGGTCCAGGCAGGCGGCCGACTGTACCTGGATGCCATTGATCGCCAGGAATTCTCGCGATTCGCGGGTGCGCATATCCAGGCCGTCCGGATGCTCGATACAGCGAAAACCGCAATCGTCCTTGTTCAGCCTGAAGTGCCGCGCGGTGAAGCAACGCGCCGAAAACGCCAGCGCCATGCGCCCCCACACCATGATCTCGGCCTGCAAGCCCGCCGGGCGCTCGGCCAGCAGGCGGGCCAGCGTGTTCACATGCATTTCCAGCGGCGCAACGAAGCGCGCCGCGCCCCTGGCGGCCAGCCATTCCAGCGTGCCGCCGTGATAGGCGTTCATGTGCGGGCCGGCCACAAAGGGCCGGCCGCCCAGGTGGCGCAGCGCGCCGACCTCGCCGGCCTCGACCATGAAGTCCTGCTGTTCGCACAGGCGCCGCAGCGCCGAGGCTTCGGCGCCTGTCTCGATCAGCGTGCGGGCCGACAGCACCACTTCCTTGCCGGCGGCCCGCAGGTCGTGCGCCAGGTCCAGCCAATCGTCGGCGCGCAGCTCGTGGCGGCGGCTACAGACGGTTTCGCCCACATAAAGAATGTCGGCCGCACTGTCGGCCAGTGCCGCATAGAATTCCAGCGTGCGCTGACGCGGCCAGTAATACAGCAGTGGGCCGGCCGAAATGCGGAAAGCCTTGGGTTTCATTTCCATGGACGTTCGAATGCGCCTTGGGTGACTTGGGAACCCTCGGCATGGCGCGCCAGCATGGCGTTCCATTCAGGGCGGGGGGAATAGCGGTTGGGATCGGCATGCGCGCTGTCCAGCGCCGCGCGCAGCGTGGACACCACCTGCGTCACGTACGCCGGGCTGCGCTGGCGCCCTTCTATCTTCACGGCCGACACGCCCATTTCCGCCAAACGCGGCAACAGGCCGATGGCGTTCAGGCTGGTGGGTTCTTCCAGCGCGTGGTCGGCGTGGCCGTCGACCTCGAAGCGACCCTTGCACAGCGTGGGGTAGGCAGCGGGCTCGCCGGGTTCGTAGCGGTCGATCAGGATGCCGTTCAGGCGCGCATCCAGGCGGCCGTCCTGTTCCACCCAGCGCACCGCGCTGGCCGGCGAACAGACGCCCTGGTTGTTGGGCGACGCGCCGGTGGCGTAGGACGACAACAGGCAGCGCCCTTCGGCCATGACGCACAGGCTGCCAAAGCCGAATACCTCGACCTCGACGCTGACGTTGGCGCAGATGCGCGCGATCTCGGCCAGGGTCAGCACGCGCGGCAGCACCACGCGCCGGATACCGAACTGCTCTTTCATCATTTCGATGGCATCGGCATGCGTGGCCGAGCCTTGTACCGACAGATGCAGCCGCAGGTCGGGATAGCGGTCGCGGGCATAGCCCAAGAGGCCCGCGTCGGCCATGATGACCGCGTCGGCGCCCAGCGCGTGCGCGGCGTCGACCGCCTCGCGCCATTCCTGGCCACGGCCGGGCTGGACAAAGGTATTGATCGCGAACAGCACCTGGCGGCCTTTGGCGTGAGCCAGGTCGACGCCGGCGCGGATGTCGCTTTCGGTGAAATTGAGCCCGGCAAAATTGCGGGCGTTGGTGGCGTTCTTCAGGCCCAGGTAGACGGTGTCGGCGCCTGCCTCGATGGCCGCCTTCAGAGCGGCCAGGCTGCCGGCCGGTGCCACGAGTTCCAGGGGAGAGGTTCGGTTATGCATGCCGGCCAGTCTAGGGGCCGGCCGGCCGCGCGGCCTTGTCGCAGATCAAACGGGTCTGCGACCGGCGTCATCAAATGCAGCGTGCCCTGCGCCTGGACCCAGCCCGGTCAGACCGGATCGTCGCCATGCAGGCCGTGTTCGACTGCGTACACGGCCACCTGCACCCGGCTGGTCAGATTGAGTTTTTTCAGCACGTTCTGCACATGGATCTTGACCGTGCTTTCACTCACGTCCAGTTCGCGCGCGATGACCTTGTTGCTGGCGCCACGTGCCAGGCATTGCACGATCTGCCGTTCCCGCGCGGTCAGCCGATGGCGTTCGGCCTGCCCGCCCGCCCCCTGGGCCGCCAGATTGGCCTGGTCGCGGAACTGCTCGACCAGCTTGGCCGTCATGCTTTCGGCGATGACCGGTTCGCCGCCCGCGGCGCGGCGGATGGCCGAGGTCAGCACCTCGGCCTCGATGTTCTTGAGCAGATAGCCGCGAGCGCCGTCGCGCAGGGCCTGGCCCAGTTCGTCGGCTTCTTCGGATACGGTAAGGATGATGACCGCGCTGGACGGCACGTCCTGCGTCAGCAATTGCAGCGTTTCCAGCCCTGACAAGCCGGGCATGTTCAGGTCCAGCAGCACCACGTCGGGCTTGAGTTCCTTGGCCCGCTTGACGCCTTCGACGCCGTCGCCGGCTTCGGCCACCACCTCGAAATCGGGCTGGCGCTGCAACAGCAGGCGCACCCCCGAGCGGAACAGGGTGTGGTCGTCGACGAGCAGGATACGGATGGGCATGGTCTTGAAAGGGTCAGGCGGCCTGGCGTTCGGCGTCGGGCAACGTCAAGGCAATGCGCGTGCCGCCGCCGGGCCGGGATTTCATTGTAATCAAGGCATGCATCCGGGCGGCGCGTTCGCGCATGATGTGCAGGCCGACGTGGGCCTCGCCGCGCTGCGCCACTTCGTCCGGATCGTAGCCCTGGCCGTTGTCGGCGATCAGCAGGTTGAAATCGCGGTCGTTGCGCACCACCACGTCGACGCGGTCCGCCTCGGAATGCTTGCGCACGTTCGACAGCGCTTCCTGCAGGATGAACAGCACCTGCAATTGCTGCTCGGGCGCCAGCGGCGCGCCCACGCCCTGGCTGAAGGCCAGCTCGGTGGCCATGCCGGTCTGGCGGCGGAAACGTTCGACCGTGTCCTGGATGGCGGCCTTCAGGTCGCCCTGGCCCAGCTTGTCGCGGAAGTTGGTGAGCAGCTCGCGCACGTCCTTGTAGCTTTCGTCCACGCCGGTGCGCAGCAGCGGCAGGATTTCCTCGACCTCGGCCTGGTCGCCGCGCTTGACGGCCGCGTCCAGCAGCTGCAATTGCAGGTTCAGGAAGTTCAAGCCCTGCGCCAGGCTGTCGTGCAGCCCCTGCGCCACCAGGCCGCGCTCCTGCACCACCGCCAGCTGGCGCGCCTGGGCGCCCAGGCGGCGGTTGTCCAGCGCCACGCCCAGGTGCTGCCCCAGGGTTTCCAGCAGTTGCGAGTCGGACGGCGCCAGCTTGCGCTGGCTGCGAAAATGCAGCGAGTACGAGCCCAGCACCTCGTCGCGCGTGACGATGCGAAACACCGCCACACTGGCGAAGCCGTCGCGCTGGCAGTTCAGGTCCATCTGCGGCGGCGCCTGGCGAAAATCCTGGATCACGACCACGCCAGCCTGGCGCGTGGCCACGCCGCAATAGCAGTCGTCGACACGCATGCAGTGCTCGGACTCGACCAATTCCTCGGACAGCCCCACCGACACCACCAGGTTGAGCTTTTCGTTGTCGGGATCGAGCGCGCGGATGCTGCCGCCCTCGGCGTCGAACTGCAACATGACGCGGCGCAGGAAGCCCTGGCACATTGCCTCGATCTCGTTGGGCTGGTTCAGGAACGCCGCCATGTCGTACAGCGCGCCGATGTCGCGGTTCTGCGCCGCGAGCTGGGCGGTCTTTTCGCCCACCCGCTGTTCCAGGCCGGTGTACAGGCTCTGCAATTCGTCGGCCATGCGGTTGAAGCCGCGCGCCAGCACGCCGAATTCATCCTGGCTCTCGACCGGCAGGCGGGTGCTGAATTCGCGCGCCGCCATGCGCTGCAGGCCGTCGCGCAGGCGCAGCACGGGCGCGATGATCCACAGGTACAGCAGGTAGATCATGGCCAGGGTGCCGGCGCTGGCGATGGCCGCCAGCACGCCCTGCGACAGGCGCAGCGAGGTGGTCTTGCCGGCATTGTCCTGCTCGATCATGCGCACCAGCGCGTCGGCCCGGGCCACGAAATCGGGCAGCGTTTCCAGGTATTCGGCGGCGTCTTCGCGCTGAACAGCGCGCACCGCCGCCGGCCGCATCACGCTGCGCCAGTAGTCGGCCACGCCCAGCCATTGCTCGCGAATCGCCGGATCGTTGGGAATGAACAGCGGCCGCGCCGGATTGCCGCGCGCCAGCCGGGCGATGGTGTCGTCCATCAGGCGCAGTTGTTCGTCGGTGCGGACCTCACGGCCGGCTTGAGGGCGCATCAGCTCCACCGCGACGCGGTTGGCGCGCATGCGCAGGCTGCCGGTGTCGTTGATGGCGGCGCCCGCCCCTTCCAGTTGCCAGGACAGCCACAGCGTCCAGCTGACCATGGACAGCACCACAATCAGCGCCACCAACGAACTGGCGATGATGCGGGTAGACAGGCGATGCCGCGACGACGGCAGGCCGTCGGCATCGGCGGGGGTGGCGGAAGGCGTCATGGCGCTTGCTGGGCTCGCTGGGCTGGCGGGGCTGGCGGGGCAGACCGCGATTCAGTGTAGTTCAGACGCGTCCCACCGCCCGCCGAATGAACTCGGCCACCGCGGCCGGGTCGTTCAGGGGCAGACAGGGCAAATCCGTTTCCAGCACGGCGTCGGTCACGACCGCCAGGAAGCTGGGGTCGTCCGCGTGCAGCGGCGGCTTGCCCAGGGCGGGCCGGTAGACCTCGATGCGCGGGATATCGGCGTGCTTGAAGCCTTCGACCAGCACCAGGTCGGCGGGCGCCAGCCGCGCCACCTGGTCGTGCAGCGATGGTTCGGGTGCGCCGCGCAGTTCGTGCACGATGGCGTAGCGAAACGGCGAGGCCACCACCACTTCCTGGGCCCCGGCCTGCCGGAAGCGCGCGCTGTCCTTGCCGGGCGGCTCCATGTCGAAGTCGTGGTGGCTGTGTTTGATGACGCTGACCTTCAGCCCGGCCGCGCCCAGCAGCGGCAGCATGGCCTCGATCAGGGTGGTCTTGCCGCTGCCTGAGCGGCCGGCGAGTCCGAAAACTGGGGTCATGCTGGCTCCGTAAACAAGGGACACACGATAGGCAGGAACGCGTCCGCCCGCGCCGAGTATGCCAGCAAAGCCCCCGCCACCAGGTCGAAATACCAGCCGTGCAACGTCAGGCCGCCCGCCTGCATCCGCCGCCCCACGCAGGGCAAGGCTTCCAGATTGCGCAGCGAAATCAGGATGGACGCCTGCTCGCAGGCGCGCCGGCGCTCGGCATGGGTCGCGTGCGGCAGCTGGCTCAGCACCCGCTGGCGGGCTGGCTCGGCGATGTCCATCCAGCGGTTCAGGTAGTCCGGATCGTCGTCCGCGCGCACCGGCCGGTCCATCAGGGTGCGGATGCCGCCGCACTGCGCATGCCCCAGCACGATGATCCGGCTGACCACCAGTTGCTCTACCGCGAACTGGATCGCGGCCAGCACGCCGTGGTGGCCCTGGTCGCGTTCGCCTGGCGGCACCAGGTTGGCCACGTTGCGCACAGTGAAGATGTCGCCCGGATCGCAGCCCAGCAGCATGGCCGGGTCCACCCGTGAATCACAGCAGCCCACCAGCAGCGTGCTGGGATGCTGGCCGTCGCGCAGGTTGCGGTACAACGACGGCGTCGCCTCGTAATATTGATGCTGGAAGCGCTGAAAGCCGTCCACCAGACGTTCGATGTCGCCCATGGCCTATCCGCCCGTTTGCGACATGAAGCGCACGATACGCTCGGGCCGGCTCGTGAAGTCATGGCGCTCGGGCTTGGCGGCAATGCCGGCCCGTATCGCCTGTTCCAGTTCGGCGTCGCTGGCGCCGGCGCGCAGCAACCGGCCCAGCGGCACCTGGTCTTCCTGGCCCAGGCACAAGTACAGCGTGCCGTCCACGCCCACCCGGACGCGGTTGCAGGTGGCGCAGAAATGCCGCGACATCGGGGTGATCACGCCCAGGGCCGGCGTACCCGTCCCCGCTGTCCAGTAGCGTGCCGGGCCTGCGCCCTGCCCGGCCAGCGCCGGCACCAGGCCGTGCTCAGCCGCCAACTGCATGCCAAGGGCGCCCAGATCCGCATGGGCATAGCGACGGCCGCTGTCGCCCATCGGCATGGGTTCGATCAGGCGCAGGATGAAGCCGTGCGCCAGCGCATAGGCCAACAAGCGGCGCACGTCGGCCTGGGGCGTGGCGGCATGCACCACGCTGTTCAGCTTGATCGGCGCGAACCCCGCCTGGCGCGCAGCCTGCAAGCCGGTCAGGACGTCGGCCAGGCAGTCGCGGCCGGTGATGCGGCTGAATTCAGCGGCGTCCAGGGTGTCCAGGCTGATGTTCAGCCGGCTGACGCCCGCCGCACGCAGGGCATCGGCATGGCGCGCCAGTTGCGTGGCGTTGGTGGAGACTGACAGGTCGTTGATGCCCGGCAGCGCCGAAATGGCCCGTGCCAACTCCGCCACGCCGCGACGCAGCAGGGGTTCGCCGCCGGTCAGGCGCACTTTGCTGACGCCCAGGCCGGCAAACAGCCCGACCAGCCGAGCCATTTCGTCATGGCGCAGCCAGTTGGCGGGCGTTTCGAAGCCCTTGAAGTCCTTGGGCATGCAGTAGCCGCAGCGCAGGTCGCAGCGGTCGGTGACCGAAACCCGTAGATAGTCGATGCGGCGGCCGTGGCCGTCGATCAATGCCGGGGGTCTCATGACGGGGTCCCGAACACCCGGTCGCCTTCGGCCCCGCCCAGATCAATGCCGCGCACATCGGCGCGCTCGACCAGCAACTTGGCATACTGGCGCCAGGCAGTGTCGCGGCTAAGCGCGGACAAGGCTGCCGCGATCTCGTCGCGTACCCGTTCAAACGGCAACAGCCACCCTTCCACCCGCCGCGTCACCCGGACGATATGCAGGCCGTGACGCGTTTGCAGCACCTGCGGCAGCAAACCGCCGGCCGGCAAGGCGAACACCGCCTTCTCGAATTCGGGCACGGTGTCGCCGCGCCCCAACTGGCCCAGGTTGCCGCCCACCGCGGCCGACGGGCAGTTGGACTGCCGCCGCGCCACCTCGGCAAAGCCCGACGGATCCGCCAACAGGTCGGCAAGCACAGCGCTTGCGTGGGCCCGCAGCATGTCCAGGTTCACGCCGGGCGTGACCTGGAACAGGATGTGGTCGGCCTCGACCAGTTCGCCCACCATGAAGCGTTGGGGATTGGACTGGTAGTAGCGCAGACAGGCGGCCTCGTCGGCCTGGGGCGCCGCCGCCTGGCGGGCCAGCAAGGCGCCGATGACGTCGTCCTCCTGGGCCGGGTCCGGCTCGGGGCGCGATCCCGAGGCCAGCCCCACGCGTACCGCCTCGTCCAGCAGCACCCGGCGCAGCACCAGCGCCGTGATGGCCGCGCGCATCGGGTTGGCGGCATCGGCGTGCAGCGGCAGTTCTTTTTCGAGCTCGGCGTCGTTCAGTTCGACGCCATTGACGATCACAGGCATGTCCGGCTCCTTGGAATGCGCGGTTCAGCGCGGACGAACCAGTTGCCAGGCGCGGCCCAGGTAGCCCAGCGACGCGAAGCCGCTCCAGACGTGCACCAGGCGGGTGAAGGGAAAGATCACGAACAGCGTCAGGCCCATGAACAGGTGCGCCTTGAACAGCAACGGCACGTCGGCGATATGGCTGGCGGCATCGCCGCGCAAGGTCACGATGTGCTGCGCCCAGGTCATCAGGCGCACCATCATCTCGCCGTCCATGTGGC